>JAHWJP010000017.1:7855-10421 GCA_019348355.1 Actinomycetota bacterium
AGGACCTCACCCGGCAGCGGCCACGGGTTCGGCAGGCAGCCGTCGAGCTCGGTGCTCTGCTGCGACATCACCAGCGCCGGCTCTCCCGGCACCGGACACTGCGGCGACGGGGGATGCCGCTGCCCGAGCAAATGGCCGAACTCGTGGTTGACGAGCATCTGGCGGTAGGTCGCGAGGTCCCCCGTCCACTCCGGCGTCGCGGTGCGCCAGCGGTCGGCGTTCAACGCCACGACCGGCCCGTTCTGGCAGGAGTACAACCCATAGGTCTCGTACGGCAGGCACAGCCGGTCCACCTCGTCCGGCTCGGCCAGGACGATGACGTACGGCGCGTCTGCCGCGCGGACCAGACTGAAGCCGGCGCGCTGCCAGCCGCGCGGATCGGTGAGCGTCGAAACGACGACCTCCTCGACGCCGCTCACGTCCGCGCGTACCTCGATCCGGTAGGGGACCTGGACCGATGCGGGCGATGCGGACACAGACGGGCGCAACACCGGCGCGCTCGGTCCGGCCGGCGGCGGGGAGGCGCAGGCGCTGCAGCCGGCGAGCAGCACCACCGCCATTCGCCGCCTCATGTTCACTGGTCTACCCGAGCCGCGCACGGGGGCTATCCGCGAATCAGGACCTGCTTGTTGCACGCCCGGAAGGCCGCCGGCGAAGCCGCCCGGCGTGCGCGGTCGGCCATCTACGCGCCGAAGTCCCGGTGAATCGACGCTACTCAGGTCCGACGCGGCAGGCGTCGGAGAGCCCGGTCTGCGTTGCCTTGTCGTTCAGCTCCGTCTGCATCGTCAGCCGGCCGAACTGCTCCGGGCTCGGCAAGGAGCCCCCGGCCAGCACCTGGCTGGCGGCCGCCTCGATCGTCTCGCGGTGCTGCGCAGGCAGCATTTGCCTCCTGCAAGAAGTCCTCCTGCTCGGCCCGCTCCCGCAGCCGACCGGAGCAAGAACGACGACGAGCGCCCCTCCCCTCCGGAGCACCGGTCTCACCATGTCCAAGCCCTTCGTCGAGTCGGCTCGGCATCGGCAAGCAGGCGCCTCGGGCGCTCGTCGTCCCGCCGGAGCGGAGCGTCAGTGACCGTAACCTGTTTGGCAGCGGGACAATAAGTGCGTGAAGCACCTAGCAGCAGGACCGCTCGACCTACGTGGTCAACAGACCAGAAGTGGTTGCCTCGGCGACGTCGTCCGCGATGACGACGACGTCCTTGCCGGCCCGCTCCAGGAACGAGCCGGCGATCGAGGCCCGGAAGCCACTGGCGCAGTGCACCCACACCGGACCGGCAGGGACCTCGCCGGTGCGGCCCGGCAGCTCGTGCAGCGGGATGTGCTGAGCCTGCTCGACGTGCCCCTCCTCCCACTCCGACCGCCGCCGTACGTCGAGCACGAAGACGGCACCGTCGGCGCGAGCTGCGGCCAGTTCGGCGAAGGTCGCCGTCTCGTACGTCGCAAGATTTCCGTCGGAAAGCTTCTCGATCGTGGCGGTCGCCTGCGCGACCGGCCGGTCGATGCCGATGCGGACCAGCTCGCGCTGGGTGTCGGCGACCTGCGCCGAGGACTCCCCGATCAGGGTCAGCGGGGTGCCCCACGGGATGAGCCAACCGAGGTAGGTCACCAGGTTGCCGGTGGCGTCGAAGTTGAAGCTGCCCGGAACATGACCGGAGGCGAAGGCCTTTCCGTCGCGCAGGTCGACGACCCACTCCCCTGCGTCGATCCGGCGACGGAGCTCGGCAGCGTCGGCTTCGGAAACGGGTGACAGGTCGACCGGGGCCGGCCCCGCGAGGTTCACCGGACCCATGTGGGCGTAGTAGGCGGGATAGGCATCGAAGCCGGCGAGCAGGGTCGCGACGAACTCGTCCTCCTCCTGCGTGAGAGCGGGGTTCTGCGTTCGCTCCTTCTCGATGGTCGAGGAGGTGCCCGAGGTGGGGGTGGCCGAGCAGAAGCTGCCGAAGCCGTGGGTCGGCAGAACCGCGACGTCGCCGTCCACCTCGGCGACGAGCCGGCGCACAGACGCGTGCTGAGCTCGCGTCAAACGCTCGGTCAGCTCCGGGGCCACCAGGTCGGTGCGCCCGACCGCACCGAAGAGCATCGACCCGCCGGTGAACACCACCGCTGGCCGATCGCCGATGCCGACGGTGAACGCGACGTGGTGCGGCGTGTGCCCGGGCGTCGCGATGGTGCGCACCGTCATCGACCCGACGTTCCTTACGTCCGCGCCGCACACCTGCGTGCGCTCGTACGCCGCCTCGGCCTCGCAGGGGACCAGGTAGGGCACGTAGGCCGAGCGCGCCAGCTCGAGTCCACCGCTGACGTAGTCGTTGTGGGCGTGCGTCTCGGCGACAGCCGCCAACCGGACGCGGCGACGGGTCAGGACGGCATGCACGCGATCGACGTCCCGCTGCGGGTCGACGACGAGGGCGTCCACCCCGTCGTCGACGACGTAGCTACGGTCACCGAGCGTCGGGGTCTCGATGACGGAGACGGTGAGGCCGGCTCGCTGCAGCACCTCGTCCTGCGGACGATCGGGCATCGGGTTCGCTTTCTCTCAGTCACAGATCCGTCGTCGGACGACGACGTA
>JAHWJP010000017.1:10521-21714 GCA_019348355.1 Actinomycetota bacterium
CGGGCATCGGGTTCGCTTTCTCTCAGTCACAGATCCGTCGTCGGACGACGACGTATGCCCTCACGGTTGCGCCTCGAGCAGCGCGAGTGCCGCGGCCTTGCCGCTGCTGCCGGCGATCCCACCGACCGGGGCGGTCGAGGCGCCGCAGGTGTAGAGGCCGGCCACGCCAGGGACGGTGTGCCCGGACAGCCGACGGGTGGGGCGCAGGAACGCCAGCTGGTCCAGGCTGATGTCGAGCTGCATCGGGTGGGCTCCGGGCCAGCGCAGCTCCTGCGCCATCAGCGCCGGCGTCCGGATGGTGCGCGCGAGGATGCTCGCCGTGAACCCGGGAGCGTGCGCCTCGACCTGGGCGACCATCGCGTCGGCGAACGCCTCCTGCTGGTCCTCCCAGCCGCCTTCGACTTCGTACGGCGCGCACGGGCAGGCGAGATACACGGTGTGGTGACCGGCCGGCGCGAGCGAGTCGTCGTACACACTGGGCGTGAAGCAGTAGGTGGGGACCGGCTCGGGGAGCCGTCGGGCCTCCGCCGACTGGAAGCCGCGGCGCAGTTCGTCGAGGGTGTCGACATGGGACTGCAGGCCGTTCCAGTCGCCGGGGCGGGCGTTCGGGTACGGCGGGAGCCTGTCGGTCGCAAGGTGCACGACGAGCTGGACGGCGTTGCCCCGGTGCGCCGCGGCGAGATCGGTGCCGTCCTTCCCGCCCAGCGGGGGGTCCAGCAGGTCGAGCAGGGCGGTCTGCACGTCGATCGCGGTGACGACCGCGGATGCCGCGAGGCGCTTCCCCCCTTCGAGCAGTACGCCGGTGGCCCGGCCGGTGCGCGCCTCGATGCCCTCGACGAGCGTGCCGGTGCGGACCTCCCCGCCCCACCCCTCGAGCCGGGAAGTCAACGCGGTGGTGAGCGCGGAGGACCCGCCGCGCGGGTGCCACTGGCCGAACAGGTGGTAGGCCGCCTGCCAGAAGACGTAGAACGAGCCGCCCGGTGCGTGCGGTCCGGCCGAGGAGTGGCTCGCGAAGGAGGCGACCGGGGCGCGCGTCAGGTCACTGGGCAGCGCCGTCTCGAGCAGCGCGCCGTACGGCATGACGAGGTCGTGGAACAACCCGACCGGGCCACCTGCGCGCTTCACTCCCTGCAGCAGTGGAAGCAGCTTGCTGCCAGCGGCTTTGAGTACCCCGCCCGGAGTGGAGCCGCTCTCCAGTCCGGTGACGGCGGTCTTCACCAGCGGGATCGCGCGGTGCATGAACGCCCGGTAGGCCTCCGCGTCAGCCCGGCTGTGCTCGGCGATCGAGGCGACGGCCTGCTCGATGTCGCGGGAGAAGCGCACCACCCGGCCGTCCCGGAACACCCCCGTGGCGAACGGGTCCATCGGCAGGTACTCCAGGCCCGCCCCGGCCAGGTCCAGCTCGGCCGGGATCCGGGTCATGTTGATGATGTTGTGCGCGGCGGCGTGGGTGTTGAACCGGTAGCTCGGGATCGTCTCGTCGGTGCGCGAGCCGCCTCCTGGCTTGTCGGACGCCTCGAGGACCACGACCGGCTTGCCCGCCTTCGCGAGGTAGCAGGCCGCGACCAGGCCGTTGTGGCCGCCGCCGACCACGACGACAGGCGCTGCACTGATGGGCGCCTCCATCAGGCGAGAGACAGGAACAGCTTCTCCATCTGCGCGACGTCGATCTCGTCCTCGCTGACCAGGCACTGCTTGAGCCCGCTGGCGACGATCGAGAACCCGGCCTTGTCCAGCGCCCGTGACACGGCAGCCAACTGGGTCACGACGTCCTTGCAGTCACGCCCGGTCTCCAGCATCCGAATAACCCCGGCGATCTGCCCCTCGGCCCGGCGGAGCCGAGTAATGGCGCTTCGGGCCGCGTCGTCGTCGAGCTTCATGGAACCTCCCGGACCAGAGCAACCCACCTGCCTCGCATACCCCCCAAGGTATTATTCACACACCTCAGGATGGAGCGGACCGGCAGCCTGCACGGCCGGCCGGCGGAGTTCCGCCCCACCCGTCACGCGAGGAGTACGCCGTGAACGAGTCCGCATCAGTTCCCAACGTCGACGCCACCGAGGCCGCCGTCCTGACTGACGCCCGTGCCGTCGTGCGGCTCGACCCGGTGGCAGTCGCCCGCGACCGGCTGATCATCACGATGTGCCGCAGCGGGAACCGCTCGGGCAAGGTCACCTGATGCTTCTGGCCGCACTCGGGCTCGGCCTGGCTGTCGGCCTCGTCATCGGCGCGCTCGGCGGCGGCGGATCCATCCTCACCGTGCCGCTGCTCGTGTTCGCGCTCGGCCTGAGCGCACAGCAGGCGACCAGCGGCAGCCTGGTCATCGTCGGCGTGACTGCCGTCGTGGCCAGCATCAGTCATGCCCGCGGTGGGAACACGCGGTGGCGAACCGGGCTGCTGCTCGCCGCAGCCGGCCTCCCGGCGTCCGTGCTCGGCACCCGCCTGAACCAGCTCACCGACGAGAACGTGCTCCTGCTCATCTTCGCCGCTGTCATGCTCGTGACGGCCGCCGGCATGCTGCTGCGATCCGCACACGAGCACGACCCGGAGGTCCTGGACTTCGGAGCGCCTGCCCGAGGTGGAGCTACGGCCACCGCGGCCCGTGCTCCGGGCGCCACCCCGGCGGCAAGGATCCGCCCGGCGGTGCGTCTCGTGTCGGCCGGGGTTGTCATTGGCTTCCTGACCGGTTTTCTCGGCGTGGGAGGCGGTTTCGTGCTCGTACCGGTTCTGGTGATCGGCCTGCGGCTGCCGATGCCCGTCGCGGTGGGCACCTCCCTGCTGGTCATCGCCCTCAACTCGGGAGTCGCCCTCGCCGCGCGCGCCGGTCAGAGCGAGTTCGACTGGGCGGTCATTGCACCGTTCACCGCCACAGCCGTCGCCGGGTCACTGCTCGGCAAGAAGATCGCCAACCGGGTACGCGCTGACACCCTCACGCGGGCGTTCGCCGTCCTGCTCGTCCTCGTCGCCGGTTACGTCGCGATCCGGGCAGTCGTCGCCCTGTCCTGATCGGCCTAGAAGGGGACGCCCGCCGTGTGCGTGCGCACCAGCACGCACACCGCTCGGCGCCACAGCCCGCGGAAGCCGCCGGCAGGAGGGATGGTGCCGTCGGCGACGGCCTGGCAGTACGAAGAGAGATTCGACATCGATCGACTTTCGGGGGAAGGGACGGTCGGCCGGCGGTGCCGTCGGGCGGGCCGTCAGGTCCGACCGGTTACGGCTTCGGGCGGCAACAGTGCGCGTCGTTGACGGCGAGCAGCGTCATGGCCAGCAGGCAGCGGCACCAGGCGCCGTTGCTCCCGCTCACTGCCTCTGCGCGCTCCACCGGGCGAGCATAACCCGTCTGTCGAGGTCAGTGCGTGGGGACAGTGACCGTGACGACGCCGATGCTGCGTGCCGGGTGGCCGGCCACCTGGCACGGCCTGCTCCGGCCGGCGGCGGCTCATGAGCGCCTCCCCCGATGTCAGCCGGCTTCCCCATGGGGTGAACACTGGCGGTCCCGTGACCACACCGACCGCAGTACGCGCCCCCGGCACGGTGGACGACGCCCTTCGCGCGGACATCCGGCTGCTGACGACGCTATTGGGCGAGACGCTCGTTCGCAGCGAAGGACGCGAGCTGCTGGAGCTCGTCGAGCTGGTGCGCAGCGAGGCCAGGTGCGGTGGCCTGACAGCCCTGCCGTCCGACATCGACACGCGGCTGCGCGGGCTGGACCTGCACACGACGATCCGCGTGGTGCGGGCCTTCACGTCCTACTTCCACCTGGCCAACGTCACCGAGCAGGTGCATCGCGGACGGGCACTGCTGAGCCAGCGGGAGAGCGGCGTCGGGTGGCTGGAGCGCGCGGCGGCACGGATCGGTGCCTCCGGCACCCCGACCGACGTGGTGGCCGAAGCCGTAGGGCGGCTGGCGGTGCGCCCGGTGTTGACGGCGCACCCGACCGAGGCCGCTCGCCGGTCGATCCTCGACAAGATGCGGCGGGTGGCCGAGCTGCTCGACCAGCCGGGCAGCCCGATCCGTCGCCGCCGCCTCGCCGAGGCGGTCGAGCTGCTGTGGCACACCGACGAGCTCCGCTTCGAGCGGCCGGACCCCCTCGACGAGGCCCGCAACGGCGTCTACTACCTGGAGGGCCTGGGCAGCGCCGCGGTCGGCGACGTGCTCGAGGAGCTGCGCGAGCAGCTCGCGACGGTCGGCGTGAGGCTGACTCCTCAGGCGCGTCCGCTGACCTTCGGGACCTGGATCGGCGGGGATCGGGACGGCAACCCCAACATCACGCCCGCCACCACGCTGGAGGTCCTGGGGCTGCAGGCGGTGCACGGCATCCGGCTGCTGCTCACGTTGGTCAACGACCTGCGTCGCGAGCTGTCGGTGTCGCAGCGCGTCTCAGGCGCATCCGCGGCCCTGACCACCCGGCTGGAGCTGTCGTTGGCGGAGCTGCCCGAGGTCGAGCCCCGCTACCGCCGGCTCAACGCCGAGGAGTCCTACCGGCTGTTCCTCACCTGCGTGGGCACCAGGCTGCAGCTGACCCTTTCCCGGGTGCAGGGCCGCCACCGGCACGTTCCCGGCCGCGACTACCGCGATTCGGCGGAGCTGCAGCAGGATCTGCTGCTGCTGCACGCGTCGGTCCGCCAGCACCAGGGCGAGCTGCTCGCCGGCGGCGCGATCGACCGGCTCGTACGCACCGCCGCGAGCACCGGGCTGCTGCTGGCCACGATGGACGTCCGCGAGCACGCCGACAAGCACCACCACGCGGTCGGCCAGCTGCTGGACCGCACCTGGGAGCTGTCGTTCCCCTACGCCGACCTCCCGCGGTGCCACCGCCTGGCCGCACTGTCCAAGGAGCTGTCCGGCCGGCGGCCGCTGGCCGGCCACCCGCTGCCGCTCGACGCCGAGGGTGCCCGGACTGCTGAGCTGTTCACCACCATTGCGCAGGCACTCGACGCGCTCGGCCCGCAAGCGGTCGAGAGCTACATCGTGTCGATGACGCAAGGAGCCGACGACGTGCTGGCCGCCGTCGTGCTGGCGCGGGAGGCCGGACTGGTCGACCTCGCCAATGGCGTCGCGCGCATCGACTTCGTGCCGCTGCTCGAGATGACGCAGGAGCTGGAGAACGCCGACGTCATCCTCGACACGCTGCTCAGCGATCCGTCCTACCGGCTGCTGGTGTCGTTGCGCGGGGACGTGCAGGAGGTGATGCTCGGCTACTCCGACTCCAACAAGGCGGCTGGGATCACCACCTCGCGCTGGCAGATCCACCGGGCTCAGCGGCGCGCGCGGGACGTCGCCGCCAAGCACGGCGTCCGGCTGCGCTTCTTCCACGGTCGGGGCGGATCGGTCGGCCGGGGTGGCGGCCCCACCTATGAAGCCGTGATGGCGCTGCCGAACGGCGCCGTGGACGGTGAGCTCAAGGTGACCGAGCAGGGCGAGGTCATCAGTGACAAGTACGCCCTCCCCGTGCTCGCCCGCAACAACCTCGAGCTGCTGCTGGCAGCCGGGCTCGAGGCGACGGTGCTGCACCAGACGCCGCGGCACACCGACGACCAGGTGCAGCAGTGGGACGCGGTCATGGACGAGGTGTCCGACGCCGCGCACATCCGCTATCGAGCGTTCGTCGAGGACCCCGACCTCCCGGCGTACTTCCTCGCCTCGACACCGGTCGAGCTGCTCGCCGACCTGCACATCGGCTCCCGGCCGTCCCGACGGCCGGACAGCGGCGGCGGCGTCGAGGGTCTGCGGGCCATCCCCTGGGTCTTCGGGTGGACCCAGTCGCGCCAGATCCTGCCCGGCTGGTTCGGGGTGGGCTCGGGCCTTGCCGCGGTGGGGGAGCACCGGGCGGCGCTGCGCGAGATGTACCGCGAATGGCACTTCTTCCAGGCGTTTCTGAGCAATGTGTCCATGACGCTGGTCAAGACCGACCTCTCGATCGCCGAGCGCTACGTCGACCGCCTCGTCGATCCGGCACTGCGACGCCTGTTCGACGTCGTCCAGGAGGAGCACGCACGTACTGTCGCCGAGGTCCTTGCCGTGACTGGCGAGGACGAGCTGCTCAGCGGCGACCCGGTCCTGCGCCAGACCCTGCGGACGCGCGACACCTACCTCGAGCCGCTGCACCACCTGCAGATCGAGCTTCTCACCCGCAAGCACGCCGGTGAGCAGGACCCGCTGCTGGCGCGGGCCCTGCTGCTCACCGTCAACGGCATCGCCGCGGGGCTGCGCAACACCGGCTGATGCGATGCCCGGTGCCGGCGGCGCCTCAGGGGCCCGTCAACCCGCCGGCCCGAGGGGCGTACATGATGACGCCGACCCCGACCAGGCAGATGGCCGCTCCGACGATGTCGTAGCGATCCGGCTGGAAACCGTCGACGACCCGTCCCCAGAGCAGGCTGCCGACCACGAAGACGCCGCCGTAGGCCGCGAGGATGCGGCCGAACTGCGCGTCGGGCTGCAAGGTGGCGAGCAGGCCGTACACCCCGAGGGCCATCACGCCGGCACCGATCCAGAGCAGCCCCCGATGCTCCCGGACGCCCTGCCAGACCAGCCAGGCGCCGCCGATCTCGGCGACCGCGGCGAGGCAGAACAGGGCCATGGAGCGCAGCACCGTCATGCCGCAACTCTATGAGCCACCGGTCAGCGGCTAGGCCGGTGGAGAACGGCATGGTCGGCCAGCGTCCTCGGCGAGATCATCAGGAGATCGCCGTCAGGACACGGGTGCGTGTCGGACAGGCAACCTACTGATGATCTTCGTACAGCGCAGCTGCGGTGGACCCGAACGGCTCCGGGGGGCGACCACCGACCCAGAGGGGAAGCCCGGAACGCAGACGGCGGCTGGGCTTGCATCTAATACCTTAGGGGGGTATAGTTCTCCCGGAGCCAAGAGCCACCGTCACAGGAGCAGATCATGCCTGGCTACGCGAACAGCAAGGACGACCAGCTCAAGCGCCTGCGCCGCGTCGAGGGGCAGGTTCGCGGGATCGCCAGGATGGTCGAGGACGACAAGTACTGCATCGATGTCCTCACTCAGGTCTCGGCGGCGACCAAGGCGCTGCAGTCGTTCGCCCTGGGCCTGCTCGACGAGCACATGGCTCATTGCGTCGTCGACGCCGCCCGAACCGGTGGGGCCGAGCAGGACGCCAAGCTTCGCGAGGCCTCCGACGCCATCGCCCGCCTGGTCCGCAGTTGACCCACCTGTCACAACAACAACGAGGAGCACTCCGATGAGCACTGCCACCTACACCGTGACAGGCATGACCTGCGGGCACTGCGTCGCCTCCGTCACCGAGGAGGTCTCGGCCCTGCCGGGCATCAGCGACGTGCAGGTCGAGCTCGAGACCGGCCGACTGACCGTCACCGGCGACGCCGCCCAGGACTCGGGCGCCGTCCAGGGCGCCGTCGAAGAGGCCGGCTACGCACTGAGCCCCAGCGCCAGCTAGCACCGCGCACCACCAGAGGAGCAGTCATGAACACACCCACCCGCCTGGCCGTTTTCGCCGCAGGGCTCGCCGTGGTCTTCGTCGGCGCCGTCGGCGTCGGAAACGCGGTCGGCCCGGTCGGCACCGCAGCGGCCGATCCGCACGGCGGCGGGCACAGCTCCGCGGCCGATGCCGAACCCGACGCGGGCCACGAGGGCGGACACGACGCCGGCGACGCCGGCCCGAGCGCGGCGCGTGACACCCCCGTCACCGGACTTTCGGTGTCCACCGACGGCTACACCCTCCAGCTCGAGTCTGCGACCGCGCCGGTCGGCACCGCGGCGCCGTTCGCCTTCACCATCACCGGCCCGGACGGCCAGCCGGTCACCGACTTCACGCCCGAGCACGACAAGGAGCTGCACCTGATCGTGGTGCGGCGTGACACGACCGGCTTCCAGCACGTCCACCCCACCCGCGACCCGGCCGGCCGCTGGTCGGTGCCGCTCACCCTGGGCAGCGCCGGCGCGTACAAGGTCTTCACCGACTTCGTTCCCGACGACCGGACAGACTCACTCACGCTGGCGGCCGACTTCGCCGCGGCCGGGAGCTACGAGCCACAGCCGCTGCCCGCCGTGTCCCGGACGGCGACGGTCGAGGACTACACCGTGACCCTCGACGGCGACCTGACCGCGGGGACGCTGAGTGAGTTGACGCTGTCGGTGAGCAGGGGCGGCCAACCGGTCACCGACCTGCAGCCCTACCTCGCGGCCTACGGACACCTGGTCGCGCTGCGCGCCGGGGACCTCGCCTACCTGCACGTCCACCCCGACGGCAAGCCCGGCGACGGACGCACCGCCGCCGGCCCGGGCATCACCTTCTACGCCGACGTGCCCACCGCCGGTGACTACCGGCTCTACCTAGACTTCCAACACGACAACGTCGTACGAACAGCGGAGTTCACCGCCACGGCCGGCAAGCAGGAGAGGTCATGACCACCACCACCACCAGCAGCACGGGCACCGATCAGCAGGTCGAGCTCGCCATCACCGGCATGACCTGCGCCTCCTGCGCCAACCGCATCGAGCGCAAGCTCAACAAGCTCGACGGCGTGACAGCGACGGTCAACTACGCCACCGAGAAGGCGAGGGTGAGCTTCGCCGACACCGTCACCCGTGAGCAGCTGGTGGCGGCGGTCGAGCAGGCTGGCTACACCGCCGCGCTGCCGACACCACCTGCGGACGCGGGCTCCGGCGGCGGTGAGGAGCCGGCCGAAGCAGACCCGACCGCTTCGCTGAAGCAGCGCCTGATCGTGTCGACGCTGCTCACCGTGCCCGTCATCGCGATGGCGATGATCCCGGCGCTGCAGTTCGACGCCTGGCAGTGGCTGTCCTTGACCATGGCGGCGCCGGTCGTTCTCTGGGGCGCGCTGCCTTTCCACCGTGCCGCCTGGACCAACGCCCGGCACGGCGCCGCGACGATGGACACCCTGATCTCGGTCGGCTCGCTCGCCGCCTTCACCTGGTCGGTCTATGCGCTGTTCCTCGGCACCGCAGGCGAGATCGGGATGCGGCACCCGTTCGAGCTGACGATCCAGCGCAGCGACGGCGCCGGCAACATCTACCTCGAGGCCGCCTCCGGCATCACGATGTTCATCCTCGCCGGCCGCTACTTCGAGGCCCGCGCGAAGCGCCGCTCCGGCGCCGCCCTGCGTGCCCTGCTGGAGCTGGGCGCCAAGGAGGTCGCCGTCCTGCGGGACGGCGTCGAAACCCGGATCCCGGTCGATGCGCTCGCCGTCGGCGACCTGTTCGTGGTCCGTCCCGGCGAGAAGCTCGCGACCGACGGCGAGATCGTCGAGGGCACCTCAGCGGTCGACGCCAGCATGCTCACCGGCGAGTCGGTGCCGGTCGAGGTGCGCCCGGGCGACACCGTGGTCGGTGCCACCGTCAACGCCGGAGGACGGCTGGTCGTACGCGCGACGCGCGTCGGAGCCGACACCCAGCTGGCGCAGATGGCGCGCCTCGTCGAGGACGCCCAGAACGGCAAGGCCCAGGTGCAGCGACTGGCCGACCGGATCAGCGGCATCTTCGTGCCGGTCGTGCTGGCCCTCGCCGTCGCGACACTCGGCTTCTGGGTCGGCACCGGCAACGGGATCGGCGCCGCGTTCACCGCCGCCGTCGCCGTGTTGATCATCGCCTGCCCGTGCGCGCTCGGCCTCGCCACCCCGACCGCGCTGATGGTCGGCACCGGCCGCGGCGCCCAGCTGGGCATCCTTCTCAAGGGCCCGGAGGTGCTCGAGTCCACCCAGCGCATCGACACCGTGGTGCTGGACAAGACCGGCACCGTCACCACCGGACAGATGAGCCTGGTCGACGTGGTGCCGGCCGACGGCGTCGAGGTCGAGCAGCTGCTCCGCCTCGCCGGAGCGCTCGAAGCCGGCAGCGAGCACCCGATCGCCCGGGCCATCGCCGCCGGGGCGGCCGAGCGGGTCGGGTCGCTGCCCGTTGTCGAGGAGTTCACGAACCTCGAAGGGCTCGGCGTCCAGGGGCAGGTCGACGGCCACGCCGTGCTGATCGGGAGGGTGCGCCTGCTCGAGCAGTGGTCCCAGCAGCTGCCGGCCGCGCTGGACACGGCGCTCAGCGACGCGCAGGCGGCGGGCCGTACCGCCATCGCCGTCGGCTGGGACGGCCAGGCCCGCGGTGTGCTGTCGGTCGCCGACACCGTCAGACCGACATCGGCGGAGGCCATCAGTCAGCTGCGCGCGCTCGGGCTCACCCCGGTGCTGCTCACCGGCGACAACGCGACCGTGGCTGCTGCCGTCGCCCGCGAGGTCGGGATCGACGAGGGGTCGGACACCGTCATCGCCGAGGTGCTCCCCCAGGACAAGGTCGAGGTGGTCAAGCGGCTGCAAGCGCAGGGCAAGGTCGTGGCGATGGTCGGTGACGGCGTGAACGACGCCGCCGCGCTCGCGCAGGCCGACCTCGGCCTCGCGATGGGCACCGGCACGGACGTGGCCATCGAGGCCAGCGACCTGACCCTCGTCCGCGGCGACCTGCGCGCCGCCGCCGATGCCATCCGGCTCGCCCGGCGGACCTTGAAGGTCATCAAGGGCAACCTGTTCTGGGCCTTCGCCTACAACCTCGCCGCCCTGCCACTCGCCGCGGCCGGGCTGCTCAACCCGATGATCGCCGGTGCGGCCATGGCGTTCAGCTCGGTCTTCGTCGTCAGCAACAGCCTGCGCCTGCGCGGCTTCCGACCCCTGGCCGGCAACACCGGCGTCGCCGCCCGGAGCTGAACGGAAACCGTCGACTGCCGGACACTCCGGCGGGGTCAGCCCGAGAGCCTTGCCGTCCCCGTCATGGTGGCCCCCTTGAGGGTCACCTCCAACGGGTCGCCGTCGCTCATCACGTAGTAGTTCTCGGGGATCATCTTCCCGAAGGTGTTGCCAAAGCTGAAGACCACCTTGGTCGGGGTCCACTCCTCGATGATCAGGGCGATGCAGGCGAAGATCCCGCCGCCGTTCCGTCCGGCTGTCCACTCCTCGGCGCCGACCTTGGCCGCCGTGTCCTGGATGTACAGGTTCTCTCCGTAGAGGAAGCCGTTGCCCTCCTCCGGAGCCGCTGGGCAGCCTTCCTGCCCCTGCGGGGAGGTCGCGGGATCAGGGTCCGGCCTCGCACCGAAGCCCGTTCCCGTGACCGTCACGGTCGGGTCGGTCGGGGTGCCGCTCGTGGACAGGGCCGTGATGGTCGCCTCGCTCGCAGCACCGCTGGGGCTGCTGGTGGCACTCGCA
>JAHWJP010000017.1:21814-30849 GCA_019348355.1 Actinomycetota bacterium
CGTGGGGCCGGCAGTGGTAGCCACCGCGCTCGGAGCGCTCGTCGGTGCGCTGCTCTCGGTCGCGGTCGGCGTGTCCGACGCGCCACAAGCGGTCAGGATCAGTCCGAGCCCGGCGACCATGCCGGCGACGGCCCAGCGGTCGTCAGTGAGCCGCACCGACGCATCCCTCCTTCGAGACCCGCACGCTCGCCAGCTTCACTTCGTCGACGGCTCCGGCAACCGGGGTCTCGATCTGCTCGGGGAGCCCAGGCACGTCCGACTCCGGGACGTTGCGCCGCTGCCGACGCATCACCCCTCCCACCCCGAGGCCCAGAACCAGGACAGCGGCGGCAGCGATCGTCACCAGGAGCCCCGTCAGCGAGGACTTCGCGTCGGTTGTGGCGGGAGGCGGGCTGGCGTCGAGGACCTGGAAGACCGCTCCGGCGGCCATGCGAGATATGGGGGTGCCGTCAGCCGCGGTCTGGGAGGCCGAGATGACCTGCGTGCCGGCAGCGGAGGCGGGGACCTGGACGCTGACCGAGAACTTTCCGCCAGCCTCCGGGATCGCCTGCACGAGCACCGGCCCGGTCGCCGCGCTGGTGGCGTCGTACATGTTCACCGTGACCGGCACACCCACCTTGAAGCCCTTCCCGGTCAGGTCCACCATGCTGCCCGGCAGGCCGGACGTGGTGGACACCGTCAGGGTCGCGATGGCGGTGCAGGCGTACGCGACAGCGCCGACCCCCATGAGGATCACCGCCGTTGCGGACAGCGCGCCCAGGGACAGCACACGGCGGACCGAGGCAACTCGATGCCCCCGCCTCGTCGACCGGAGTGGCGCCATTGCTTCTCCTCGAGGCAGGTGGTGAGAATCTTCCTCAACCTAACTCCCCCGGTAAGTGCGGACAGCCACTAGCGACGCAACTGGCCGCTGACCAGGAGCGGTCGCTCGGCGAGCACCTCGACCAAATGCGTTTCGCTGCGCCAACCGGCCGCCGCGGTCCCCCACCCCGACCCCCCGACCTAGCCTGCAGGACGTGACCACACCAGAGAGCCGCGCCGCGACTGCTGCGGCGATCGGGGCGCTGACCGACTTCCTGACCGAGACCGAGGCGGGCTCACCGCGACCGGTGGGTGCCTACCTGCAGCAGCTCGTCGACGAGGATGGCGTCGGCGCGCTGGCGCAGGGCTACTACGGCCTGCTCAATCTGTCCGCCCTGCTGCTGCCGATGGCCGCAGCGCAGGAAGACCTGACGCCTCGAGAGCTGCTGATGCAGATCGCCCTGATCGTCGCTCGAGACCACTGATCCGGCCGGTCAGGAGCAGTGTGCCGTGCGGGCTAGGACGGTGGTGCACGCAGCTCGCGCACGAGGTCGAGCAGGTCGAAGATGATCCCGCGCAGAAGCCGGTAGCGCGCCAACCCGACGAGCTTCACGACCAGCGGAACGGTCTGGTCGACGAGCGCGTAGGTCTTTGCCGAGTTCGGCGACGCGTCGTGCACCCAATAGAGCACGACTCCCATCTGGTACAGCCACAGCAGCTCGGGCAAGGCGTCCCTCAGTTCGGGCGGCATCTTCACGCCCGGGGCGCCGCGCACGGCCTCTGCGTAGAGCGCGATCGACAGCTCTCGCGCATGGGCGGATTCGGGGCTGAAGGGGCTCAGCGGGCTCTGCGGGTCGGCGGCGAAGCGGAAGAAACCGACCGCGAAGTGCTTGTCGGCCTGCATCGTGTCAACCCGTGCGCGCAGCACTCCGTGCAGCCTGGCCTCGAAGTCGGTCTCGCGGTCGAGGACCGGGCGGGCCGCAGCGTCGTGCAGCTCCTGCGCCCGGTCGTAGTACTCCTGCACCAGGTGCTGTTTGCTGGGGTAGTAGTAGTAGGCGTTCCCGACCGACAGGCCGGCCTCGCCGGCGACGGTTCGCATGGTGGTGGCCTCGTAGCCACGCTCTCGAAAGAGCCGCAGGGCGGTGTTCACGATCAGCTGGCGGGTCTGCTCGCCCTTGGCGGACGACGACGATTCACGCCGGGGTGCAGTCACAGGGCTCACCGTAGGTGCCGATCGACTGCCGGTGCCGCGACACGAAGCTCACGACCACCCGCGCCCGAGACATCAGACCCGGCGTGCTGAGCCGCTGCGCCAGGCCCCGCTTGCCGTCCAGCGCCCACAGGCAGACCACCCAGGCCTTGGCCCCGACCCACACCTCCCCGCCATCTCCGACGACGGTGAGGTCCTCGAGCGTCATCGTCGCGTCCAGGAAGGAAAAGCGGTCTCGGGCGCCCGAGGACGCTGCAGCGAGGAACTCCAGCGGCACCAGCTGTGGCTGGCGCTCGAGCCACGCGCGAGCGGTCCTGCACAGGTTGCAGCGAGCGTCGTAAAGCACGGTGGCCGCTGCAGCGGGCCATCGGTCATGTCCGCAACGCAGGCGGCGCCCAGACGGCGTCGGGGGCCACCGGCGGCCGGCCGGTCGAGCGACTCTGCAGCTGGGCGCGCCGACGCAGCTTGTTGAGCACGAACAGATTCGCCAGGTGCAGGATGCCCAGCACGAGGACGACTGTGCCCACCTTGACCGACAGTGCCTCGAGCGCCGACTGGCTGTCGATGACCCGGTCCTCGGTCTTGAGGGCGATCGACACGAAGCCCAGGTTGACGAGGTAGAAGCCGACCACCAGCAGATGGTTGACCGCCTCCGCAAGCTCCTCGTCTCCGTCGAAGACGTCGAGCAGGAAAACGCGGCCGTTGCGACGCAGTGTGCTGCCGACCCACAGCGTGATGGGGACGGCGAGAGCCAGATAGGCGATGTAGGTGAAGACGATGGGATTCATGAAACCTCTCCCAAATAGTTGAACGTGTTCAGACACAGGCAACGTACGGCCCCAGCGCAGCCGCGCGCAAGCATTTTTCCGAACGCGTTCAAATCTCTTCGGACGTACAGTGCCGCGAACCGCTTGCGGAGGTGATGTGACCAGGCAGGGCCCGCTGACCGGCGTCCGGATCGTCGAGCTGGCCGGGCTCGGACCGGCGCCGCATGCCTGCATGGTGCTCGCCGACCTGGGTGCCGATGTGTTGCGCATCGACCGGCCCGGCGGCAGCGCCGGCCTGACCTCACCCGACCTGCTGACCCGCTCGCGACGCTCGGTCGCCGTCGACCTGAAGCACCCGGCCGGGCCGGAGACGGTGCTGCGACTCGTGGAACGAGCCGATGTGCTCCTCGAAGGATTGCGGCCGGGGGTGACCGAGCGCCTCGGCGTCGGTCCTGAGGTCTGCCTGGCCCGCAACCCCCGCCTGGTCTACGGACGGATGACCGGATGGGGCCAGGACGGACCGCTCGCCCCGCGGGCGGGGCACGACCTGAACTACCTCGCGGTGAGCGGGGTCCTGAGCGCGATCGGCGAGCCCGGCCGAAAGCCGGTGCCACCGCTCAACCTCGTCGGAGACTTCGGCGGCGGCTCCATGCTGCTGGTCGTCGGCGTACTCGCCGCACTCCTCGAGCGCGGGGCGAGCGGTCACGGGCAGGTTGTCGACGCCGCGATGGTCGACGGGGCCAGCACCCTGATGGCGATGACATGGGCGCTGCGGGAAGCGGGCAGCTGGTCGGACGAGCGGGGCAGCAACCTGCTGGACGGCGGCGCGCCGTTCTACGACACCTATCGGTGCGCGGACGGCGGCTACCTCGCAGTCGGCGCCATCGAGCCGCAGTTCTGGGCAGTCGTCGTCGATGTGCTCGGTCTGGACGACGTCCCCGACCAGCTGGACGTGGGTCGGTGGCCCGAGCTGCGCAGCCGGGTGGCGGCGGTGATCGCCACCCGCGAAAGGGACGAGTGGGCGGCGATGTTCGCGCCACTGGACGCCTGCGTCTCACCCGTCCTGACGATGGGCGAGGCGATGCGCCACCCGCACATGGCCGCCCGCAACACGATCGCCGAGGTGGACGGCGTGCCGCAACCGGCCGCTGCCCCGCGGCTGTCGCGCACCCCCGGGACGGTCAGCGGGCCTCCGTCCTTGCCTGGACAGCACACCCGGCAAGCCCTGCGCGACTGGGGATTCGCGCCCGACGAGGTGGCGGCACTGGAGCGGGACGCAGCGGTGCAGCAGCTCTGAACGGTCACCAGCCCAGGGTGCCAGGGGCTCCCTT
Organism: Actinomycetota bacterium; assembly: GCA_019348355.1. Taxonomy (GTDB): domain Bacteria; phylum Actinomycetota; class Actinomycetes; order Mycobacteriales; family SCTD01; genus SCTD01. Next base: position 25,924 of record JAHWJP010000017.1, read on the forward strand.
GAACGGCCCGACCACGTCGCCCGTGACCCATCCTCCGTAGAAGCCGCCTTCCTGGGGGTGCACCGGTTCCCCATCCACGGTGCACAGATCCATCCGCCCCGGGTAGACGGCTACCGCGTCGCGGAGGATCGCGTAGGCGGGGACCGGGTCGAGGTAGGTCCAGGCGGCCCGGGCGACGCGCCGGCCACCTCCGTGCACGTCCAGGTAGGTCGCCACCCCCTTCCATTCGCAGTACGACGTGCCGCCGGCCGGCTGCAGCGCGCCCGGCAGCCAGTCCGACATCGGCAGGTACCAGCCCGGCGGATGGCTCGTCTCGAGCACCCGCAACGCGCGCACGGTGCGGCACACCTCCACCCCACCGGACACGACGATCACCAGCTTCGACGACAGCTCGACACGCGGCGGTCGCGGATAGTCCCAGACCGACTCCTGTCCCGGGCCGAGCTGCTCGCGCATGTTCAGCGGCGGCGGCGGCGTACGAGCAGCAGGACGACGGCGACCGCGGCGGCGGCCCCCGCCAACATGGGAGCCCGGGAGGGACCGGTTCCCGGCGGCGGCACCGGGCGGTAGGGAGCGAACTCGGACGTCGCCGTCGTGGCCGGTGTCGACGACGTGGCCGGCGTGTCCGGCGTCAGCGCCCCTTCCTCAGGGCCTGGAGCCTCAGCGCCACGAGCGGCGCTCACCTTCTCCTTCACGGCGGCCGCGGCGTCCTTGACGGCCTCCGTCGCTGTGGTCGCTGTCTGCTTGACAGTCGCGGCAGCCTCTGCGGCGCCTTCGGCGGCCGTCTGCTTGACCGTCTCGGCAGCCTCGGCCGCGCCCTCCTTGGCCGCGGCCGCCGTCTGCTTGACGCTGTCCGCAGCCTCGGAAGCGCCTTCCTTGGCCGCATCGCCTACGCGCTTGGTCGTCCGCTTCGCCACCCGCTTGGGGCTGACCTTGTCCACGATCGCGTCCAGCGTCTCCGCCAGATCCTCCCGCGTCTGCTCGATCTCGGCCACGAGCACGTCGGGATCGGTCGGCTCGGCCTCCGTACCGCCGTTCGCGGGCGGGGTCCGCATCTGCTCCGCCGTCCGCAGCCGGCGGTCGGCGTCCCCGATCGGCCCAGTGGTCCTGTCGTCACTCGCCACGCTGCTGCTCCCTGATCCGTCGTCGCTCGGTGAGGTGGTCATGGTCCTGCCGTCCCCCGTGCCCCCGCATGCACCGAAGGAACCGCACTGCTCACCCCGCCTTGTGGCGACACGGCCGCTATTGCACATGACTGGCAAGTAGCTGCCATCTCCCGTAGAATCAGGTCGTGGACCTGACCTCGCCGCGAATCACGCTGCTGGCTGCCATGCTCACCCTCGCCCTGACCGCCTGCACGTCGCCAGCTGCCCCCTCCGGGGCAGAGGCTGGCCTCACGATCGTGTCGACCGTCGCTCCGATCACCTCGATCGTGGCGAACATCGCCGGCGCGAACGCCCGGATCAGCGGTGTCGTCCCGGAGGGCACCAACAGTCACACCTTCGAGCCCCCACCCCAGGTGTCGAAGGTGATGTCGGCGGCCGATGTCGTCTTCGTCAACGGCCTGCAGCTGGAGGAGCCCACCTTCGAGCTGGCCGAACAGAACGCCCCGGACACCGCGGTGATCGTCAAACTGGGTGACGAGGTGCTGCCACCGTCGGAGTACATCTACGACTTCTCCTTCCCGAAGCAGGACGGCAAGCCCAACCCCCACCTGTGGACCGACCCGACCTACGCGATCCGCTACGCAGGCGTGATCCGGGACACCCTCGTCGAGCGCGACCCCGCCAACGCTGGCGACTACCGCGCCAACCACGACGCGTTCGTGGTCAAGGCCACCGCGCTGGCGGAGGCGCTGCAGAGCGACCAGGCGACGATCCCGGCCGGTCAGAAGCAGCTGCTCACCTACCACGACGCCTACGCCTACTTCGCCCGGACGTACGGCTGGGAGGTCGTCGGCGCCGTGCAGCCGGCCAACTTCGAGGACCCGCAACCCAAGGAGATCGCCCGCATCATCGACCAGGTCCGTGAGCGCAGGCTCCCGGTCATCTTCGGCTCAGAGGTCTTTCCGTCGAAGGTGCTGGAGCAGATCGCCGCCGAGACGGGCGCCCGCTACGAGGACACTTTGCGTGACGACGACCTGCCGGGCGAGCCCGGCGACGAGGAGCATTCCTGGCTGGGGCTGATGCGCTACGACTACGTGACGATGATCCGCGGACTCGGCGGGACGACCACCGCGCTCGAGGCTCTGGATGTCACCGACGTGGCGCCGGACCGTGCGGACTACCCCCAGTGAACCGGCTCGTGTCCCCGCCAGGTCCGTTGGTGACGGTCACCGGCGTGAGCTTCGGCTACGACCGCACTCCGGTGCTGCTCGACATCGACTACACCGTCGAACCAGGTGAGTTCACGGGCATCGTCGGTCCCTCCGGCAGCGGCAAGACGTCCCTGCTCAAGCTGCTGCTCGGGACGGTGCGCCCGCAGCGCGGCCAGATCCAGCGACAGCCCGGCCTCGCGGTGTCGTACGTCCCCCAGCTCGAGACGGTCAACTGGAGCTTCCCGGTCACCGTCGCCGAGTGTGTGCTCATGTCGCGCTCGACCCGGCGGTTGGTTCCGTGGGCAACCGCAGCCGAGAAGGCCGACGTCACAGCGGTGCTGGAGCGGCTGGGCATCGCCGAGCTTGCGGGACGGCACATCCGCGAGCTGTCCGGAGGCCAGCAGCAGCGCATGTTCATCGCCCGGGCACTGCTGCGGCGGCCACGGCTGCTGCTCATGGACGAGCCGACCTCCGGTGTCGACATCGGCACCCGCCACGAAGTGCTGCACCTGCTCGACGACCTCAACCGGGAGGGGCTGGCGATCGTCCTGACCACCCACGACCTCAACGGAATGGCAGCTCATCTGCCCCACCTGGTCGCCCTGCAACGGCGCATCATCGCAGCCGGCGCACCGCGCGAGGTCATCGTGCCCGAGGTGCTGGAGCAGACCTTCGGCGCGCGGATGGACGTCCTGCAACACCTCGGTATGCCCGTCGTCGTCGACAGCGGCGAACCGGCGCAACTTCGGCCGGTGGCGGGATGACGCTCTGGCAGAGCGTGCTCGACCCGTTCGGCTACGACTTCTTCGTTCAGGGTCTGGTTGCGGCGGTGCTCGCTGGCGCCCTGTGCGGGCTGATCGGCGTCTACATCACCCTGCGCGGGATGAGCTACATCGGGCACGGGCTCTCGCACGCCATCTTCGGCGGTTATGCGGCGGCACCGCTGCTGGGCATCCCGATCGTCCTCGGTGCCGGCGCCTGGGGGTTGGCCTCGGCGCTCGCCATCAACGCGATCACGCGCGCCCGCCGGATCGGTGCGGACGCCGCGATCGGCGTCGTGACGACGGCCTCCTTCGCCCTCGGCGTCGCGCTGCTGACTCGCTTCGGGACCAAGGGGCCGGCCTTCGACGCGCTGCTGTTCGGCAGCATCAACGGCGTCTCGGGCGGCGACCTGCTGCTGCTCGGCGGGGCCCTCGTCTTCGCCGTCACCGTCTTCACCGTGCTCTACCGGGCGTTCCTGTTCTCGACGTTCGACCCGGAGGTGGCCGACGTGTCGGGTGTCCCCGTCCGCCGCATGGACGCGCTGCTCATGCTCGTGCTGTCGGTGTCCGTGCTGGCGACACTGAAGATCATCGGAGTGACCCTGGTCGCCGCCACCCTGGTCATCCCCGCCGTCGTGGCCCGCATGCTGTCGGACTCCTTCAGCCGCATGCTGTGGATCTCGACCGGCCTCGGCGCGGTGGCAGGGGCGGTCGGAATGTACCTGTCGTTCCAGCTCGAGATCCCGTCCGGTACGACGATCGTGCTCGTCAACGCCGTCGCCTTCCTGGTCGCCCTCGCCGTCACCGGTGGCCGGTCGCTGCGGCGAGCGGCAGGGCTGCACGACCACACCGACCTGCCGGCCCCGACCGCCCTGGTCGGTGCCGGGCGCTGACAGCAATGGCCGCGACACCCCGTCTGTCCCCCGGCGAACCTGCGCCCGATTTTCGCCTCCCGAACGCCGACGGCACACTCGTCTCGCTCGCCGACCTGCGCGGCCGCAAGGTCGTCGTCTACGCCTGCGACTTCCGCGACAGCCTGGACTTACGCTGCTCTCGGACCCGTCGAAGCAGGTGCTGACGGCCTACGGCGCCTACGGCGAGAAGAATCTGTACGGCAAGACCGTCGTCGGGGTGATCCGCTCGACGTTCGTTCTCGACGAACAGGGGACGGTCACCACGGCCTCCTACGGCGTCAAGGCCACCGGCCACGTCGCCAAGCTGCGGCGCGACCTCGGGCAGAGCAGCGCTCTAGGCTGACCCAGTCTGCAGAGCCCTAATATCCAGCAGGGGCCGTAGCCCAACGGCAGGAGGCGCGCCGCTTAGGTCGGCGACAGTGCGAGTTCGAATCTCGTCGGCCCCACACACACCTGCCGTCCGCGCTAGTAGGCTCGGGCTCCTGGCCGGCCGGGCCGTTCGCGACCGCGGCACATGTTCGAGCGGACTCACGCCCGGCTCATCGCGCAACTCGCGGTCCTCCAGTGCCGCGAAGCACCGGCGCGATGCGGCATCGGCTCTCGTCCTCCTGGCCGTGGCAGCGACCGGAGTACGCCCCGCGATAGATGGCCCTGCCGGAGGTGACCACGTCACGGCGCCATGGTCAGCGCCCGGTCAAGTCCGGCGGTAGCGCACCGAGCTACGCGGGTACGGCACACGCCCCTGTCAAGCGCATCTCGGCATCTGTGGAAGCATGAAACCTGCTACCCACAGGCAACATTCGCTTGACAGCGCTGTCAGTCCGGGTAGTATCGAACACATGAGCGATGGACGTACGGCGGTCGCCGATCACGCCGCGGCCGGCCTTCCCGGCGCGGCCCTGCTGGGGTTGGCGGTGGACCGGTTGCTGGCCGA
>JAHWJP010000091.1 GCA_019348355.1 Actinomycetota bacterium
TCCTTCCGCGGCGCCGGGTGGAACGTCATCAAGGTCGTCTGGGGCCGGCAGTGGGACGACCTGCTCGCCCGCGACGTCGACGGGGTGCTCGTCAACGCCATGAACACCACCCCGGACGGGCAGTTCCAGACCTACTCGGTCGAGTCCGGCGCCTACACCCGGGAGAACTTCTTCGGCTCCGACGTCCGACTGCGCAAGATGGTCGACCATCTGACCGATGACCAGATCCGCGCCCTGCCGCGCGGCGGACACGACTACCGCAAGGTCTACGCCGCGTTCGACTCCGCGACCAAGCACACCGGCCAGCCGACGGTGATCCTCGCCCACACCATCAAGGGCTGGACCCTCGGCAAGGACTTCGAGGGACGCAACTCCACCCACCAGATGAAGAAGCTGACCGGTGCCGGCCTCAAGGAGCTGCGCGACCGGCTGCAGATCGACATCAGCGACAAGGCCCTGGACGGCGGCCTGCCGCCGTACTTCTCCCCCGGCCCGTACAGCGCCGAGATCGAGTACATGCGGGAGCGCCGCACGCAGCTCGGCGGCTCACTGCCGCGCCGGTCCGTGCACGCGGTCTCACTCGCCCTGCCCGGTCCGCAGATGTACGACGAGCTCAAGCGCGGCTCCGGCAAGCAGGCGGTCGCGACGACGATGGCCTTTGTCCGACTGCTCAAGGACCTGATGAAGGATCCCGAGCTCGGGCACCGCATCGTGCCGGTCATCCCCGACGAGGCACGCACCTTCGGCATCGACGCGATGTTCCCGACGGCGAAGATCTACTCACCGTTCGGCCAGACCTACGAGGCCGTGGACCGCGAGCTCCTGCTGTCCTACAAGGAGTCCACGAAGGGCCAGATCCTGCACGAGGGAATCACCGAGGCCGGCTCGATGGCCTCGACCATCGCCGCCGGCACGTCCTACGCGACGCACGGCGAGCCGATGATCCCCGTCTACGTCTTCTACTCGATGTTCGGTTTCCAGCGCACCGGTGACCAGATGTGGGCGATGGCCGACCAGCTCGGTCGCGGCTTCCTGCTGGGAGCCACGGCCGGCCGGACCACGCTGAACGGCGAGGGGCTGCAGCACCAGGACGGCCACTCGCTGCTGCTGGCGTCCACCAACCCGGCCGTCGTGGCCTACGACCCGGCGTTCTCCTACGAGGTCGCCTTCATCGTGGAGGACGGTCTACGGCGGATGTACGGCGAGTCGCCGGAGGACGTCTTCTTCTACCTGACGGTCTACAACGAGCCGTCGCCCCAGCCGGCGATGCCGGAACTGCCGGATCTGCGTGAGGGGGTGCTGCGCGGGCTCTACCGCTACTCGGCCGGGCACGGCAACGGCGACAGCGGCCCGCGCGCGCAGGTGCTCGCCAGCGGGATCGCGGTGCGCCTCGCGATGGACGCCCAGCACCTGCTGCTCGAGCACTGGGGCGTCGCCGCCGACATCTGGAGCGTCACGAGCTGGAACGAGCTGCGTCGGGACGCCATCGCCTGCGAGGAGCACAACCTGATGCATCCCGGGCAGGACCTGCGTACGCCATTCGTCTGTTCGGCCCTTTCCTCGGCGACCGGACCGGTCATCGCCGTCAGCGACTGGATGCGCGCCGTCCCCGACGGCATCAGCCGCTGGGTGCCGGGCGACTGGACCTCGCTCGGCACCGACGGCTTCGGGCGGTCGGACACCCGTGCCGCGCTGCGCCGGCACTTCCGCATCGACCCGGAGTCGATCACCGTGGCCGTGCTCACCGAGCTGGCCCGGCGGGGCGAGGTCGACAGCGACGCGCCGCGGCAGGCGATCGAGAAGTACCAGCTGGGCTCCGAGGACCTGCCCGGGAACAAGGACACCACCGAGGCAGTCGGCGAATAGGGAGCGTTTCCTTTCGCGGCGAGGGCGGGTAGGGCGCAGTCATGGAACGCGGCAGCGACAAGCACAGCGCCCGGATGGATGAAGCCATGCGCGGGGAGGTGGAGGGTCTCGTGCGCTCAGGCCATGACAACCGGGCCGAGTGGAACTCCCCCGAACCCTCCGGTGAGGACCAACCGGATGTCGACCTGGTGCCGCACGGCAACCTGGTCGGCGGGGTGCCCGACGGGATGACCGAGCGCGACATCGAGCAGCGCAGCGAACTCGCCAGCTTCCTCGGCCGCGTCTGGCCCGCCACCACCGAGCAACTGCTGGAGGTGGCCACCGGCAACGCCGCACCCGAACGCGTCCTCGACCTGCTGCGCAGCCTCGACCCCGGCCGCTCCTACGCCACCCTGCAGGAGGTGTGGGCCGAGCTGTCGGGCGGCCACATCGAGGCGCACCGCTTCTGAGGGTTGTCTGGAGATTGCGTGACGTTTCGCGCGATCTGTTCAGTTCCGCCGCACCGGTGCCGCAAACTGCAGGGGGCATTACGGACGAGGGACGGCCGGTGGACAGACACGGAACCAGGCACCGCCGGACCGTTGCGCGCCTGGAGGATCATCCCAACCTGGGCGAGGTCGTCGGGATCCTGGCGCAGCTCCCCCACATCACCGACGAGGATCTGCCGCAGCTCGCGGCAGCCTGGTGCAACAGCCCTTCGCTCGCGATCGCCCGCGACCGGGCGCTCGGCCCGGACAGCCCGTTGATCGTCGAGGTGCTGGCCGCCTTCGAGGCTCTCGGCGCGCTGTTCGCGGACGACGTCGTCGGCGAGGCCCCCTACGTCGCGGTCGAGCCGGCCGTGGCGATCCGGGCGCTCAAGGCCGTACGGGACGCGATCGCCGCGGCGTACGCCCGTCCCGCACTGAGCCGTCAGGACCACGCCGCGCTGATGCGCCCGTGGCGGCTGATCTATCCGCAGCAGACCGTGGCGGAGCCGGACCTCGGTCCCCGCTCGGAGCAGGTCAAGGCAGTGCTCAGCGTGTTCCCGCTGCTGGCCGGCCGGTGCCACGACGCGGCCGGCCAGGCCCTGTTCGACACCCTCGTCGACCGCTCGTTCGTCGCCGAGTCCGAGCGTGCAGAGGCAGCCGCGTCCGCCTTCCAGGCGGCCGTGCTGACCAGCCGGCGCCGGATCTGGGCCCTCGTGCGCCGGACCGGCGCCGAGCATCTGGCAAGGCCTTGCCATGCCTGCCGTCCGGCCCCCGGCTCCGATGACCGGGAGTCTCAACGGGTGCTGGAGTTGTGCCTCGACGCGGCCTGCGCCCTGCTCGTCGCCGACGCCCTGCCGGACAGCTGGACCGACCTGCTCACCGAGCCGGTGACCTCCCTCATCCCGCTGCAGCGCGAGGGCGGCCCGTCCACCTGAGCAGCTCGTCGGCGCCCCAGGCGTTGACGACCCGGTCCGGCGTGACGCCACACAGGTAGGCGCGCTCGCAGCCGATCGACTGCCAAGACAGCTGACCGGGCGCATGGGCGTCGGTGTCGATGGCGATCCGGCAGCCGGCCTCGACAGCCAGCCGCAGCAGCCGCTTCGGCGGGTCCAGCCGTTCCGGCCGGCTGTTGACCTCGACCGCCACGTCGAAGTGCGCACAGGCCGCAAAGACGACCTCGGCGTCGAACTCGGACTCCGGACGGCCCTTGCCGCCCCGGCCGTGCCCGAGCACCTGACGGCCGGTGCAGTGCCCGAGCACATCGGTGTGCGGGTTGCTGATCGCCGCCACCATGCGGGCGGTCATCTGCTCGGCCGGCATCCGCAGCTTGCTGTGCACGCTGGCGACGACCAGGTCCAGCTCGGCCAGCAGCCCGGGCTCCTGGTCCAGGGTGCCGTCGAGGTTGATGTCGCACTCGATCCCGGTGAGCACCCGGAACGGTGCCAACCGGTCGTTGAGCTCGGCGACGACTTCGAGCTGCTCGCGTAGCCGCTCCGGGCTCAGCCCGCGCGCCACCGTCAGGCGCGGCGAGTGGTCGGTCAGGACGAGGTAGTCGTGGCCGAGGGCTCGGGCGGCTCGCGCCATGTCCTCGATGGACGAGCCGCCGTCGGACCAGTCGCTGTGCGTGTGACAGTCGCCACGCAGCGCCGCCCGCAGAGCTGCCGCGCCGACCGAGACCGGTGTCTCGCCGAGCGTCTGGACGCGGCGCAGGTAGACCGGCTCCTGGCCGGTCAGCGCCTCGGTGACGACGACTGCGGTCACCTTGCCGATGCCGGACAGCTCGCTCAGGGTGCCGTTCGCGGCGCGTTCGGCCAGCTCGGCCGCCGGGGTCCGGTGCACAGTGTCAGCGGCGGTGCGAAAGGCCTTCACCCGATAGGAAGGCTCGAGCGCCCGCTCCAGGCAGAAAGCGATCGACCGCAGGTCCTCGGCCGGGTCCCGGGCGGTCATGGGCCCATCCTGCCGCGTGGTGGTGCCGCGCGGGGCCGGCTCAGGCCGACGGGCGCCCGGCCTGCTGCAGCCGGGCGCCCGTGGTCGTACTGCTTCGGTGGTGCGGTCAGCCGGCCCGGCGACGCCGAGTGGTGGTGGTCGCTGCCGTCGTGCGCGCGCGCGGACGCGTGATCGGGGCGGGAGCCGGCTCGTACTCCGGCTCGTAGTCCGGCTCGTAGTCCGGCTCGCCCGAACCCTCGTCCTGCTCGCTCGAGGAGGCCTCGTTGCGCACCTCCTGAGCCTTCTGCTGACCCTTGCTCTGCGCGTTCTTGATCGCCTCGCGGGCCGGCTCGATGCCGCCGACGCCGAACGCGATGATCAGCGGAACGATCACCAGCGCGAGGATGGCGTAGAAGATGCCGGTCACGATCAGCGGCGCGATCTGCAGCTGGTTCAGCGCCGCGAAGACCCCGAACCCGAGGATCAGCACCGAGGCCGCGGTGGCCAGCGAGTTGCCATAGCTCAAGCCGCCCAAGGTGTTGGACACCAACTCCTTCACGGCCGCGGCGACGGCAGCGGCGATCACGAGCACGAGCACAGCGACGAACACGTTCGGCAGGAACGCGATGATCTCGGCCAGGAAGCGGCTCACCGGGTTGTCGCTGCCGAACACCCCGAACGCCGCGGACAGCACGAGCAGGAAGATGAAGTAGTAGACGATGCGCGCCAGGATCTGGGCCGCGTCGTACGAGCTCTTGGACAGCGCCTTCTTGACGCCACCGCGCTCGACGAGGTTGTCGAAGCCGACTTTCTGCAGCACCTTGGTGAGGATCTTCTGGACGGCCTTTGCGACAAAGATGCCGACGATCAGGATCAGCAGGAAGGCGCCGATCTTCGGTAGCAGGGTGATCACGTCGGAGAAGGCGTCGTTGACGCCGCTCTCGACGTCGATGGCTAGGGCGGGCATGACAGTCTCCAAAGCGCAGGGTCAGGGCGTGCAGGTCTGCGACGTGGTCCCCGTGCCACAGCGACCCAACCCCGAGGGCCGGGGTGAGATGTCGCTCAGACGACCTGGTGCAGCCAGGTGACCGGCGCGCCGTCGCCGGCCTCGCGATAGGGCTCCAGCTCGGCGTCCCAGGGCCCGCCGAGCAGCGCGTCCAGCCCCTGCGCCAGCTGCGGACCCACCGCTGTGGCGAGCAGGGTGCGCAGCCGGTCCTCGCCCACGAGGACGTCGCCGTTGGCGCTCATGGTGGCGCGGAAGACCCCGAGCGCCGGCGTGACGGCGTAGCGCTCGCCGTCCAGCCCCGGGCTCGGCTCCTCGGTGACCTCGAAGCGCAGGACGCTCCAGCCGCGCAGCGCGCCGGCGAGCCGGCCGGCGGTCCCGGACCTACCGCGCCAGCTGATCTCGGCGCGCAGCTGGCCGGGCACGCAGCCCTGGTCAGACCAGGACATGCGGGCGCGCGCGCCGAGCTCGGCCGCGACCGCCCACTCGACATGGGGGCACAGCGCAGGTGGGCATGAGTGGATGTACAGCACGCCGGCGGACACGGTGCCTCCCTGGTGGACGAGGTGCGCCTTCCCCGACGGCCTCGATGTGTGGGAGCAACGTGCTGTGACTGCTGTGACCCATGGTGCCACTGAAGCCGATCGCTGGCCAGCCCGGGTCGATTGCGACCCCCCTGTCCGCCGCAACCAATACCTCGACTTCCCCTGCGAGACGTCACGTCTAGGGCGCGCCAGCGTGTTGTCACGCAGGGGAAGTCGCGGTCCGGGGGGCGGGCGGCGCGGCGAGCCAGGCGTCGATGCCGGCCAGCAGGGCGGCCCGGCGCGGCGTGGGGGCAGCGCTGCCGCGTACGGCGTCGGCCGCGAGCCCGGCCAGCGCCTCGTCGGCCAGCCCTTGCTGGTCGCGTACCGCGGCGTACTGCTCGAGCAGACCGGAGCGGAACAGCAGCGGGTCGTCGGCGCCGAGCGCGACCGGCACACCGGCCGCCCGCAGCTGCCGCACCGGCACCAGCTCCACCGCGCCGGCCACCCCGAGGGCGACGTTGGAGGCCGGGCACACCTCCAGCACGACCCCGCGGGCGGCCAGCAGCGCCATGGTGGCCGGGTCCTCGACGGCGCGTACGCCGTGGCCGAGCCGGTCGGCGTGCAGCGCCTCGACGGCGCCCACCACGCTGCGGGTGCCGCGCAGCTCACCGGCGTGCGGCACCGACAGCAGACCGGCCTCCCGCGCGATCCGGAACGCCTTGGCGAACTCCTCCGGCCGGCCGCGGGTCTCGTCGTTGGAGAGGCCGAACCCGACCACGCCCACGCCCGCGAAGCGCCGGGCGACCCGGGCCAGGGTCTCGGCCTCGCCGGGATGCCGGGTGCGGTTGGCCGCCACGATCAGCGCCATGCCGACACCGGTGTCCGCGCTGGCGGCGGCCATCGCGTCGAGCACCACCTCGACGCCGGCCGCAAGGCCACCCAGCCGGGCGGCGTAGGACGACGGGTCGACCTGCACCTCGACCCAGCCGGAGCCCGCCGCCCGCTCGTCCTGGGCGATCTCAGAGACCAGCCGGCGTACCTCCTGCGGTCCGACCAGCACCTCGCGCGCCGCGTCGTACAACCGCTGGAAGCGCGACCAGCCGCGGCGCGCGGTGACGTCCAGTCGGGCGCCGGCCGGGTCGAGCAGCTCCGGCGGCAGCCGGCGCCCCTGCGTCGCCGCCAGCTCCATCAGCGTGGCCGGGCGCATGGCCCCGGCGAGGTGCAGGTGCAGGTGCGCCTTGGGCAGGGTGGTCAGGTCCCGCCGCGCACTGTCCACAGGCGCATCGTGTCGCAGCCCGCCTCGGGCCGGCCGATCGGCGACACTGGAAGGCCACAAGGAGGACACGTGACCCGCCCGGCTGCCCGCCCGCCCGCGCCGCAGGACGGCAGCGGCTACACCGCCCGGCACCTGTCGGTCCTCGAGGGGCTCGAGGCGGTCCGCAAGCGCCCCGGGATGTACATCGGGTCGACCGACTCCAAAGGCCTGACCCATCTGGCCTACGAGATCGTCGACAACGCCGTTGACGAGGCCCTGGCCGGTCACTGCCACCGCATCGTCCTGACACTGCACCCCGACGGCTCGGTCGAGGTCGAGGACGACGGCCGCGGCATCCCCGTCGACGTGGAGCCCAAGAGCGGGCTGACCGGCGTCGAGCTGGTGCTCACCAAGCTGCACGCCGGGGGCAAGTTCGGTGGCGGCGGCTACAAGACCTCCGGCGGCCTGCACGGCGTGGGTGCGTCGGTCGTCAATGCGCTGTCCCAGCGCCTGGACGTGGTCGTACGCCGCAGTGGCCGCGTCCACACGATGTCCTTCTGCCGCGGGGTGCCCGGCACCTTCGGGGGTGACGGGCCGGCAGCGGCGTTCACACCCCGGGACGGGCTGTCAGTTGCGGGGAAGGCGCCCCGCATGACGACCGGCACGTCGGTGCGGTGGTGGCCGGACCTGCCGCTGTTCGTCGCGGGCTCGGCGGTCGACGTGCCGCAGCTGCACGACCGGCTGCGCCAGACCGCCTTCCTCGTACCCGGGCTCACCCTCGCGCTGGTGGACCGGCGCTCCGGCGAGCCGGTCGAGGAGAGCTTCCGGTTCGACGGCGGGACCGTCGACTTCGTGGAGCACCTGGCCGCCGACGGCGCCGTCTGCGACCCGGTGCACCTGCTCGGGCAGGGCAGCTACAACGAGACGGTGCCGGTGCTGGACGAGGCCGGGCACATGACCACCCAGACCGTCGAGCGGCACTGCGCGGTCGACATCGCGCTGCGCTGGGGCGTCGGCTACGACACGAACGTCCAGGCGTTCTGCAACGTGGTGGCGACCCCGCACGGCGGCACCCACCAGAACGGTTTCGAGCGGGCGTTGCTGCGTACGTTCAACGACGTCCTCAAGGCGACGCGGGTGCTGCGCGCGAATGACGACCCGGTCGTGAAGGACGATGTCCTCGAGGGCCTGACCGCCGTGGTGACCGTGAAGGTCCCGGAGCCGCAGTACCTCGGTCAGACCAAGGACGAGCTCGGGACACCGGGGGTGACCAAGGTGGTCGCCGAGGTCGTGGCGCGTGGCCTGCGCGCCGAGTTCCTGGACAGCAAGAAGCGCAAGGCGCAGGCGCGAGTGGTGCTCGAGAAGGTCGCCGCGGCCGCCCGGACCCGGCAGGCCGCAAAGGCCTCGAAGGACGCCGCCCGGCGCAAGACCGCACTCGAATCGTCCACGCTGCCGGCCAAACTGGCCGACTGCCGTTCACCGGACGTCTCGCGCACCGAGCTGTGGCTGGTCGAGGGTGACAGCGCGCTCGGCACCGGCAAGCTGGCGCGCAACTCGGAGTTCCAGGCGCTGCTGCCGCTTCGCGGGAAGATCCTCAACGTCCAGAAGGCCGGCGTGTCGGAGATGCTGTCCAACGCCGAGTGCGCGGCGATCATCCAGGTGGTCGGCGCGGGCACCGGGCGAACGTTCGACCTCGAGCAGATGCGCTACAACAAGATCATTCTTACGACGGACGCCGACGTCGACGGGGCGCACATCCGCTGCCTGCTGATCACCTTGTTCGCGCGGTACATGCGGCCGGTCATCGAGGCGGGACGGCTCTTTACCGCCGTACCCCCCTTGCACCGCATCGAGGTCGCCGGTGCGAAGCAGCCGATCTACACCTACTCGGAGAAGCAGATGCAGGCCGAGCTGAAGAAGATCGCCGCGCGCGGGGCGAAGGTGAAGGGGCAGATCCAACGCTACAAGGGCCTCGGCGAGATGGACCCCGACCAGCTGGCCGAGACGACGATGCACCCGGCGACCCGCTCGCTGCGCCGGATCAACGAGGGTGACCTCGACGCCGCCGAGCGGGTGCTGGAACTGCTCATGGGCAATGACGTCGCCCCGCGCCGCGACTTCATCGTGCGCAACGCTTCGCGGGTGAACCGCGAGCTGCTGGACACCTGATGCCCCCTTTCTCGTTCTCGGTGCCGAGTCGACGCTCGGCAGGGGCGGCCGCTGATGGCTCGTAAGCGCAGCGCCAGCAGCAACATTCCGCCCTTCGAGGGGGAGGGCACGATCGTCGACACCGACGTCGTCGCGGAGATCGAGTCCTCCTATCTCGACTACTCCTACTCCGTCATCTACTCGCGCGCGCTGCCCGACGCCCGCGACGGGCTCAAACCGGTGCACCGCCGGATCCTCTACTCGATGGCCGACTCCGGTCTGCGCCCCGACCGGCCGTACGTCAAGAGCGCCCGCGTGGTCGGCGATGTGATGGGCAAATATCACCCGCACGGTGACGGGGCGATCTACGACGCGATGGTGCGCCTGGCGCAGCCGTTCGCGATGCGGGTCCCACTCATCGACGGGCACGGAAACTGGGGATCTCCAGACGATTCGGCAGCTGCCTCGCGCTATACCGAGTGTCGCTTGACCTCACCGGCGATGCTGCTCACCGACGGCTTGGACGAGGAGACGGTCGACCTCGAGGACAACTACGACGGCTCGCTGACCCAGCCGTCGGTGCTGCCGGCCGCGATGCCCAACCTGCTCGTCAACGGCACGTCCGGCATCGCCGTCGGCATGGCGACCAACATGATCCCGCACAACCTGGTCGAGGTCGTCGACGCGGCGCGGCACCTGCTCGCGAATCCGGGTGCCGACCTCGACGACCTGATGCGCTTCGTCCCCGGACCTGACCTGCCGACCGGCGGCCAGCTGCTGGGCATGACCGAGGTGCGTGCGGCGTACGAGACGGGGCGCGGCATCGTGCGCATGCGCGCCACCGCCGAGGTCGGACCGCTCCCCCGCGGCAAGAGCTCGATCACCGTGACCGAGTTGCCGTACGGCGTCGGCGCCGAGCGGGTCATCGCCAAGGTGAAGGAGCTGGTCACCGGTCGGCGGCTGCAGGGCATCGCCGACGTCAAGGACCTCACCGACCGCCAGCTCGGCACGCACCTGGTGTTCGAGGTGAAGTCCGGCTTCTCCGGCCAGGCGGTGCTGGCCGAGCTCTACCG
>JAHWJP010000221.1 GCA_019348355.1 Actinomycetota bacterium
AGCGCCTCGCCGGCCTGCGCCGCCCGGTGCGCCTCGCGCACGTCCACCTCGTCCACGCGGACAGTCTGCCCTGCGGGCCGCGCCGGGCTAACGTCAGTCCCGATGTCTAGGCTGAGTCGTACGGGCGCCGCCGCCGCCTCCGTCGCGCAGGTCGCGGCCGGGCTCGCCGCGCACGTCGCCGCCGCGGGGTGCCTGCCGAGCCTGCGCGGTCTCGCCCTGGCCGTGCCACTCAGCCTCGGTGGCGTCCTGCTGTTCACCCACCTGCTGCGGGGCCGCGCCCTGGTCCGGCTGGCCGGTGGCCAGCTCGTCGTGCATGCCGCCCTCGCGCTTGCGGCGGCCTGCACCGGTCACGTGGCCGCTCACGCGGAGCCGCACGTGGCCATGACCGCCGGGCATGTGGCGGCCCTCGTTGCCTGCCGAGCGGTGCTGGACCGGGTGGTCCACACGGTCGAACGGGCCGCCGACAGCGCACGCCTGCAGCTGCGCCGGCTCACCCGCCCGATCGCCCCGCCCCGGCTGTCGCTGCCTGCGCCTGCCCCGCAGCCGCCGGCGGACGGCCCGGCGACCACGCCGACCGCTGCTCTGCCTCGCCCCTCGGCGCGGCCCTCCGGCTGCGTCGTCCCTGGCCCTGCCCGCCTGACACCTGCGCGATCTCCTCCGGTCGATGCGGTCGGCGGGCTCCCCGTCTGCCGAATCAGGAGTCCTTCATGTTCCGCCGTTTCGCTGTGCCGATCACCGCTGTCTGCTCCCTCCTGCTCGCCGGTTGCGCCGCGGATGATCAAACCGTGACCCCACCCCCACCCCCACCCGGCGCCAGCGCCAGCCCGACCGCTTCACCCAGCCCGACCGCGGCCGCCGCGCGGATCCTCGACGTACGCATCGCCGGCGGTGAGGTGTCGGGGGTCGAGCCGCGGGTCAGCGTTTCCCTCGGCGAGTCGATCGTCGTCCGCGTCACCAGCGACATCGCCGACGAGGTCCACATCCACGGCTACGACGTGCGCCGAGCGGCTGTCCCGCACCCAGTTCTGGCAGGAAGGTGCCGGTCGGGAGGCCTTCCAGTCGGCCGTGCCCGGCACCTTCGGGCTGGTCATGATGATCGCCCTCGCGGCGGTGCTCTACCTGGGCGCCACCTTCCTTGCCGGGGTCATCACCCGGCAGGAGTCCTGGCTGCAGCCAGGGCTGTTCGCCCACTCGCTGATCCCGATCGCCGCCGGCTACGCCATCGCGCACTATTTCTCCCTGCTGCTGCTGGACGGCCAGGCCACCTGGATCCTCGCGAGCAACCCGTTCGCGCAGGACGGGGTCGACCTGTTCGGGACGTACGGTCGGCCGATCGACTACACCGCCGTCAGTCCCCGCGCGATCGCCAACGTGCAGGTGGCGGCGATCGTCGTCGGTCCCGTCGTCGGCGTCGTGCTCGCCCACGACCGTGCAGTGCGGACGTCGCCGCAGCGGGCTACCGCCGGGCAGCTGCCGCTGGTCACGGTCATGGTCGCCTTCACGGTCGGCGGGCTCGGCCTGCTGCTCTCCACATGACACCGCTGGCTCACGGCGGCGGTGCACCAGAGGCGATCATGGTGGTCATCGCTCTTCTGGTGGTGGGGGTCTTCGTGGTCCTCGAACGACGAGCCCGGGCCCGCGAGCGCAAGGACGAGCCGCCGGCCGACCTGTGATGTCAGGCTCGGCCGGGGCGCAGCATCGCTGGTCGCCGTGAGGTGGCCGGCCCGCGCCGGAACAGCGCAGCCGGCCGCCCACCCTCGGGACCCACCGGCGCCGGCCGCCCGACCGGGACGAGGAAGTCGGGGGTGCCGGTCACCTTGCGGTGGAAGCGGCCCCGCCCCCGAGCGGCCCCGCCGCTCGAGCGGGCCCGCCCCTCCCGGGCGTGTCGCCCCGGGCCGGGCACGTCTCCGCGGCGGGTGTTGCACAACAGCGCAACTTTGCTCAGAACGGGCGGGCCCTCCTACAGCACCCCCGGATCGGATGTGCCCACCCCCGCGAGTTGTCCACAGTCTCGGCAGCCCGGGTGGCCACGCGGGGATCGCCGGGTCACTGTGAGGTGGTGGACGTACGTGCGCTGCTTTGCCAGGCACGGGAGGAGACGATGCTCAGCCAGCGGGCCCTGGCTACGCAGCTGGGGCTTCCGGCGTCGGCCCTGAGCCGGTACGAGTCGGGCGCCGCAGCCCTCGCTGCGTCGATCGGGCTCATGCGTGGTTGGCAGCGGAGGACGTGCTCGCGACGACGGCACGAGCCAGGGCCAGTGTCGCGCGCCAGACCTGTAGGTCGGCTGGCTGGTAGTACTGCGGGCTTCGACGACCACCAGTGCGGGGAAGTGTTTCCACAACTTCGGCCGCGACGGCACGCAACAGGACGCTGCGCACCATGCTGTGGTCGATGCCTGTGGCACGTGCCAGCTGCTGTGCGGTCGCAGCGCCATCTTGTGCCGCGAGCGCGACAACGACTTCAACAACCTTCTCATTGCCGAAGAGGGCCGCCGAGCGTGCGCGCGTCGTCAGGTCGGTCACACCCCAGCACTGTAGTGTGTGCAGCGTGAAGCGTATCGCTTTACAGTCGACCGTCAAGAGGGAGGCCAGTCGTGGGCTCCATTCGGACCTGGCGTGGCAAGCGGGCACGTGCGAACCTGTCGGCTATGGGGCTCGGAGCAGGTTCGCGAGTTGAACCGGAGCGGCGCCTGCCCGAACTGGACAAGTGGGTGGGCTGCTGGGTCGCTGTCAAGGACGGCCAGGTAGTTGCGGCTGCCAGTACTTCACGCGAACTCGTTCGCCATGTGAAGGAACTGGGAGAACGCGCGCGCGGCGCTGTGGCCCAGTTCGTCCCAATGCCCAGCGACGACATAGTGATCGGCGTGGGCTGAGATCTCCGGGCGGTTGATCAGGCGGTTCCCCTATCGCGAGGAGGGCAACCCGCCGATCCTGCGCCCCACCCTCGACGTTCAGCTAGAGCACGGGGACACGGGTGATTGGACGCTCCGCGCGTTAGTCGACACGGGTGCTCCTGTCACCTTCTTCGACCGCGGCGTTGCGGACGCGTTGGGTGTCCGGTTGGGGCGCGCCGGCGCAG
>JAHWJP010000018.1:0-4221 GCA_019348355.1 Actinomycetota bacterium
CTCGAGGACATCCATGCGCTGGTGGACGTGTGGGCGGGCGGCGAGTGCGGCGTCACCCGGCTGCAGTTGCGCGGCCTCGTGGAGGCCAAGATCGAGTCGGTCCGTCAGCAGCTCCAGGACAGCGAGAGCTTCCTGCAGCAGCTCGAGGTCGTGCATGCACGGATCGAGAGTCTGCTGGAGCACGGCGTGCCGGACGAGGACGGGTGCGGTTGTGCGCCCGAGCTGCCGTCGGTGGAGGCGCTGCCGTCCCGGGGCTGACGCTGCCAGCAACCCGTGGCTGGGATGCCCTGCCATGCAAAGCCAGCGTGGGCGACGCCCAGACGTCCCGCACACGGGCATCAGGGGCGCGGCGATGACAAGGTCCCGCACCCGTCGTTGATGAGGCTCACGACCCGGCACGGCAACCGCGGTCGTCGGGAGGTGCAACGAGGCGGGCGGAGCGTCGGGTCCGCTGAAGTACCCAGGCTGAGGCCACGCCTGTCGGCCGGGACCCGGGCACGGGCCTGCCGACCGGGTCAGCAGCACGCTGGCCGACGCGTCGGTCTACAACGGCTGTCGGGGGTTCCCGGCGGCAGCCGACACAGTGGCCGGCGCATTCTGGTGAACCGGCGTGGCCACTTCGGTAGGAGGATGAGCGCTGCGGCGAGCGCAAGCGCGGTGCGTCCCCGAACCGTGCGAACGGCGCCAGCCCGGTCCGCAAGGGGACGCGCTCACGCAGCAACGCCGGTGCGCCCAGTTGGCTGCGCGCGCGGGCCTGCCCGTCGGGCAGGACGATCGCGGCGTAGCCGGTCGGGGCGGCCTGCAGGACGGCTCGTCCGAATTCCCGGGTCCGCAGGTGCGCCGCCGCGAGCTCGGTCGCCGGAACCTCGTCGCCGACGTAGGACAAGGGCTACGTCGTCATGGTCGCGCCCAGGGGGTGCAGAGCGAGGGCGACGCTCTGCCCGACAGCAGGACCGGACCCGCTCACCGCAGCTTCCAGCCGAGCTCCCCGCCGACGCGGGGGCGAGCGAGGTCCGCCGTCGCAGCACCGCGTAGACCGGTGTCCATTGGATGGCCAGGCCGTGGTGGAACAGCAGCGCCAGCCGCTGCTTGTTCTTGTCCGACAGGGTCAGCTCGAGCAGCTCGGCGGTCTTGTGGGCGGCGATGGCGTAGGGCGCGCCGGGCCGCACGGCGTCCTCCCGTTCGCGGTCGGCCTGGCTCTCGAGTTCGTACAGCTTCGAGCTCACCGGCTCCATCAGCTTGGTCCCGGCCTACCCGGCGATCGGGGCGAGGGCGAGGTCGATCAGCACGTCGTGGTTCATGGCTCTCCTCAGCAAGATGTGTCGGGCTCCTGCCTGCAGTGCTGCCCCTCACGCCTCAGCGCTCATCAATCCGGATAGCCGGATGCTACCTTGGAGTTCCCACGACCGAAGAGGTGCCATGACCGACCTGCGTCGCACCGCGACGCTGCTGCCGACCGACCCCACGGGACGGGCCGTCATCGCGAAGTTCTTCCGCGCGCTGGGCGACCCCACCCGCCTTCGCCTGCTGGAGTTCGTGCTGCACGAGGAGAAGACCGTCACCCAGTGTGTGGAGCACGTCGGGTTGGCGCAGGACCGGGTGTCATCGCACCTGGGCTGCCTGGCTGGCTGCGGTTTCGTCCAGGTCCGCCGGGAGGGCCGCTACACCCACTACCGCGTCGTGGACCCGCGCGTGGCCGAGCTGGTGCTGCTGGCCAGGTCGCTGTCGGCGGACAACGCCGCGGCGCTGAGCGACTGCATGCGCATCGACAGGTAGGAGTCCTGATGCGACAGGGCAGCGGGGGGAAGCTCCTCGTCGGGTTCGTCGTGCTCCACGTTCTGTGCTGCGGCGCCCTGCTGCTCGGTGGCGCCGGTGCGCTCGCCGCAGCCGGTGGGCTGCTGGGCCAGCCGCTGCTCGTCGCCGCCGGGGCGCTGCTGCTCGCGGTCGTGGTCGGGCTGGCGGTCCGACGTACCCGCGGGTCGTCAGGACCGCGCTGTACGCCCGAGCCCGCTGATGTCCCGCGGACAACGGCTGACCGGTCGTAACGCGGAGCGCGACGCGGGCACGGCCGCCTCGTGATCGCCGATTTGTTGGAACGGACAGCGCGGGCAGTCCGCTGGCTCCGGCGCTCGCGCTGCTCGCGCTGGGCCTGTCGCCGGTGGCGTTGCCGGCGGTGCCTGTCGGGCAGTCGCGTCAGGGTGTCGCCGCGTCCCCGAGCCGCCCGCCCTCGGCCGAAATGACGGTGGCGGGCAGGCCGCACTCGGCCAGCGCTTCGAGGGCCCGGGCAGGTTGTCGCTGTCGGGCGGAACGAGGACCACCGCGGTCGCGGCGTCCGGGTCGACCTCCAGGACCAGAAGCCCCGGCCAGGAGTCCAGACAACCTCACCCACTGGGCTGCGCTGTCCTCGGCGGTCATGCGCAGCAGCTGGTCGGCTTGTCCGAGCGGAACAGGCCGGCGCAGATGCGCAGCGCCTCGCTCATCGTCAGGTACGGCGCCCAGGTGTCGGCGAGGTCGTCGACGGTCAGCCCGAACTTGATCGCGTACGTGGCGGCGAGCATGACGTCACCGGCGCCGTCGAGCGCGGCGTGGACACCGAGGACCTTCCCGGACTCGGCGTCGATGACGAGCTTCAGGGCGCCGCGGGTGTCGCGGTTCGCCAGCGCGCGCGGGATGTCCTGTGCGCCCAGGACCCGGCAGTCGCACGCATGGCCGCGCTGCAGCGCCTGCTCCTCGGTCAGCCCCGCCGAGGCGATCTGCGGGGTCGTGAAGGTGACGCCCGGCAGGCCGCGATAGTCGACGGTCGCCGGCTCGCCGAGCGCGCCGGCTGCGGCGACGCGGCCGGTCTGCGCTGCGACATAGACGTACTGCGGCGCGCCGGAGACGTCGCCGGCCGCGTAGACCCGCGGGTTGGTCGTGCGCTGATGGTCGTCGACCACGATGAAGCCGCGCGCGTCGGTCTTCACTCCGGCGGCCTCCAGGCCGAGCTCGCCGGTGTCGGCGTACCGGCCGGCTGCCACCAGCAGCTGCTCGGCGGTCACCTCCAGGCCGTTCGCCGTACGCACCAGCACACCGTCTGCCGTCGGTGCCACCTCGCTGGCGCGTTCCTCGACCACCGAGATGCCGTCATCGGCGAACACGCCTCGAAGCACCTGCGCGATCTCCGGCTCGGCGTGCGGCGCGAACCGGCCGACCACGGTGACCCGCACGCCCAGGTGTGCCCACATCTGGGCCTGCTCGAGCCCGACGTACCCGCCCCCCATGACGATTATCGAGGCTGGAAACTCGGTCATCTCCATCGCCGTCGTGGAGGTCAGGTGCCCGACGGTGCCCATGCCCGGCAGGTCCGGGATGTGCGGTGTCACGCCGGTCGCGACGACGTAGGCCGGCGCGGTGATGCGCTCCCCGTCGACCTCGAGCGTCTGCTCGTCGACGAACCGCGCGCGCCCGTAGCGGATCGGGAAGCCGTGGGCGTCGGCCACATCGGCATACTTGGCCTGTCGTAGCCGGTCGATGAGGTCCTGCTTCTGCGCGATCAGCGCGGGCAGGTCGACACCGTCGGCGCTGGTCGGCACCATTGGAAAGGGGTTGTCGAGCGCGCGGTGCCGCTGTCCCGCTGCCGCGAGCAGGTTCTTGCTCGGGACGCAGCCGATGTTCAGGCATGTCCCGCCGAGGACGTGGCGCTCGAGCAGCAGCACGCTCTTGCCTCGCGCGCGGGCTTCTATGCCGGCAGCCATCGCCGCACCGCCGGTGCCGATCACGACCAGGTCGTACGCGCTCATCTGGGCCTCTTCTCGTCGGAGAGCACGGACAGGAGCATCCGCATATACGGATACGATAGGCCTGCGTTGAGTGCCTGCGTCATGCCGGGGTGCTGCGGCCGTTTCTGGCAAGTCGGCACCCGTGTGGCCGCGATCACAGGTGCGGCCGGCACAGGTGCGACCAGCTTAACCTTCCGCCAGCTTGAATGTTGACGGTGGAGGGGCGAGGGCAACGGCCCCGCCGACAAGGAGGCAGTGACATGACGGTGTCTGACGAGACGCAGGTGAAGCAGGACTGTGGTTGCGGTTGCTGCGGGGAGAAGAACCAGCCCGTCACGACTTCGGGAAGCAGGGGCGACGGCAGCTGCGGGTGTGGCTGCGGCAGCGAGCCCAAGAGCGAGAGCGGGTGCAACTGCGACCGCAGCGACGCGGCCTGCGCCTGTGGCTGCAGCTGAGCCTCGAG
>JAHWJP010000018.1:4321-15751 GCA_019348355.1 Actinomycetota bacterium
GCAACTGCGACCGCAGCGACGCGGCCTGCGCCTGTGGCTGCAGCTGAGCCTCGAGCAGCCCGCCGCACCACCGTCCCGCGCCTCGCGGGATGGTGGCGCTCGCGGGATGGTGGTGCCCGGGGTTACCGTTGATGCCGTGGACACAGTGGTCGTCGACAAGTTCCGCATCGCCGAGCTCGCCGCTCGGACCGGATTCAGTACGGCCGCGCTGCGCTACTACGAGGAGCTCGGCCTGCTCGAGCCCCCGGAGCGGTCCGCCGGCGGGTACCGGCTCTACAGCCAGCGTGACGTCGACCGCGCGCAGTTCATCGGTCGCGCGAAGCGGATGGGCCTGAGCCTCGAGGACATCCACTCGCTGGTGGACGTGTGGGCCGGCGGTGAGTGCGGCGTCACCCGACGGCAGCTCCACGGCCTGGTGGCGACCAAGATCGAGTCGGTCCGCCAGCAGCTCCAGGACTGCGCCAACTTCTTGCAGCAGCTCGAGGTTGTGCACGCACGGATCGAGGACCTACTGGAGCAGGGAGGACCGGAAGAGGACGGCTGCGGCTGTGCGCCCGAGCTGCCGTCGATGGAGGCGCTGCCGGGCCGGGGCTGAAGTGGCGGCCATCGCCCCCTCGGCACACCAGGCCCTGCTGTGTCCCGAAGTGCGAGGTCAGCTCTTGCCGCGGAACTCCCAGTGCCACGGCTCGGGCTGGCCACCGCCGCGCCGCGCCCACGTCGGATGGAACCAGTTGAAGCGCCCCGCGTTGTCCCTCATCCACCGGTGTTGTGCGCTCCCGAACGACTGGACCCCACAGCCGAGGTCGAGGGCGAGACCCCAGCCGTGCTCGCTGTTGCCTGGGGTGGCCGCGAGCCCGGGCTTGAGTCGCTTCAACACCTGCTGCTCGGGGAAGGTGCGGTAGCCGTCCGTGACGCAGATCGGCCGGCCGAAGGCCTGCTCGTAACTGGCCGACATCCGGGTGAACTCCTGCGCCGCATCGGCACGTAGGCGCTCGCTCGAACCGTCGCGCAGGACACACAGGACCGAGGCGGGCAGCCGCCCGTTTGACAGTCCCGAGGTGCTCGACCGCGCCGGGCAGCCGGGCAACGGCAACGACGGTGGCTCGGAGGCCGGCACCGGGCTGGGGACGGCAGCGACGGCAGCGACGACGGGCCCGGGGGGGAGCACCTGGGCCCGGCTCGCCCGCTGCTCGAGTCGGTCAGTCGCGCTGTCGTCAACCGTCGGTGGTATCTCCACCGCTGCCGCCACTACCAGCGGAAGCGGATCGGCAACACTGGGAAGTGCCGCCAGCAGGGCAAACCCACTCGCAGCCATCCCGATCAGTGCGCCGCTGAGCGGACCGGGGAGCAGCCGGCCGTGCCGGGGGGCGGTGGGCCGGACGACGCTGGCGCGCGGGGCGCGCTGCGGGCTCGCGTGCCGACCACGCACGCCGGACCGGCTGTTTCCCACCGTTGGGCACCTTCCGGACGTACGGAGACAGGCCCCGAAAGGGACCCACGTTCGCGCTATGTGCGCCGACACCATAGCGGGACATGTCACGTCATCGGCAAGGGCCCTCCCGCGACGGCGGAGGCCGGCGCACAAGGCGCCGGCCTGCCGTGCTGTCAGAGCGAGCCGAGGAGCTGCTTCATCTCGGCGATCTCAGCCGTCTGTCGGGGCATTCGACCCGGAACCGACGACTTTGCGACCCAGCGTCGGCAGCGCCGAGCGGGCGAGGCCGTAGACGAGGATCAGGTAGACAGCGCCGGCGGCAACCGAGCCCACGACCACCTCGGCGGCGGCGGCGGCCTTCGCGTCGCCCAGCTCCGTCGCGCGGACCAGGGCGAGCGCCCCGACCGCCGCCGCGGCCATCGCGGCCGAAGGCAGGATCAGGCGTACGGACAGTCCTGCCACACCCGCAAAGGCGCCCAGGACCTGCCGGCGCAACACGGTCCCGAGCACGGCGCACCCGACCAGGTAGGACGCGGCGTACGACCCAACCAGGACGACGATCGTGCGCTGCGGCGAGCCACCGTACGTGCCCAGGGCAGCCAGCGCACCGGCGACGTTCACGGTGTTGACGACGACGTTGACCAGCGCCGGCACCCGGGTGTCACCGCGCGCGTAGAACGCCCGCGTCATCAGCTGAAAGGCCGTGAAGGGCAGCAGCGCGACGCCGAAGACCGCGACAGCGGAGGAGATCAGGCGCACGCCGGCGCCGTCCACCGCGCCATAGCCGAGCAGCAGCTGCGTCACCGGTCCCGCGAGGGCCACGAGCAGCACGGCCGCGGGCAGGAGCAGCAGCAGGAGCAGCCGCAGCCCGTCGGCGACCAGCACCTCGAACCGGGGCAGGTCTTTCGCCGCTCGGCTCATCCTCGGGTAGACGGCCGACAGCACCGACACGGCAACGACCGCGAAGGGCAGCTGCATGACGGCGAAGGCCCACTGGTAGGCCGACGCTGTGCCCGGGGTGCCTGCTGCGACGGTCAGCACGACGGCGAGTCCGACCTGGTTGGCGACGACGTACACCAGGGTCCACCTGCCCAACCGCAGCACGCGGCTCGTCGTCTCGTCCCGCTTCAACCGGGGCAGCAGGCGCATGCCGGGAAGCACCCTTCGCGCGCCCCACACCTGGATCGCTGTCATCGCGAACACCCCGGCCGTCGTGCCCGCTCCGAGGACGACCAGCTCACGGGTGCCGGCTCCGCTGTCCGGCCGGAGCGCCACGTAGGCACCGATCGCCGCCAGGGTCAGGACATTGGTCGCGATGCTGGCGAAGGACCCGAGCGCGAGGCGGCCGGCGGCGTTCAGGACGGCTACCGCGTGCACCGAGACGCCGTACGCCACGACTTGCGGCGCAAACAGCACCAGCAGCAGCGTGGTCGAGTCGACGAAGTCGCCGTAGTCCGGATCGCCGCGCAGCCCCAACGCGAAAAGCCTTGCCAGCAGGGGGCTCAGCACAGCGGCGCCCAACGCCGCCGCGCCGGTCACGACGAGCACCAGAGCGCCCAGGGATTCGGCCCGCCGCACCCGGTCGGCCGGCTCCTCCGGCTCCACCAGCAGCGGGATCAGCACTGCGGACAGCGTGCCGCCGGTGACCAGGACGAGCAGGATGGTCGGGACCGTGTTGGCGATGTTGTAGGAGTCCGCGAGCGAGGTGACGCCGAGCGCCGCCGCGAGCGCCGCCGTCCGGATCAGCCCGGTCAGTCGGGACAGGACCGTGCCGACCGCCATCGCCGAGCCGGCCCGGCCAAGGCTCGGAGCCGACTTCACGCCCTCAGGCCGGTGCCGACGGGCCACCGACCGCGAGGTGCAGGTGGTCGCTGTGCACCAGATCGGTGAAGCTCCGGCGCCCGGCTCCGTCCAGGTCACTGCCCTCGGGTGAGCCGGCCTGGAGGAGACGCCGGTCCGCGGCGACGGCCGCCAGCAGTGCGCGGGCCGATCCGGCGGCCGCGCCGGTGGTCACGACCGGCTGCCCGTCAACGCGCCACAGGTCTACCGCCCGTCCCTGCGTGTGGTTGCTGATCTTGGGGGTGGCGAACACGTTGGGCGGGTGGCCGCTGCGCAGGACGGTCACCGCGACAGGAGCGGCGGCGGCGGCCACCGCCAAGACGTCCAGCAGGTCCAGCGAGATGCGGCCTGCGTGCACGTCCCAGCGGGCCGTGTCCGGCAGCTCGATCCGCGGGTCGTCGAGCACCCGCGCCGCCCGAGGGTCCAGGCCGGGCGGTCTGCCGACCGGCTCGCCCCCGATGGAGACCAGCTCCACGACGCGCCAGAGGTTCTGCTGCACCTCGAGGCGGACGTCGCAGATCCGCACGGTCTGCGTGCTGGTGTCGCCGCCGGTCAGGCTGCGCTGGCGCACGACCACCATCATCGCGGCCCGCCGGGCGCCCGGGCTCAACGGGAGCAGGCCGGCGAACTGCGGGTAGACGATGTCGCCGGCGGAGAGGGGCTCGGTGTAGAGCGGCGCAGCGATCAGCATCGCCGGGTCGGGTCGGAAGCCGGTCCCGGTAAAGGCCGCCGCCGCGGCCATCACGTCGGCCGGCTGCTGACCACGGGTGCGGGTCGCGAGCGCCTGCATGAAGTCTGCGGCCACCTGTTTGCACTGCGGCAGCCGCTCGCCGGCCAGCGGGACGTAGCGCTGGGCCGGCGGCAGACCCGCCGGGGACGGCGAGACCTCGACTCGGGCCGGACTGGGCGGCGGTGGACTCACGACCGGCACCTCGACCGTCGGGTCGTCGACCGTTGTCCGACAACCCGCCACGAGCAACGACGCGCCGGCGAGGCGCAGCAGGGTGCGCCGGTCCAGCGAATCTCCACTCACAGCGTGCGACCGTACGTCACCACGACGCGGCCGTCGTCGTCCTGCCGCGCGGCGAGTCGCTGCCAGCCTTGCCGGACGTAGAAGTCCTTCTCACCACCGATCGAGACCAGGACCGCCCGTACGCAGCCGGCCTCGCGGGCGGCCTCGACGAAGGCCTGCACGAGTGCAGCGCCGACTCCCTGGCCCCGCTCGTCCGGTCCGACGACGACATGCAGCAGCACAGCCGGCCTGCTGGCAGCGGTCGTGCGCTCCGTCGCCTGCTCGGTCGCGACCTCCGTCGCGGCCGGGCGCGGCTTCAGGGCCGTCACTGCCGCCCTGACGTAGCGCGCGGCGCGGGTGCGCAGGAAAGGCAGCAGCAGCCGAGGGCGGCTCAGCAGCGCCGCTGCACCCGCCGGCAGCAGCCGCTTCCAGTGCCGGCGCAGGGCCACCCGGTTGTGTCCCCCTGCCGTGCTGCCCACCAGGAAGCCCGCAAACTGCCCGGCGGCGCTGTCGGCGGCAAGCGCGACAGCACCGGGGGTGTCCAGGAAGGTCTGGAGGTAGGCGCGCAGGAAGCCGGGGCCGAGCTGCGCCAGGAATCCGTTCGCGAGCTCCCGCGCGTGCATGTGCGCAGCAGCCGCGAGGTCACCGGCCAGCAGCCGCCGAACCACGAACGCTTGGTCGTCCTCAGCGTTCATGAGCGACCGCCCGGTGACTTCTCCCTCGGTCGCCTGGCTCAGTTGTTGACGAGCTCCTTCGCGAGTTCGGCCGAGCGCTTGTCCGCCGCCTCGACGACGCTCTGCCGCTTCTTGTGGGCCTGCTCGTAGGCGAGCACCACGCGTACCTGCTCGACCAGCCCCAGCCCGGAGATCGCCGCGATCGCATCCTTCGCCGTGAGTAAGTCGAAGTCCTCGATCGGGAGCTCGGCTGCGGAAAGGGCACCGAGGCCCGCGCGCACCTGGTGCACGGTGCTGCGCACTTCTGAGCCTCGCTCAGCGGCTTGGTTCTCGGTCTCGGCAAGGGTCGCGTCACGGCCGGCGGTGACGATCTTGCGGGCACTGGTCGCGAGACCCACGATGCGCCCGACCGACGAGATGCTCGTGTCCTGCACCCGCTCGCTCATGTTGCCGACGGTGAGGGCGGCCCTGTTCAACCCGGTGGCGGCGGCGCTGCCGGCGAAGGTGGCGGCGGTACGAGCCGTCGTCGCCACGGCCTGCAGCGGTGTCGGCGCGAGGGCAGCCGGCCCGCCGAGAGCCGTCTCGGCCAGCACGGTGAACAGCCACTCGATCGTCTCGCCGTGAGCGTCCTCGAGGCGCTCGGCGAGCGCCACGGTGTCGGCCGCATCCGCAGCGTGGGCCAGCACCTTGACCAGCCGTGCCCGGTCGAACAGCTGGTGCTCGAGCGCCAGGTCGGCCAGCAGGGCCTCGGTGATCGGCATGGTCTGCTCCAGCGGCAGCTTGGCTGCGGCCGAGGCCTTGCCGAGGGCGACACCGACCATGTCGGGCGCGCCGCCGAGGTCACGAACGGCTTGCCGCAGGGAGTCGGCCCGCCGGTCGCTGTTGCGGGCGTTGTCGGTCAACTCCTTGCGCGTCTGGTCGGTGGTGGCCTGAGCCACGCGAGAGCGTGCCGTCGCAGCTTCATGTGCGGTCAGGCGCAGCAGCGTGTTGAGCTGTGCGATCAGCTCTGCGGTCTGGGCGTGCATGGGGAGAGCCTTCCGTCGTTCGTACAGGGGCACGCCTTCGCGTGCACTTGGGAAAGTCCGTGCCCGGGTGCTGCTGACCGAACCACGGACCGCGCCGCACAGACATGAGATGCCGGTCACTGCCCGCCGGTCGCGGGCACCCGGACGAGCAGCAGTGAGACGTCGTCGCCCGCTTCGCCGGCGGTCTGCGCCGCCGCAAGGACACAGTCCGCGATCGCATCGAGGCTGCCGTCGCAGCCTGCCGACACCAGCTCCAGCGCCTCCACCACGCGGGTGCCTGCGTCGGTACACCGGTCGGTGAGGCCGTCGGTGTGCAGCAGCAGCACGGCGTCGACAGGCAGGTCGTACGTCGTCGTGCGCCGCGCCACACCCGCACCGATCTCCAGGGCAAGCGGCTCACCGGGGTCCAGCGACAGGGTGACAACTGCGGTGGCGGTCAGCAGCAAGGGCGGCGGGTGGCCGGCGCTCGCCACCCGGAGCCGGCCGCCGGTGAGGTGTGCGGCCACCGCCGTCACGAACGAGCCTGCCCCGACGTCGGGGCGCACCGCCCGCTCGACTGCGGCCAGCAGCTGCTCGGGGCCGTCCACGAAGGGCGCCACCGCGACGGCTGCGGTGGCGACGCTGCGAGCCGTCAGGGCGCCCAGCAACCCGGCGCCGCAGACGTCGGCCACGAACAGCCAGTGGCCGCCGCGCGGGTCCGGCAGGCACAGGGCGACGTCGCCGCCCACCGCACCCTCGATCGGCAGGCAGCGGACGGCGACGTCGAGGCCGGCGCCGGTCGGGAGCGCGGGCGCCAGCCGCAGGGCGACGTCCGCGAGCTCGACCACGGCCCGCTCCTGCCGACCGGCACGCTCCAGCGCGTCGCCCAGGGCGCGCGCCAACCGGTGCAGCCGGGCAAGGTCCTCTGCGGCCCCGGGCGGAGCGCTGGTCAGGCTCAGCAGCAGGGCGCCGGTGCGCCGCCGGCCGAACGGCACCGCCACCCAGGACGGCCCCGTCCCGCGGACCACGAGCCGGCTGGTGGAGATCGCCTCGGTGACCGGCAGGCCGGCGTCGAGCGGGAGCGTCATGCCGGCAGCCATGGTGCCGCAGTCGTATCCCGCCGAGGCCAGCACCACTGCGTCGCTCGCGTTCCGGACCAGGACGGCGCACGCGCGTACGCCCGGCTGCTCGAGCAGCAGCGGCAGGCCGGCCGCGGCGACGCTGCCCGCCGTGTCGGCTCCGGCGAGCGCGGCCAGGATGTCGGTGAGCAGCGGCAGGCCTGGCGTGAAGGCGGCATCACCGGCCTGGCGTGGAGGGCCGACGGGCGCGCCGAGCGGCGCGTCCAGCTCGCTCATCGTCACTCCCCCACCTCCCCCCTGCGGTCAGGGTAGGCAGCAGCGGCGCATCCGTCCATGGATCAGTCCGATGGGGACCGGTCGCCCGCGTGCGAGGCGATCCACGCATCGAGCTCGGCCCAGCGGGCGAACAGCCAATCGGGCTGCATCTCGGGGTCCCGTGGGACCTCAGCGGCCGGCACGAACCACCAGCGCATCCGTACGGTCGAGTCCATCGGGAGCCCGTCCCACAGGTCGGCCGGCGTCGACAGGTGCTCGAGCCCGGTGTGGGCGACCAGCACCACGTCCGCGTGCGGGGCTGCCGCCAGCGCCGCCACCACGCCACCGGGACGGGGGGGCAGGACATGGCGCATCAGATCGGCCCGCGAAGCCTGCTCGTGCATCCCCCTGCCGCGCAGCCGGTCGATGGCCCGGAGCCGCCGGGCCTCGCTGAAGTTGCCGCCCTCCGGGAAGATCAGCAGCGCGTCCTCCGTACCCATCCCCGTCGCCAGCCTGCCGACCTGCTCGGCGAGGTCATCGCGTCCCGGGGTGAGGAAGGCGTTGGGCAGCCGGTTGAGGTAGACGTCGAGCAGCGGGTCCAGCTGCAGCACGTCCTTGAGCACGATGCGCGGCCGCCGGTCGTGGTCGCGACGCATCAGGGTCCGCACGAGCAGCAGCGAGTCGCCGGGCCCCGCATGCCGGGACAGCACGAGCATGGCGTTGGTGGAGCCGGGCACGCCGTCGTCCAGCGGGGACCAGGACACCTCGTCGTCGACGACGCGCAGGTGGAACAGCACCGTCGCGCTCGCCAGCGCGGCGGCGAGCAGCCCGTGCAGGACGGCGTAATGCGCGCGCTGGAACACCGGTGCACCCAGCTTCCAGCCGAAGCCGCTCGCCACCCACAGAACGAAAGCAACTGCTAATCCAGCGCATTCGAGACTCAGGTAGACGAAGGCGAAAGCCAGCAGCCGCAGTACCCGCCAGCGGCCGGGCAGGACCACCGACGCGGCGGCCGCGATGAAGACCAGCAGCGGCAGCAGAGTGACGGCGAAGGCCAGGCCGACGACGACGACCAGCAACGACATCGGGCGGCGCACCCAGGTCGGCGCCGGCCTCATGCGCCGCCGCCCGTGGCACGTCCTGCCGCGGTGAGGCCCTGGGCACCGAGATAGGCCGCCGTCGCGGCGTGCGCGCGCTCCACCCGCCGGCCGACCCTGCGGACATCGCGGTAGCGCAGCTGCGCCATCCCCTGCGGCGTCTCGTCACCGGAGGGCAGCACGTGCGCCACCACGTCGGCGGGCAGCGCCGCCATGTCGGCCGCGAAGCGGTGCCGCCGGGCGATCTCGAAGGCGACCAGGGCCACGTCCCACGGCTTGGTCGGCGGGGTGAGCGGACGCTCGATCCGGCCGACCTGCAGGACGTAGACGGTGCGCGCGCCGAGCTCCACCGCCCGGCTCACCGGGATCGAGTTGACCAGCCCGCCGTCGAGGTAGTGCTCGTCGCCGATCTTCACCGGTGCGAGAAGACCTGGTACGGCGGCCGACGCCATCACCGCGTCGGACAGCGAGCCGGTGGTGAACCAGTGCTCCGCGGCCCGCTCGATCGAGGCGGCCACGCACTGGAAGGGCACGGCGAGGTCCTCGATGCGCTCGACCGGCAGGTGCTCGGCGAGCAGTTCGCGCAGCGGACCGCGGCGGTGCAGGTGGGTGCGGCTGCGCACCGCCGTGCCGACCCGGTCCGCGAGCGAGCCGCTGAACACGCCTCCCTCGGCGGACAACCGTCGCCAGATCTCGGCGAGGCGCACCGTCGCCTCGACACTCGGGTCGGCCGCGATGAACGCGCCGTTCAGCGCGCCGACGGAGGTGCCCACGACGAGGTCCGGACTGATGCCGGCCTCGAGCAGCGCCCGCAGCATCCCCACCTCGCCGGCACCGAGGACACCGCCTCCGCCGAGGACGAAGGCGACCCGGTGTTGCGGCATGCCGGTCACGTTCCCATCCGCCCCGACGGCCGGACCGATCGCCCTTCAGCCGGGGGGCCGGCGCGTCGAAGCACAACAGGTCCGCTTCCCCTGTTGACCCCCGCCCGTGGAGGGGCCTGCCCCGTGCGCCCGACCCGCCCGACCCGCCCGACCCGCCCGACCCGCCTGCTCGCCGCCACCTGCGCGCTGCTGCTCGGGTCACTGCTGCTCGGGGCGCCGACAGCGGCGGCGGCGGTGAGCAAGCCGGAATCTGCCTCGCTCGCCTCCCAGGTGGCCGCGCTCAACGCCCGCATCGACCAGGTCAGCGCCGAGCTCGCAGCGGGCGGGGCGGCCTACGAGGCGGCCGAGCAGGAGCTGCAGCGGCTCACCCAGTCACAGTTCGCGGCGGGGGCCGACCACGACGCGCTGCAGGGGCAGGCGGCCGCCTCCCGGGACCGGCTCGCCGGCCTGGCCCGCGCCGCCTACAAGGGCGGGATGCCGCCGGTCGTGACGGCGCTGCTGTCAGGGGATCCGCGTGCGGTGTCCGACCTGGCGTACGTCCAGAAGTCCGTGAACCGGGTGGGCGCCTCCCGCAACGAGATCGCCCGGGACCTCGACGCGCAGAACGCCGAGGCCGTACGCGCCCTCGAGCAGTCCGCCGCGATGCGCGCTGCGGCGCTCGCCTCGCGGCAGGCCCTGGATGGCCAGGTTGCGGACTTGGCCGAGAAGGCCGACCGGCTGACCGCCGAGCTCACCGACGCGGCGAGCCGGCTCGAGCAGGCGCGTGCCGCCGAGCAGGAGCAGGCCCGTCTGGCCGAGCTCGCCCGGCTGCGGGCTGCCGACCAGGAGCGGGTGGCCGGCCAGGTGCGGGAGATTCAGCGGCAGCAGGCCGCTGCGGCGGCCGCGGCGGCCGAGCAGCAGCGGGCGGCGGCGGCGGCGTTGCAGCAGCAGTCAGGCGGCAACTTCGGCGGTGGTGCCGGCGGCGGCGCTGGCGCTGGTGCACTTCTCGGCGCGGGCGCGGGCGCCTTCGCGGGCGCCGGTTGTCGGCCCGCCAGCCCGTACGGCGAAGCCAACGGCTTCCTGTCCCCGGCCAGCCTGTGCCTGCTCGCTTCCGGCGGCGGCCACCGGCTGCGCACCGATGCCGGTCGGGCCTTCGATGCGCTGAGCCGCGCGCGCCAGGCCGCGACCGGCGCGCCGCTGTGCGTGACCGACTCCTACCGCAGCTATCCCGAACAGGTCGACGTCTTCAAGCGCAAGCCGGAGCTCGCCGCCACCCCCGGCCGCAGCCAGCATGGCTGGGGCCTCGCGGTCGACCTCTGCGGCGGCGTGCAGACCTTCGGCTCCGAGGCGCATGTGTGGATGCAGCTCAACGCGCCGCGGTACGGCTGGATCCACCCCGGCTGGGCCCGGGCCGGCGGTAGCCGCCCGGAGGCGTGGCACTGGGAGTACGTCGGCTGAGCCCGAGCCGGGGCAGCCTGGTCGGCAGGCTCGGGACAGCAGCCGGCTCAGCGCGGCGCCACCAGCAGGCTCTGCGCGCCGACCCCGATCGCGCCGTCCAGGTCGCTCAGCAGGCTGGTCGCGAGCCCCACGCCGCCGGGCGAGATCGCGGTCTGTGCCGCCAGGCACACCCACTCGCCGACCGCCTCCCGGTGCAGGTGCACGGTGAGCTCGGGGTTGATGAAGTGCCAGTGGCGCAGGTCCAGCTCGCCGCTGATCCCGTTGCCGCTGTCGGCGACGGCCAGCACGCGCTGCAGCGGGCTGGGCGGCTCGCCGGGGACGAGCGGGTGGCGCAGCCGGGTCCACGCGATCGCCGGACCCGGCCGGCCGAATCCGCCTGCGACGAAGCGCCATTCGACCGCCGACAGGTACCTACCGTCCCAGCCGGGTGCGGTGATCGGCGTGCTATCGGCGGGCAGCGGCGGGGCCGGCAGCTGCCGTGAGGCAACCTCCTGGGTGGTGCGCAGGATCCGCCAGGCCTGCGCTCGGGCGACGTCTCGACCGGCAGCCGACAGCGCCGCCTCGACCAGCTCGACGCTCCGACCGGGGCGCACCACCCGCGTGCGCAGCGCGAGCTCGGCCACCGGAATCGCCCCGAGGATCTCCACCGTCATCCGGGCGATGAGCATGTCCGCGCGCGGCTGACACTGCTCGACGGCGCGGCCGAGCAACGCGCTC
>JAHWJP010000018.1:15851-17186 GCA_019348355.1 Actinomycetota bacterium
GAGCATGTCCGCGCGCGGCTGACACTGCTCGACGGCGCGGCCGAGCAACGCGCTCGGCGGCCCGCCGTGCTGGAAGCCTGCCCCCCATGGACCGGTCGTGTGCGCCGTCGACTGCCAGCGGTCGTCCCCGAGCGGCAGGTAGAAGGCGTCCTCGGCAGCGTCCATGCGGGCAACCTACGACGGCGGCTGGCAGGGTGACGGTCATGCGCGCCATCACCCTGCCGAGCCACGGGGACGCCGACGTCCTCACCGCCGCCGACGTCGAGGACGCGGTCGCCGGTCCGGGTGAGGTGCTCGTCGAGGTGGTGGCCACCGCGGTCAACCGCGCCGACATCATGCAGCGCCGGGGCTTCTACCCGCCGCCGCCCGGCGCCTCGCCCTACCCGGGGCTCGAGTGCTCCGGCCGGATCGCGGCGCTCGGCGAGGGCGTCACCGGCTGGTCGGTCGGGGACGAGGTCTGCGCGCTGCTGTCCGGAGGCGGCTACGCCGAGCTGGTCGCCGTGCCGGTGGGCCAGCTGCTCCCCGTACCCGCCGGGGTTTCCATCATCGAGGCCGCCGCCCTGCCCGAGGTGGTCTGCACGGTCTGGTCCAACGTGTTCCAGCTGGCCGCCCTGCAAACCGGCGAGGTGCTGCTCGTGCACGGCGGCACGTCCGGTATCGGCACGATGGCGATCCAGCTCGCGACGCGGCACGGCGCGCGGGTGCTGTGCACGGTGGGCTCGCCCGAGAAGGCTGTGCGGGCCGAAGCGCTCGGCGCCGAGCGGGCCATCCGTTACCGGGATGAGGACTTCGTCAAGGCGGTACGGACGGCCACCGGCGGGCGCGGCGCCGACGTGGCGCTGGACAACATGGGGGCTTCCTATCTCGCGCGCAACGTGCAGGCGCTGGCGGTCGGCGGCCGACTGGTGGTGATCGGCCTGCAGGGCGGCGTGAAGGGCGAGCTCGACCTCGGCGCCCTGCTGGCCAAGCGGGCGTCGGTGCACGCGACCTCGCTGCGGGCCCGACCCGCAGCGGAGAAGGCGGCCATCGTGGCGGCGGTGCTGGCCGGTGTCTGGCCGGCGATCGAGGCCGGCGAGGTGCGGCCGATCGTCGACCGGATCCTGCCGCTGTCGGCCGCGGCCGAGGCACATCGGGTCATGGAGGGCAGCACTCACATCGGCAAGATCCTGCTGGCGGTGTCGTAGGCCGGCGCCCGCACCTGTCCCCGCCCCGCGCCCCCCGCCCCGGCCCCCCCCCCGCGCCCCCCCGCCCCGGCGCCCCGCCCGGCCGCGCCGAACACCCCCGGTTGATCATCCGCAACATCGCCGTCCACAGCGCAAGGTCACAACGACGAGG
>JAHWJP010000018.1:17286-30810 GCA_019348355.1 Actinomycetota bacterium
CCTGACCTGTTTCCGGTGCAGGGTGCACCGGAAGCGGTGCAGATGACCTGTTTCCGGTACAGGCCCCCGGCGGGCACACCTCCCGCCGGGCCGTCCCGCCCCACGTGCACGAGCCACCCCGGCGATGAGTTCTGCTGCTCCGCCGGGTCTGACCCCTTGACGCCCCCAACAGGAGGTCGCGGTGAGTCCGCCCGAACCGACCCGCACCCGCACCCGCGCCCTCGTGTGCGACCTGAGCGGACTGACCGGCGCGGACATGGGCACCGTCGACGCCCTGGCGCAGCTCCAGCTCGCGGTGCGCCGGCAAGGCGGGCAGCTCGAGCTGCACGGCGTCTGTCCCCGGCTGCGTGAGCTGCTCGCCCTGTCAGGACTGGACGACGCCCTCGCCGTCGTCGAGGTGGTCGGGCAGCCCGAACAGCGCGAACAGGTGGGTGCCGAGGAAGTTGGTGATCGACGTGATGCGACCCCCTGACATCTCGAGCAGGTGGATCGCCCACGGCTCGTAGCGCCCGGGCGTCGTGCCGCTGGGCTTGTACTGCGCGAGCCCGGTCGTCCCGTTGGCCGAGACCGGGATCAGGCGCGACCCGCGGCAGGC
Source organism: Actinomycetota bacterium (assembly GCA_019348355.1). Classification (GTDB taxonomy): domain Bacteria; phylum Actinomycetota; class Actinomycetes; order Mycobacteriales; family SCTD01; genus SCTD01. The sequence continues at coordinate 17,882 of JAHWJP010000018.1, forward strand.
GTAGCCCGGCCCGAGGTGCCACTGACCGATGTCGGCCGGGCCGGACAGCCACAGCGCGAACGGCGGCATGCACTGCGTCGCGTCCTCGTGCAGCAGCGCGACCAGCGACTCGATGTCGTAGCGCTCGAAGGCCTCGACGTAACGGGCGAGCAGCGCCGCATGCCCCTCGTCCATCGGGTCCGGCGCCTGCGTGGCCTGCAGCGAGCTGGCCGCCATCGTGGCCCGGGCCCGCTGCAGCGCGCTGTTGACCGACGCCACGGTCGTGTCGAGCAGCTCCGCCACCTCATCGGCCTTCCAGCGCAGGACCTCGCGCAGGATCAGCACCGCCCGCTGGCGCGCCGGCAGGTGCTGCAGCGCGGCCACGAAGGCCAGCCGGACCGACTCGCGCGCGACCGCGAGCTCGGCCGGGTCGCTGGTGTCCGGCATCACCCGGCCGTCCGGGATCGGCTCGACCCAGGCGCTCTGCTCCAGCGGCGCGCCGAGGGAGGACAGGACCGGCGGCGATGCCGACGGGGACATGTCCATCGGCATCGCCCGCCGCTGCCGAGCGGCCTGGTGGTCGTAGCAGACGTTGGTGGCGATGCGGTAGAGCCAGGACCGCAGGGTGGACCTGCCGTCGAACTTGTCGAGCGCCCGCCAGGCGCGCACCATCGTCTCCTGCACGGCGTCGTCGGCGTCGAAGGCCGAGCCGAGCATCCGGTAGCAGTAGCCGGTCAGCTCACGCCGATACGGCTCCAGCAGGTCCTCCGGCCGGCCGGCCGAAAGCGCTTGCTCCGAAGCCACTATGGTCGTCATCTGGGGATCCCTTCGACAGCAGCGATCCTGTCAGAACCGGGGGGTCGAAGGCCAGCATTCCGCTATCGGACTCGCACGCCCCCACCGTCCAGGACGGCCTGGGACAGCGGTCGTACGAGGGCGCGCAGCCGGGCGCAGCCGTCCTCGCCCAGGTGCTCCCACGGCGGCAGGGCCAGCACGTCGGTGCGGTCCTCGACCCGCTGGCGCACCTCGCGGCCGAGGTCGGTGAACGCGTCCTGCCCGTCGAGCCAGCCGCGTTCCCGCAGCCGGACGCACGCCGCGTCCCACTGTTCGGTCGTGTAGACGCGGGTCTTGCGCAGCGGCTCACGGGTCCACGCATCCCCCTGCGCGACGTGCAGCACCGCGGCCTCGAGCCCGCTGATCCCCTCGACGACCAGCGCGGCGATGTGTCCGTCGCCGCGGAACTCACGCAGCAGCGTGATCGTGTGGAACAGCTGCAGGTGCGGGACCTCCGGCCAGGGCAGGGCGGCGTTGCCGGCGTAGAGCGGCCGGCCGTACGGCGTGCACCCTTGCGTCGCGGTGCGGGCCAGCGACACCGCCTCCACCACCTCGGGGGTGTCGAGCAGGTCGCCGCACAACCGGCGCAGGGCGGCGTCCACACCCCGGTAGCGCGCCTCGATCAGCTGCTGCGGCGAGGCGATCTCCCACGCCTTGTCCATGCCGAACGCGACCGCGACCTCGGAGAAGTTGAAGAACGTGGCCTGCACCGTCGCCGCGCTGACAGCGCCCATCGCGGCGGCCCGGGCCGGGAAGTATCCCGCAAGCGGGTTGGCCTTCACGTCGAAGCCGAGCGCTGCGTACTCCTGCTGGTTCTCGGGTGCGAAGTAGACCTGCGCGTGCACGGGCTCGAGTGCACGCCAGGTCTTGCGGCTGATGGCCGGATCCACCAATCTCCTCACAGCGCAGCCAGGAGGCGGTCGACCTCTGCGACCGTGGTGTAGCAGACCACACCGGCGCGCACCGCCCCGTCGAGGCCGAGCGCACCGAACAGCTCGGCGGCGTAGTAGTTGCCGGACCACACGCAGATCCCCTGGTTGCCGAGGTCGGCGCTGACCTGCAGCGGGCTGCGGCCGGCGACGGAGAAGGCGACAGTCGGGGTACGGCGGGCCGGCGCGCCGATCAGGCTGACGTCGTCGCGGGCCGCCAAACCGTCGAGCAGCCGGTCGAACACGACCGACTCGTGCCGCGCGAGCGCGGTCATCGCCGAGCGCAGCCGCTCGCGCCGGGTCGCCCCCGCCCCGTGCGAGGCGATCCAGTCGACCGCGGCGGCCACCCCGGCGTGCGCGGCGAAGGCCGCGGTGCCGTGCTCGAAGCGGTCGGGCACCGCGTCACTGCTGGGCAGCAGCTTGTCCGGACGCAAGGTCTCGAGCAGCTCGGGATCGCCGACGGTGCAGCCCAGGTGCGGGCCGTACCACTTGTAGGCCGACGTCGCGTACAGGTCCGCGCCGAGCTTGCACATGTCGGTCGGCAGGTGCGGCGTCGCGTGCACCCCGTCGACGTGCACGACGGCGCCGACGGCGTGCGCCCGGTCGGCGATGGCGCGTACGTCCGGGCGCGTCCCGGTCGCGTTGCTGGCAGCGGTCACCGCCACGAGCCGGGTGCGTTCGGTGACCAGCTCGTCGTACTGCTCGACCGGCAGCTCGGTGGTCGCGATGTCCACCTCCGCCCAGCGCACGCTGGCGCCCGCGCGCGCCGCCGCCTGCACCCACGGCCGCACGTCGGCGTCGTGGTCGAGCCGCGACAGCACAACCTCGTCCCCCGGCCGCCAGGTGCGGGCGAGCGCTCCCGCGAGGACGTAGGTGTTGGCCGTCATCGACTGGCCGAGGATCACCCCGGCCGGGTCGCCGCCGACGAGGTCGGCGACCGCTGCACGCGCCTGCTCCACGAGGCGCTCCGCGCGGCGGCTGCTCGCGAACGGGCCGTGCCGGTTCGAGACAGCCGACCGCATCGTCTCGACGACGGCGTCGGCCACGGCGGACGGGACCTGCGTGCCGCCCGGCCCGTCGAAGTGCGCCAGCCCCTCCTGCAGCGCAGGGAAGTCCGCGCGGACGGCGTCGAGATCCCAGCCGGCGTCCGATCGCATGGCGTGCAGCCTGCCCGACCGCGTGCGCTCCCGCAGGTGTGGGGCAGGATCGTGGCCATGAGCGAGCAACCGGAGCAGCAGCAGGTCGTCATCACCGGCCCCGACGGGCAGCCCGTCGGCACCGTCATGGTCGGCGAGGACGGCTCGGTCGAGCCGTCCCGCCAGCAGAGCCCCGCCGACCTGATCGAGCAGCCGGCGAAGGTCATGCGGATCGGCTCGATGGTCAAGCAGCTGCTGGAGGAGGTACGCGCCGCGCCGCTCGACGAGGCCGCCCGCACCCGGTTGCGAGAGATCCACCAGAGCTCGATCAAGGAGCTGGAGGAGGGGCTCGCGCCGGAGCTGCACGACGAACTCGAACGGCTGACGCTGCCGTTCACCGACGACACGGTGCCCTCCGAGGGCGAGCTGCGGATCGCCCAGGCGCAGCTGGTCGGCTGGCTGGAGGGGCTGTTCCACGGCATCCAGACCGCGCTGTTCGCCCAGCAGATGGCAGCGCGGGTGCAGCTCGAGCAGATGCGCGGCCGGCCGGCGCTGCCCGCGGGTGCGCCGCCGGACGCGGCGGGCCGGCCGGTCGGCACCGGTGGGACGGGGCAGTACCTGTGAACCGGACTCTGACCGAGGTCCCTCGGCGGCTGCTGCTCGGGTCCGGCCCGAGCATCGTCCCGGACCGGGTGCTCGAGGCGCTGGCCTCGCCGACGATCGGCCACATGGACCCGGCCTTCGCCGCGATCATGAGCGAGACCATCGACCTGCTGCGCGAGGCGTTCCAGACCGAGAACCTCGCGACGCTGCCGATCTCCGGCACCGGCAGCGCCGGGATGGAGGCGCTGGTCGCGAACTTCGTCGACCCCGGCGACCGCGTCGTCTGCGGCGTGCACGGGCTGTTCGGCGAGCGGATGGCCGACGAGCTCGCGCGCGCCGGCGCCGACGTCGTGCGGGTGGAGGCCGAGTGGGGCCGCGCGATCGACACCGAGCGGTTGCTCGCCGCGGCGAGGGACGGCCTGGACGCGATGGTCGTCGTGCACGCCGAGACCTCGACCGGAGTGGCCCAACCGCTCGACGGACTCGCCGACGCCTGCCGCGAGCAGGACGCGCTGCTGCTGATCGACTGCGTGACGTCCCTCGGCGGCCATCCCCTCCGGATCGACGACTGGGGTGTGGACGCCGCCTTCTCCGGCACGCAGAAGTGCCTGAACTGCCCACCCGGCCTCGCTCCCTTCACGGCGGGGGACCGTGCCCTGGCGAAGCTCGACCGTCGCGAGAAGCCTGGCAGGTCATGGTATTTCGACCTGTCCCTCGTGCTCGGCTACTGGAGCCCGAAGCAGGCCGGCGGCACGGCCCGCGCCTACCACCACACGGCGCCGATCAACCTGATCTACGCCCTGCGGGAGGCGCTGCGGATCGTCGTCGAGGACGAGCCGCTCGAGGCCGCCTGGGAGCGGCACCGCGTGGCCCACCACGCGCTCCGCGACGCCCTTGGCGTACTCGGTTGCACCCGCCTCGCGCCCGACGGTGAGCAGCTGCACCCGCTGCTCGGGGTCACCCCTCCGGACGGCATCGATGAAGCCAAGGTGCGCACGGCGCTGCTGCTCGAGCACGACATCGAGATCTCCGGCGGGCTCGGCCCGCTGACGGGCAAGCTCTGGCGGGTCGGCGTGATGGGCGCCTCCGCTCGACCCGAGCCGCAGGAGCGGCTCGTCGGAGCGCTGTGCGAGCTGCTCGGGGCCACACCGGACGAGCCGCTCGCCGCACTGGCGGAGGGGTGGCGCGCGTAGGAGCGGCGCCGTACGCCCTTGTCCGCCCGCTCCCGCCGGCGCCCGTCCCTCCCCCGGTCGCTGGGCCTGTCGTGCCGGCGGGCATGTTGATACGGTCCATGTCTCAGTCGCTGCGCGAGGGGGGGACATGCCGACACGCCGTTGAGCCGCCCCCAGCATCCGCCCGGTCGGGCGGACTTTCCCCCACGCGAGAGCGGTGTCGGGACTCGGCTGAGTTCGGTCGGGCGCGCCCCTCGCGATCACGTCGATGCCATCACGTCGATCCCACCGAGGAGACAGCCATGACTGCCCCGAAGAGCACCGCCCTGCCCGACTACCGCACCGCCCTGTCCGAGATCGTCGAGCAGACGATCGCACCCGCCGCCACGGAGATCGACCGCACCGGTGCCTACCCCCGGGCGGCGCTGAACGCTCTTCGTGAGGCCGGCGTCCTCAGCGTCCTGAGTGCCACCGAGGTCGGCGGCGGCGGGGGTTCGCTCGCCGACGTCGCCGAGGTGGTCGAGGCCATCGCGGCGGTCTGTGGCTCGACCGCCATGGTCGTGCTCATGCACTTCGCCGCGACGGCCGCGATCGAGGCCCACGGTCCGCGCGACGTCCGGGAGGCGATCGCCACCGGCAACCACGTCACGACGCTGGCCCTGTCCGAAGCCGGTTCGCGCAGCCACTTCTGGGCGCCGATGAGCTCCGCCGCCCAAGCCGGGGACAGCTTCCGGCTGGACGCCGCGAAGAGCTGGGTCACCTCGGCCGAGGAGGCCGACAGCTACGTCTGGTCCAGCACTCCGGTGAGCGCCGCGGGCCCGATGACCCTCTGGCTCGTCCCGGCGGATGCGCCGGGGCTGCGGGTCGCCGGCGGCTTCGACGGTGTCGGCCTGCGCGGCAACGGCTCCAAGCCGGTGACCGGTGAGGGTGTGCTCGTCCCCGAATCGGCGCGGCTGGGCGAGGACGGGGTGGGCCTGGACATCGCCCTGGCGACCTCGTTGCCGACATTCCTCATCGGCAACGCGGCCTTCTCGGTCGGGCTGATGGGGGCGATGGTTGCCGAGGCTGCAGCACATCTGACCCGTACGAGGCTGACGCACCTCGACGTGTCGCTGGCCGAGCAGCCGGTGAGCCGGGCCGACTTCGCGCGGCTGCGTACCCGCTCCGACGAGGCGCGGGCCTTCCTCGCGGACACACTGCTGGCGGTGGGCTCCGGGCGCGCCGATGCCACGCTGCGGGTGCTTCAGGTCAAGGCGGTCGCCGCGGAGGCCTCGACCGAGGTCGCGGACGGTGTGCTGCGGCTGTGCGGAGGAGCGGCCTTTCGCAAGGAGCTCGGGGTGGAGCGACGCTTCCGCGACTCGTTGGCCGCCCGGGTGATGGCGCCGACGACCGCGGCGCTGCAGGACTTCGTCGGCCGCGCGAGCCTGGGCCAGCCGCTGTTCGACGAGGTGTCGGCCTGATGCCCGGGCCGACGCTGCTGATGGGGGCTGTCGCCTACGACCCGAAGGTCGTGACCATCTGGGAGGGCTTCCGCCACTACCTGCTCGGGAAAGGACTGCCGTTCGACTACGTCCTGTACTCCCACTACGAGCGGCAGGTCGAGGATTTGGTCAGCGGCCGGATCGACGCGGCGTGGAACTCCCCGCTGGCCTGGTTGCGAGCACAGCGCCTGGCCGCGGCCAGCGGCCGGACGGTCCGCTCGGCCGTCATGCGCGACACCGATCAGGACCTCACCTCGGTCGTCGTTGTCCGCGCCGACTCGAGCTACGCCACCCTGGCCGACCTGCAGGGCCAGGCGGTGGCGGTGGGCGCCGTCGATTCCCCGCAGGCCACGCTGATCCCGCTCTCCCACGTTCGTTCGACCGGTCTTCGACCCGACGAGGACGTCGTTGTCCACCGGTTCGACATCGGCGTCGGACTGCACGGCGACCACATCGGCGGTGAGCGGGACGCCGCCCGCGCACTGGTCGCCGGCGAGGTCGAGGCCGCGTGCATGATCGACGGCAACCACCTGCTGTTCTCCCAGGAGGGGACGCTGCCTCCGGGTGCCACCCGCGTCCTGACTCAGACCGCGCCGTACGACCACTGCAACATGACGCTGGTCGACACCGCCCCCGGGGAGTTGGCGGAGGAGTTCGTCGAGCTGCTGCTGTCGATGTCGTACGCCGATGCGCAGGTCCGCCCGCTGCTGGACCTCGAAGGGCTGAAGGTCTGGCGGCCGGGGCGGGACAGCGGCTACGCGGCGCTGGACGCAGCGGTCACCGAAACCGGGTTCTACGATGGGGAAGGACGATTGACCGCGAAGGAGTACGCGCCCTGACCAGTCTGATGCACACGTCGCTCGGCCTCGGCACCCTCGGGTTCGACCACGGCGCCCACCTGCTCGTCGGGCGGGCCCTGCGGGCGCTGCCCCCAGCCGGGACGCTGCGCGTCGCCGGCACCGACCCGGCGCTCGGGGTGCACCTGCGGGCCTGGTGCCGCGCCACCGGCCACGGATTCCTCGACGGTCCGGCGGACGGTTACGAGGTCGTGCGGGGGCCCGCCGAGCAGCAGCGCTGGGCCGGTGCCGAGCGGGCCGGGGGCACGGCGCCGGCCGACATCGTCCGCCGGCCACCCGCGCACTGGGGACTGGCCGCCCGCGGCGCCCTCGTGGAGGCCGGGGGTCCCGGCCCGTCCTTCGACCTGGACGACCGGGACGTGGTCTGGGCCGACCTGGCCCCGCGCCTCTACGCGCACGCGGCCGCAGCGCAATGGGACCCGGCCACCGCCGTCGATTGGGACGCCGCTACCGAGCTGCCCGACGACATCGAGACGGCCGTCGTCCAGGTGATGACCTACCTGATCGAGAACGAGCAGGCTGCGATGGTCATCCCGGCCCGCCTGCTCGCACGGGTGCATCCGCACTTCCGAGAGGTCCAGCAGCTCCTGGCGGTTCAGGCTGCGGACGAGGCACGGCACATGGAGGTGTTCACCCGGCGCGCGCTGCTGACCGGTCGTCCGATGGGCACCTCCTCGGCCGGCGGCCGGGAGTCACTGAACTCGCTGCTCACCGAGCCGGACTTCTCCCTTGCCTCGTTCCTGCTGTCGGTGCTCGGCGAGGGCAGCTTCCTGTCGCTGCTGGCCTTTCTCGACGCGCATGCCCCCGACCCGGTGACCCGGCAGGTGACCCGTCTGGCCCGGGTGGACGAGGCCCGGCACGTCGCCTTCGGCGTGGCCCATCTCGAGCACCAGGCAGCGCTCGACCCGACGCTTCAGGGACGGTTGCGCGCCGCGGTCGAGCGACGGCACGACTCGCTGGCCGACACGGCCGGGCTCAACGCCGACGTCTTCGACGCACTGATCATCCTGGCCGCGGGATCCTGGGAGCCCGAGGCGATCCGACGCGGGCACGCTGCCGTCCGGACGCTGCACCACGCGATGGACGAGGGCCGCCGGCAGCGCCTGACCCGCCTCGGCTTCCCCGCCGACGAAGCTGCCGAGCTGTCCGCGCTGCACACCCGCAACTTCATGTGAGCCGGCTCAGAACCAACGGTCGAGCACCTGAGCGACGCCGTCCTCGTCGTTGGAGCCGGTGACCTCGTCGACCGCGGCGAGCACCTCCGGGTGGGCGTTGGCCATGCCGACGGCACGGCCGGCCCAGGCGAGCATCGGCAGGTCGTTCGGCATGTCACCGAAAGCCACCGCCTCGCTCGCCTGCACACCCCACTCCTGCGCGAGCGCCGCGAGCCCGGAGGCCTTGGAGATGCCGGTGGCGCTGATCTCGAGCAGACCGTCGGCCGAGGAGTGCGTGCACTCACCCAGTTCCCCGACGCAGGCCCGGGCTCGCAGCAGCAACTCGTCCGAGCCGAGTTGTTCGTGCCGGGCGAGCAGCTTCACGACACCAGCGGCGAGGAGCTCCTCGACCGGCGCCACCAGGGTCTCGCCGACGTCGAACCGCGGGAGGTACGACGGCTCGCGGCCGAACCCGAGCTCACCCTTCTCCACCGCGAAGCTGATGCCGGGGACCGCCTCACGCAGCGCCGCCACCACCCGGGCGGCCGCGGCGGCGTCGATCGTCGAGGAGCGCACCACCCGCTCGGTGTGCAGGTCGTAGACGATCGCGCCGTTCGCGCAGACGGCGAGTCCGCGATGCCCGGTCTGGTCGGCGACCTGCGCCATCCAGCGCGGCGGCCGGCCGGTCACCATGACGAACAGCGCCCCGGACTCCTCCACCCGGGCGAGCGACGCGCGGGTGCGCGCCGACACCGACAGGTCGCTGCGCACGAGCGTGCCGTCGAGGTCGGAGGCCACCAGCCTCGGCGGCCCCCAGGGCGGGCTCACTGCGGCAGCAGCTCCTTGCGCCCGGCGAGATAGGGCCGCAGGACCTCCGGCACGTGCACCGAGCCGTCCGCGCGCTGGTGCACCTCGAGCAGCACCGCGATCGTACGGAACGTCGCGCATGCCGTGCCGTTGAGTGTGGCGACCGGCGCCAGCCCGTGCTCGCCACGCGAACGGATCCCCAGCCGGCGGGCCTGGTAGTCGGTGCAGTTGCTGGTCGAGGTCAACTCGAGCCACCGGTCCTGCGACGGCAGCCACGCCTCGCAGTCGAACTTTCGGGCGGCGGACGAGCCGAGATCGCCTGCGGCCACGTCGATCACCCGGAAGGGCAACTCGAGCAGGGACAGGAACGCCTTCTCGAAACCGAGCAGCCGCTGGTGCTCCGCGGCGGCGTCCTGCGGCGCGACGAGGCTGAACAGCTCCACCTTGTCGAACTGGTGCACCCGGATGATGCCGCGGGTGTCCTTGCCGTGGCTGCCCGCCTCGCGCCGGAAGCAGGACGAGAAGCCGGCGTAACGCAACGGCAGGTCCGTCAGCACCTCACCGGAGTGGAACGCGGCGAGCGGGACCTCGGAGGTCCCGACCAGGTAGAGGTCGTCGTTCGCGAGCTTGTAGACCTCGTCCGCGTGGGCGCCGAGAAAGCCGGTGCCCTCCATGGCCTCCGGTCGCACCAACGCCGGAGCGATGACGGGGGTGAAACCGGCCTCGACCGCCGCGCCCATCGCGAGGTTGACCAGCGCGAGCTCGAGCAGCGCACCCCAGCCGGTCAGGAAGGCGAAACGGCTGCCGCTGACCTTCGCGCCGCGCTCGGTGTCGATGGCGCCAAGCGCGGTGCCGATGTCGAGGTGGTCCTTCACCGCAAAGTCGTACGCCGGGACCGCCCCGACCTGCTCGAGCACGACGAAGTCCTGCTCTCCTCCGGCGGGCACCCCGTCGAGCACGACGTTGGGCACCGCCAGGTGGGCGGCGCGCAGCGCGGCGTCTGCCGCGGCCGAATCGGCCTCGGCGGCCTTCACCTGTGCAGCGAGCGCTTTCGCCGTTTCCAGGACCGCCGGGCGGTCCTGTTTCGACGCGGCCTTCACCGCGAGCGACGCCGACTTCTGCTCGGCCCGCAGGTTGTCGGCGCGGGTGACCGCTGAGCGCCGGGCTTCGTCAGCCTCGAGCAGGCGGTCGACCGCCGCGGGGTCGTCGACCCGGGCCCGTTGGGAACCGCGCACGCGCTCCGGGTCGTCACGCAACAGGCGGAGATCTATCACTGACCGTTCACGTCGCCGAGGCTACCGGCGGCCTGATGCTCAGCGCCTCGCTCGTGCTGCAGGGCGAGCGGCTGTTCTGAGCCGGGTCGGCGTCAGCGCCAGGTCGACCCGTCCCGGCGCAGCGTCGCCAGCCAGTTGACGGAGTCGCGAAAGTCCGCGTCCGACGTGCCGGGACGGATCTGCGTCGCGATCCCGTCGGCGCGCGGATAGCTGCCGAGCACCCGTACGTCCGCGCACACCCGGCGCAGCGCCGACAGCGCCTCGCCCACCCGCGCGTCAGCGAGATGGCCGTCGCAGTCGACGGAGAAGAAGTACCGACCGAGCCGGTCACCCTCCGGCCGGGACTCGATCCGCGACAGGTTCACCCCGCGTACGGCGAATTCCGTCAGCACCTCGAGCAGTGCCCCGGGGTGGTCGTCGCGGATGAAGGCGAACAGGGTCGTCCGGTCGGCGCCGGTCGGCGGTGGGGCCGGACCGGGCCGGGTGACCAGCACGAAGCGGGTCACCGCGCCGGCGCTGTCCTGGACGTCACGCGCCAGCACCGTGAGCCGGTAGTGCTCGGCCGCGACCAGTGCGGCGATCGCGGCGTCGTAGCGCCCCTCCGCCACCGACCGTGCGGCGTCCGCCGTCGAGGGGCTCAGGACCACGTCGGCCGCGGGCAGGTTCGCGCGAAGCCAGCGGCGGCATTGCGCCTCGGCGTGCGGGTGCGTCGCGACGACGCGGACATCCGCAGGCGTCCCACCCGGCCGGCCGAGCAGCACGAAGCTGACCGGCAGCAGGACCTCGCGGGTCACCTGCAGCGGGTCGCCGTGCGCGAGCTCGTCCAACGTCGTCGACACCGAACCCTCGACGGAGTTCTCGAGCGGCACCATCGCGCCGCCGGTCTCCCCCTGCCGTACCGCCTCCAGCGCCGAAGCGACCGAGACGTACGGGACGAGGTCGGCGCCGGCCGCCTCCGGGACGGTTCGCAGGGCAGCCTCGGTGAAGGTGCCGGCCGGACCGAGGTAGCCGAACCGGGCCGGGCGGGACGATCCGGGCTTCAGGTCAACGGCCACGGCCGGAACCCTAGACCGAGCCGGACGGTACGTGCCGCCTACATTCTGGCGATGGACCGGTTGCAGGCGCAGGCACTGCTGGAGGCGGTCGCCTCCGGTTCGCTGGCTCCGGCCGACGCCCTCGACCGGTTCGCCGCAGCGCCGTACGAAGCACTGGCCCACTCGCTGGTGGACGTGCACCGGGCGCTGCGGACCGGTGACCCGGAGGTCGTGTACGGCGGCGGGAAGACGGCGGTGCAGGTGCTCGACGCGGTAGCGGCGCTGCGCGCGGCGGGTGACCGTGCGGTGCTCGTCACGCGGGCGAGCGAGGAGGCGATCGGGGCGCTGCGCGGGGGTCACGACGAGGTGCTCGTGGACGGCTCGACCGTGGCCGTCGGGTCGCTGCCGGCGCCGCGCGGGCATGTCGCCGTGCTTGCGGCGGGCACCTCCGACGGTCCGGTCGCGGCGGAGGCGGCGCTGACGGCCCGGGTGTTCGGGGCGGGCGTCGAGCGGGTGGACGACGTCGGCGTCGCCGGGCTGCACCGGCTGCTCACCGCCCGGCCGGCGCTCGACCGGGCGGACTGCCTGGTCGTGGTCGCCGGCATGGAGGGCGCGCTGCCGTCCGTCGTCGGCGGGCTGGTCGGAACGCCGATGGTCGCGGTGCCGACCAGCGTCGGCTACGGAGCGAGCTTCGGCGGGATCGCGGCGCTGCTGGCGATGCTGACCGCCTGCGCCCCCGGTATCGCCGTGGTGAACATCGACAATGGCTTCGGCGCAGGTGTCTTCGCTGCCCGGGTGGCCCGCCGGATCACCCGGTGATCGGCTGGCTGGACTGCTCGGCCGGGATCTCCGGCGACATGCTGCTCGGCGCGCTGGTCGACGCCGGCGTCGACCTGTCGGTGCTGCAGGCCGCGGTCGACGGGCTCGGCGTGGAGCCGATCCGGCTGACCGCGCGCCCCGTGACCCGCGCCGGAATCGGGGCGACCAAGGTGGAGGTCGAGGTCGGCGAAGCCGCGACGACGCGCACCTGGGCCGACGTCCGCGAACTGCTCACGACGGCCGAGCTCGTCGATCACGTGCGCACCACCGCCCTGGCGGTATTTGCCCGGCTGGCCGCCGCGGAGGCTGCGGTCCACCGCGTCGCACCCGACGAGGTGCACTTCCACGAGGTCGGTGCTCTCGACGCCCTCGCCGACATCGTCGGCTGCGCGGCCGGACTGCACGCGCTCGGGCTCTCTGCGCTGACCGCCTCGCCGGTCACCCTCGGGTCCGGGACCGCCCGCGGAGCACACGGCCCGATCCCCGTCCCGTCACCCGCCGTACTCGCCCTGCTGTCCGGTGTGCCGGTCGAGGCGGGCCCGGTGCGGCAGGAGATGACGACGCCGACCGGAGCGGCACTGCTGGCGACGGCGGCCACGGCGTACGGCCCGATGCCGTCAATGGTGCTTCACAGCACCGGCAGTGGCGCGGGTAGCCGCGACCCAGCCGAGGTGGCGAACGTGTTGCGGCTGGTGCTCGGCGAGCCCGTCGCGCAGAACGTTTCGGGTGCCTGGCTGCTGGAGGCCAACGTCGACGACCTCGATCCGCGGCTGTGGCCAGGGGTCCTGGCCGCGCTGCTGAGCGCGGGTGCGAGCGACGCCTGGCTGACGCCGATCCTCATGAAGAAGGG
>JAHWJP010000092.1:0-1682 GCA_019348355.1 Actinomycetota bacterium
ACGATCAGTGCGTCGCGGGGCAGGTCGAGGGAGACGTTCTTGAGGTTGTGCTCGCGCGCCCCGCGCACGATCAGGCGGTCAGCCATCAGATCCTTACGGGAGTCGGTCCAGCCACAGCGGAGGCCGTCCTCCAGGCTAACGTCGGCCTCGGACAGAACACTTCCGCGTACGGCGCGGAGGCGGGCCCCGGGCTAGCTCGGCCCCGGCAGCCCTCCCTGATCATCTGGGGCCGGTGCGGCCCCTCCCTGATCATCTGGCGCCGACTGAGGCCCTCCCTGATCATGTGGCGTGAGATCGGCCCCTGCCAGGGGGATTTCTCGCCAGACGATCAGGGACGGTCACCTGGACCGCCAGATGATCAGGGACGGCGCAGGACGAGGAGTACGGCGGGATGGCGGTTGCGGCCGGCGGTTGCGGTCGGCGGTTTGCGGCCGACGGAACCGGTCCGGCGACCGCGGCAGGTCGTCCCAACGGCGGGCGCACCTTCGGTCTCAGCGCAGCGCAGAACTTCAGCGGCGGCCGCTCGCAGCCCGCCTACCGGCAGCCCGCGCTCATGCGCTGGCCCCAGCAAGGTCTTCGGGGAGTTCACAGGGGCAGCGTCCTGCGAACTCCGCGAAGATCTTGGGCGGGCGGGCGGGCGGCTGCGGGCGGCGGCGGGCGGGAGCGGGAGCGGTGCGGCGGGCGGGAGCGGGAGCGGTGCGATCGCGCCCGCGACTGCTGTCCTGGGTGCCGGCGCAAGCCCCCATGTCGTGGCCGTTGCAAGGCACTAGCGTCGCCTTCGACGGAACCCTCCGCGCGTTGCGCGCGGGCCGGCCTGAGAGGTTCAGCGTGTCGGTGGAAGACGAGGTGGCCGGAGCGCGGGCTGCCACGGCTGGACTGCTGGAGCACCTCGACGGCCTGGACGACCTGACCGCGCCCTCGCTGCTGCCCGGCTGGTCGCGCGCCCACGTGGTAGCCCATCTGGCCGGCAATGCCCGCAGCCACGTCCGGATGCTGGACGGCTGCCTTGCCGGCGAGGTGGTCGCGCAGTACCCCGGCGCCGAGCAGGGGCGGGCAGCCGAGATCGAGGCGCTCGCCGCAGACCGGGGGGCCGTCGTTGCCGCACATCGCGAGGCCTGCGCCGAGCTGGATGCCCGCTGGACCGCGATGAGCCCGGAGCACTGGGAGCACCACGTGCAGCGGCTCGACATCACGCCGAAGCCGGCCCGCGGCCTGGTCTGGTCGCGCTGGCGGGAGGTCGAGGTGCACCGCGTCGACCTCGGTGCGGGCCACACCCCGGCTGACTGGGACGGCGGCTTCGCCGACCGGCTCCTGACCGGGCTGCTCGCGCGACCGGACCTGCCGCCCATGGTGGTCGCCACGCCGGACGCCGAGCGGCGGGTCGGTAGAGGTGCCGGTCCGCGGGTCAGCGGATCGACTGCGACGCTGGCGGCCTGGCTGATGGGGCGGGACGGCGGCCCGCTGGAGGTCGCCGGAGGGGCGCTGCCGGGCATCCCGGCCTGGACCTGAGGCGGAGCCAGCAAGATCTTCGGGGTGTTCACAGGGCACCGACCCTGTGAACACCCCGAAGATCTTGGTCGGCGCGGGCGGCGGCGTCGGCGCGGGCGGCGGACTGGGGGTGTGCGCAACTAGCGTGGGCCCACCCGCTACCCAGGAGGACTGCGTGAGCTACACCGGCGAGG
>JAHWJP010000092.1:1782-10257 GCA_019348355.1 Actinomycetota bacterium
ACTAGCGTGGGCCCACCCGCTACCCAGGAGGACTGCGTGAGCTACACCGGCGAGGTGAGCGTCGGCGGCGACGCCGACGTGCGCGAGACGGCCGCGCTGCGGATCACGAAGGTGGCGACGCCGCCGTTCGAGAACAACTGCTACCTGCTGCGCTGCACGGCGACCGGCGAGACGCTGCTCGTCGACGCGGCCGGCGACGCGCCGCGGCTGCTCGATCTGGTCGGTGACGGACGCCTCGTCGGCATCGTGGAAACGCACGGCCACTGGGACCACGTGCAGGCGCTCGCCGAGGTGCAGGCTGCCTCCGGCGCCCCCGTGCTGGTGCACCCGGGCGATGCCGATGACCTGCCGGTGCCTGCCGACCGGCTGGTGCAGGACGGCGACCGGGTGGCCGTGGGTGAGTGCGGGCTGTCGGTGATCCACCTCGACGGCCACACCCCCGGCAGTATCGCCCTGCTCTATGAAGGCGACGCCGAACGGCCGCACCTGTGGAGTGGCGACAGCCTTTTCCCCGGCGGCGCGGGCAACACCAACCAGGACGCCGACCGGTTCGGCCGGCTGATCGACGACCTGGAACGCAAGGTGTTCGGGCCGCTGCCGGACCAGACATGGGTCTATCCGGGGCACGGCAAGGACACGACGCTCGGCGCCGAGCGGGGCTCGCTGGCCGAGTGGCACGAACGCGGCTGGTAGGTGGTGCCGCCGCTGGACCCTGCGCTGACCGCCGTCGCGGCTGCGACCAAAGGCTTCCTGCCCGCCGACGAGGGAGCCGCGCTCCACCACGCGGCCCGCGCCGCGCCGTACGGCACCTGGCTCGAGATCGGTACGTACTGCGGGAAGTCGACGGTGCACCTCGGTGCCGCGGCCCGGTCGGTCGGCGCCCAGCTCGTGACCCTGGACCACCACCGCGGCTCCGAGGAAAATCAGCCCGGCTGGCACTGGCATGACCCGTCGCTGATCGACCCCCACACCGGTCAGCTCGAGACGCTGCCCGCGCTGCGCCACACCCTGTGGGACGCCGGGCTCGACGACGTGGTCAGCGTCGTGGTCGGCACGACGCAGCAGGTGGCGAGGTGGTGGACGACGCCGCTGAGCCTGCTGTTCCTCGACGGCAACCACACCGAGGCAGTCGCGCAGCACGACTACGCCGCCTTTGCCCGGCATCTCGTCCCGGGCGGGCTCCTGCTCATCCACGACGTCTTCGAGCGGCCCGAGGACGGCGGCCGGCCGCCGTGGAACGTCTTCTGCCGTGCCCGGGACAGCGGGGCGTACGAGGTGGTCGGCGCGACTGGTTCGCTGCGCATTCTTCACCGCACGCCTTGATCAACGCCGCGTTTGGCACGGTTTTCCCGGAGCGGAACCGCCCGAAGTCCGGCGTTGATCAGGAGGGGGGCGACCTCCCGCCTCAGCCGCGGTCGACCGCCGCCTCGTGCCGGCCGGTCGCGCAGGGCGCGCCCTCCAGCTCGCACGCGTCGCGCGGCAAAAGCACCCCGGTCGGCAGCGCGTCGCCCGTGAACAGCGCCAGCGTGGGGCCGCCGGCCAGCGCGTCGGCGGCCAGCACGACGGCGGCGGAGGTCCACGACGAGTGCTCGGCCGGCCAGATGACGCCCTCGTCGAAGACCAGGCCGGTCCAGTACGACCCGTCGTCGACACGCAGGTGCTGCATCTCGGTGAACACGCCGAGCCCACGCTCCCGCTGGCCGCTGGCGGCGAGGGCCAGGACCAGCTCAGCGGTCTCCGCACCGGTCACCCACGGCCGGTCGGCCACGCAACGGATGCCGACGGAGGGGACGTGGAAGTCCTCCCACCGGGCGTCGATCCGCGCCCGGCCGAGCTCGCCGCGCACCACGCCGGCCAGCACCGGGTAGTACCAGTCCATCGAGAACCGGGTCTTGTCCAGGAAGACCTCGGGGTGTTCGGCGACGGCGTGCTGCAGCAGCCCGGCGCCGAGTTCCCACTCCGGCTGCGGGTCGCCCAGCAGCTCGGCGAGCGCGATGCCGCAGCGGAACGCGTGGTAGGCCGACGCGGACCCGGTGACGAGCGCATCGTGGTCGCGGGAGCCGTCGGCCCGCCGACACCAGGACAGCTCACCGCCGGGGTTCTGCAGGTCGAGCACGAAGTCGAGCGCCCGGCGGACGTGCGGCCACATTCGCTCGACCAGCGCGCGGTCGCCGGTGACCTGCCACCACTGCCAGACGCCGACGGCGACGTAGGCGCACTGGTTGGTGTCGACGTCGGCGGACACGACGCGCTCCCCGTCGTACTTGCAGCACCAGCTGCCGTCGGGCGCCTGCGTGCGGCGCAGCCAGGCGTACGCGGCGCGGGCCGCCTCGAGCTGACCGCTGAGCGTCAAAGCCATCGCGCACTCGACGTGGTCCCACGGGTCCGTGTGCCCGTCCGGCCAGGGCAGCGCGCCGGTCGGCTGCTGCATGGCGGCGACGGCGGCGGCGGTCCGGGCGAGGTCCTCGCGGGTCAGGACGCCGGGCAGGTCACGCAGCCACACAGGCCACCTCCGGCCGGCGCAGGTAGACCACGAGACTCTTGCCGATCACCGGGTCCAGCAGCCGCTCGACGAGACGGGTCAGCCGGGGCGCCTTCATGATGTCCCACACCAGCAGCCGGTGGTAGGCCGAGACCAGCGGGTGGGTGGCGTTGTCGACACCGACCGCACACTTGAGCCACCAGTACGGCGCGTGCAGCGCATGCGTGTGGTGGCCGCCCACGGCGTCGAGCCCCGCGGCGGCCAGCCGGCGGTGCAGCTCGCCGCCCCGGTAGATCCGGACGTGCCCGCCCGGCACCTCGTGGTAGGCGCTCGACAGCGCCCAGCAGACCAGCTCGGGGCCCCAGCGCGGCACGGTGACAGCGACCAGGCCGCCCGGCTTGACCACCCGGAACAGCTCGGCCATCGCGCGGCCGTCGTCGGGCAGGTGCTCGAGGACCTCCGCGGCGATGACCCGGTCGAAGCTGGCGTCGGCGAACGGCAGGGAGTAGGCGTCGCCGCGCAGCGCCGTCGCGGTCGCACCGGCCGACACTTCTCCGGCCCCGAGCATCGCGGTGAACATGCCGGCGACGTCCTTCAGCTCCGCCTCGTCGCGATCCAGTGCGATGACGTGCGCGCCCCGGCGGTAGAGCGCGAAGGCGTGCCGGCCGGCGCCGCAGCCCATGTCGAGGACGCGGTCACCGCTGCCGACGGGGAAGCGGGCGAAGTCGACCGTCAGCACGGGACGGCCTCGGCATGGACCCGGGTGGCAAGAACCGCGCGGTACCACGCGACGGTCTGCCGGGCGACGGCTCGCCAGGTGTAGAGCTCGACGACCCGCGCGCGGCCGGCGGCGCCGAGCCGGGCGGCGAGCTCGGGATCGTCGAGCAGCCGTGCGATGGCCGCGGCCAGCGCCTCCGGGTCTCCGGGCGGGACGTGCAGGGCGCTGACGCCGTCCGGGCCGACGACCTCCGGCAGGGCGCCGGCGGTGGTCGCGACCAGCGGGGTGGCACACGCGAGGGTCTCGATGGCGGGCAGGCTGAACCCTTCGTACAGGCTCGGGACGACGGCGACCTCGGCCGAGCCGAACAGCTCGACGAGCACGGCCTCGCTGAGGCCGGAGACGAAACGGACGGCATCGGCGAGCCCGAACCGTTCGATGGCGACCGCGGCGGCGCCGCCCGGCTTGGGCCGTCCGACGACCATGAGCTCGACGTCCCGCTCGGTCCGCAGCTTCGCGACGGCCTCCAGCAGCGGCACCAGCCCCTTGAGCGGGACGTCGGCGCTGGCTGTCGCGACGATGCGGCCGGGCACCCGGGGCGCCGACGGCGGCCGGAAGAGCTCGACGTCCACCCCCACCGGGACCACGGTCAGCCGCTCGGCCGGCACCGTGAAGTCGCGGACGATGTCACGGCGGCTGCTCTGCGAGACGGTGAGGACGGCCGGCAGCCGCCGGACCACGCGGGCCTGCATGCGCAGGAAGGAGTACCAGCGGCGGGTGCTGAGCTTCTTGCGCCCGACCGCCGCGCGCAGGTCGTGCCGCCGGTCCTCGGTGATCGGGTGGTGCACGGTGGCGACGACCGGCATGCCGGCCCACTGCAGCCGCAGCAGGCCGTAGCCGAGGCCCTGGTTGTCGTGCACCAGGTCGAACTCGTGCTCGCGGCCTCGCAGCAGCCTCGCGACCCGCAGGCTGAACGTCAGCGGCTCGGGGAAGGCGGCCGTGCACATCAGGACGAACTCGAGAACATCGATGGGTGAGCGGAACTCGCGCAGGCGTGGCACCCGGAACGGGTCGGGCTCGCGATAGAGGTCAAGGCTCGGCACTCTCGTCAGGATCGGCCCGTGGTCCAGATCCGGGTACGGCGGGCCGCTGAGCACCTCGACGTGGTGCCCCATCGCGACGAGCTCGCGCGACAGGGCCCGGACGTAGCCGCCCTGTCCGCCGCAGTGTGGCTTGCTCCGGTAGCTGAGCAGGGCGATGCGAAGCGGACACCCCCCGTCCGCGGCCGTGCTCGTGGCCACGCTGCTCCTTCTGCGGTCGGGAGACCAGAGATTACCCAGGGCGTCTGTCTTGACCCGACCCCCGTTCGGGTCCATCATCCGCGACGGCGCCCGGGGGGGGCGCAGACAGGTGGGGATCAGCATGACGGGACTGATGGCCGGAACGGCCGCGATCGAGAACTTCCCGGGGACGGCGCTGCATCCGGGTGAGCCGGCGTACGACCAGGCGCGCGCAGTCTTCAACGGCATGATCGACCGCCGGCCGGCCGTCATCCTGCGGTGTATGACCACCGATGACGTGGTGGCGGCGGTGCAGTACGCCACCGGTGCCGGCTTGCCGCTGACGGTCTACGGCGGCGGGCACTCCGTCACGGGATCGGCCGTGGCCGACGGCGCCGTCTGCGTCGACCTGCGGGGGCTTTCGGGCGTCGCGGTCGACCCGTCCGCCCGCAGCGTCCAGGCCGGGGGCGGCCTGACGTGGGGGGAACTCGACGCCGCGACGCAGGAGCACGGCCTGGCTGTGACGGGAGGCCGGGTGTCGAGCACCGGTGTGGGTGGGCTGGCCCTGGGCAGCGGGAGCGGCTGGCTCGAACGCGCGCTCGGCTTCACGTGCGACAACCTGCTCGCTGCGGAGGTCGTCACGGCAGCCGGGGTCCGGGTGACGGCCTCAGCCGGTGAGA
Source organism: Actinomycetota bacterium (assembly GCA_019348355.1). Lineage (GTDB taxonomy): Bacteria > Actinomycetota > Actinomycetes > Mycobacteriales > SCTD01 > SCTD01. The sequence goes on from JAHWJP010000092.1 coordinate 6,943, forward strand.
ACCCGGACCTGTTCTGGGCCCTGCGCGGCGGCGGCGGCAACTTCGGCATCGTCACGAGGTTCACCCTGCGCCTGCACCCGGTCGGTCCGCTCGTCTACGGCGGGATGCTGATGTACCCCGCCGCCGGGGCGGCCGAGGTTCTCCGGACCTGGCGGGACTTCATGGCCACCGCGCCGGATGCCCTCGGCGCCGGACTGGCCTTCATCACGGCGCCGCCGGCGGACTTCGTGCCCGAGCCGGTGCGCGGCCACCCCGTCCTCGGGGTGGTCGTCTGCTGGTCGGGGCCGGTCGAGGAAGGCGCCGATGCGCTGGCGCCGCTGCTCGCCGCGGCGCCGCCTGCGGTCACGATGGTCCAGCCGATGCCTTACACCGCTGTACAGCAACTGCTCGATCCCGCAAACCCGCACGGCATGCAGAACTACTGGAGCGGGGACTTCTTCCAGACCCTTCCCGACGAGGCGATCGACGTTCTCGTCGGGCTGGCGACGCAGCCGGCGTCGCCACTCACGCAGGTGATCGTCGTCCCGAGTGGTGGCGCCCTCGGCCGGGTCGACGCGGACGCCACCGCCTTCGGTGACCGGGGCGCGCAGTTCAACCTGCACTACCTCGGCATGTGGGCCGATCCGGCCGACTCCGCGGCCAACATCGCCTCGATTCAGGCGCTTCGCACGGCGATGAAGCCCTGGGCCACCGGGCAGGTCTACCTGAACTTCCTCGGCGACGAGGGTCAGGCCCGGATCGAGGACGGCTTCGGTCCGCAGAAGTACGCTCGGCTGCGGGAGATCAAGAAGGTGTGGGACCCGACCAACGTCTTCTGTCACAACCAGAACATCCCGCCAGCGCCGTAACACGCTTGCGGTGACGCGGGCGCTGCTCGGCGTACCGGGCGACGAGCCGGCAGACACGGCGGGTGGAACGAGCCGTAGGGCTCAGGCGGTGACGGCGAAGCCGCCGCTCATGCTCGGGTGCGGGTCGCAGACGTAGGTGTACTCGCCCGGCTCCACCGTGACCGTCCAGGTGGTCTGCTCGACCTCCGAGACCGAGGTGGCCTCGTCCACACCCTGCCCGGACAGCGCGAAGTTGTGGATCGTCGAGTAGTCGGTGACGTCGATCGTGTACTCCCCGGCGGCCAGGGTGGTGACGTCCTGGCCGTCCTCGGTGGTCAGCGCGATCTCGAACGCCTCGGGGTCGTCCTCGGTGCCCACGGTCGCAATCAGGGTGGCGCCGACCGCAGCGGACGGCGGTCCGTTGGCCGTGGCCGTGGCCGTGGCCGTGGCCGTGGCCGTGGCCGTGGCATTGGCCGTGGCATTGGCCGTGGCATTGGCCGTGGCCGTGCCGTCCCCACCGGAGCAAGCGGTCAGGAACAGCAGCAGGGCGCCAGCAGTGGCTCCGGCGCGCAGGCGTGCGACGACGATGATGACACCTTCTCGGGGGGATGTCGGGGCCCACGATACGGCACGGGGCCCACCTCGGCCGCTGGCCGGACGTCGCCGAGCGGCCCCGTCATGGGCGGGCTGTGCCGGCTGTCGCCGCCCCGTTGGGCTCAGCGCACCCCGGCGGCGTCCATCCCCCGCAGCTCCTTCTTCAGCTCGTTGACCTCGTCCCGCAGTCGGGCCGCGAGCTCGAACTGCAGCTCCCGCGCCGCCTCGTGCATCTGGTCCGACAGCTGCTGGATGAGCATCGCAAGCTCCACCCGCGGCATGCCGGCGAGCTCCTTCGCGTGCCGGCCGGCTGTCCCGGACGGCGAGCTCATCCCGGGCACCGGCGCCTTGCCGCGGGACTGCTGCCGGCCGCCGCCACCGACCAGGCCGGGGTCGTCGCGGACGATGTCGTCGAGGATGTCGGCGATCCGCTTGCGCAGCGGCTGCGGGTCCAGGCCGCGCTCGGTGTTGTAGGCGACCTGCTTGGCCCGCCGCCGGCTCGTCTCGTCGATCGCCTTGGCCATCGACGGGGTGATCGTGTCGGCATACATGTGGACCTGGCCGGACACGTTGCGCGCCGCCCGGCCGATGGTCTGGATCAGGCTGGTGCCCGAGCGCAGGAAGCCCTCCTTGTCGGCGTCCAGGATGCTGACCAGGGACACCTCCGGCAGGTCCAGACCCTCGCGCAGCAGGTTGATGCCCACGAGGACGTCGAAGTGGCCCTGGCGCAGCTCCTTGAGCAGCTCGATGCGGCGGATCGTGTCGACCTCTGAGTGCAGGTAGCGCACCCGCACGCCGAGCTCGAGCAGGTAGTCGGTGAGGTCTTCGCTCATCTTCTTGGTCAGTGTGGTGACCAGCACCCGCTCGTTCTTCTCGGCCCGGACCCGGATCTCGTGCACGAGGTCGTCGATCTGCCCCTTGGTGGGCTTGACGACGATCTCGGGGTCGACCAGTCCGGTCGGCCGGATCACCTGCTCGACCACGTCCGACCGCACCCGGCTCAGCTCGTAGGGCCCGGGAGTCGCCGACAGGTAGACGGTCTGGCCGACCCGCTCCAGGAACTCCTCCCATTTCAGCGGGCGGTTGTCCATGGCGCTCGGCAGCCGGAAGCCGTGGTCGACGAGGGTGGACTTGCGGCTGCGGTCCCCCTCGTACATCGCACCGATCTGCGGCACGGTCACGTGGGACTCGTCGAGCACGAGCAGGAAGTCCTCGGGGAAGTAGTCGAGCAGCGTGTGCGGCGCGGTGCCCGCCGAGCGGCCGTCGATGTGCCGGCTGTAGTTCTCGATGCCGTTGCAGAAGCCGACCTGGCGCATCATCTCCAGGTCGTACGTCGTGCGCATCCGCAGCCGCTGGGCCTCCAGCAGCTTGCCCTGCCCCTCCATCACGGCCAGCCGATCCGCGAGCTCCAGCTCGATCCCGGCGGTCGCCCGCTCCATGCGCTCCGGGCCGGCGACGTAGTGGGTGGCGGGAAAGACGAAGACCTCCTCGTGCTCCTCGACCACCTCGCCGGTCAGCGGGTGCAGGGTCATGACCCGCTCGATCTCGTCACCGAACATCTCGATCCGGACGGCGAGCTCCTCGTAGACCGGGAAGATCTCGACCGTGTCGCCGCGCACCCGGAACGTGCCCCGGCTGAAGGCGAGGTCGTTGCGGGTGTACTGCACGTCGACGAAGCGCCGGAGCAGCTGATCGCGCTCGACGGTGTCGCCGACCCGGAGCTTGACCATCCGGTCGACGTATTCCTGCGGCGTGCCGAGGCCATAGATGCAGGACACACTCGCCACGACGATCACGTCACGACGCGTCAGCAGGCTCATCGTGGCGCTGTGCCGGAGGCGCTCGACCTCCTCGTTGATCGAGGAGTCCTTCTCGATGTAGGTGTCGGTCTGCG
>JAHWJP010000222.1 GCA_019348355.1 Actinomycetota bacterium
CGGCCGATCCCCTGGTCGGCGAAGTCGAAGCCGGTGCCGGTCGCGCCGCCGTAGTAGGCGACCACCTCGCCCGAGCCGGGCCGCACCGAGACCAGGGCGCCCTGCAAATCGTCCGGGCCGGGCATGGTGTCGGTGACCTCCTGGACGGCGGCGATCGCGGCGTCCTGGGCCGCCTTGTTGATCGTCGTGGTGACGACCAGTCCCCGGTCACCCGGGTAGCCGAGGTCGGACAGCTCCTCGAGCACGGCCGTCACGACGTGTCCCTTCGGTCCGGACAGGTCGTTGTTGGCCGCGCCCGGCCCCTCGCCGATGCCGAGCACCGGCGGGAAGACCTGCGCCCGGCGCTCGGCCGGGTCGAGCCAGCCCTTCTCGACCATTCCGTCGAGGATGTTCTCCCAGCGGGCCTTCGCATCCTCGGGGTGCTTGCTGGGATCGAGCCTGGCGGGTGAGCGGATCCCGCCGGCCAGCACCGCCCCCTGGGCAACGGTGAGCTGCGAGGCCGGCACGCCGAAGTAGGTCTGCGCGGCCACCTCGAGGCCGGAGGCCTGCCGGCCGAAGTAGATCGTGTTGAGGTAGTTCTCGAGGATCTGGTCCTTCTCGACCGTGCGGGTGAGCTTGAGGGCGATGAAGGCCTCCTTCACCTTGCGGGTGTAGGTGCGCTCGGTGGTGAGGAAGGCGTTCTTGGCGTACTGCTGGGTGATCGTCGACCCGCCCTGCTGGACGCCGCCGCCGCGCACGTTGGTGAGCAGCGCCCGGGCGATCCCCTTCGGGCTGATGCCCGGCTCGGTGTAGAAGCCGCGGTCCTCGGCGGCCAGCACGGCCCGCTGGACGTGCACCGGCACGTCCTTGATGTCGATCGGCACCCGGTTCTCGGCGCCGACCCGCCCCAGCTCCGAGCCGTCGTCGTAGAGGACGCGCGTCGCCGATGCTGCCGCGCTCTCGCTGACGTTCGGGATGTCAGTGACCGCATAGCCCACTCCGACGAGCAGCACCACGCCGAGCAGCGAGCCGCCGACGCCGAACAGCAGCACGCGCTTGAGGTTCAGGTTCGGGAAGCGGTCCATCCCTACATCGTCGCTCATCGGGGGTCCGGCGTCGCCTGTCGTTGCCCAATCGTGGCCCTGGCGCCCCGTCCGGCCACCTGCTGTCCACCTGCCGGACGTCCTGCGGTGGCCCGGTGTTGCCCAACCGGAGGGTCAGGCCCTACGCTGACTGTCGCGCGGCGATGTATCGCCGCGATACATCGCCCGGATACTCGCTCTCCCGCCGCCGCTGCACGGAAGGGGCCTGCCTTGCTCGAGCTTGCCATCCTCGGCCTGCTGCACGGCTCACCCCTGCACGGCTATGAGCTGCGGCAGCGGCTCAAGGCCACCCTCGGCACCTTCCGGGCGTTCTCCTACGGCTCCCTCTACCCGACACTGCGTCGGATGAAGGAGGCCGGCTGGCTGTGTGAGGACGACGGCAACGCCGAAGTGGTCGCCGGCGCGCCCGCGCTCACCGGGCGGCGCGGCAAGGTGGTCTACAAGCTGACCGCGGAAGGCAAGGAGCGCTTCCAGGAGCTGCTCGCCGAGGCCGGCCCGACCTCCTGGGAGGACGAGACGTTCGGCGTCCACTTCGCCTTCTTCGGCCAGACCGACCCCGAGGTGCGGGTGCGCATCCTGGAGGGCCGGCGCTCCCGCCTCGAGGAGCGGCGTGAGGGCGTGCGCACCACCCTGGCCCGCACCCGCTCGCGGCTCGACCGCTACACCCTGCAGCTCCAGGAGCACGGGCTCGAGTCGGTCGAGCGCGAGGTCCGCTGGCTCACCGAGCTGATCGAGACCGAGCGCCGCTCGACTGTTCCGCCTGCTGTTCCCACCCCCAACCCCGAAGAAAGAGGAGCGCCCTGATGGGTTCCGTCCGTGTCGCCATCGTCGGCGTCGGCAACTGCTCGGCATCGCTCGTGCAGGGCGTCGAGTACTACCGCAACGCCGACCCCGCAGCCCGCGTCCCCGGGCTCATGCACGTGGAGCTGGGCGGCTACCACGTCCGGGACGTCGAGTTCGTCGCCGCCTTCGACGTCGACGCCAAGAAGGTCGGGCGCGACCTGTCCGAGGCGATCTTCGCGAGCGAGAACAACACCATCAAGATCGCTGACGTGCCGCCGATGGACATCACGGTCCAGCGCGGCCACACCCTCGACGGTCTCGGCAAGTACTACCGGATGACCATCGAGGAGTCCGACGAGGCGCCGGTCGATGTCGTCCAGGCACTGCGGGACGCGCGGGTGGACGTCCTGGTCTGCTACCTGCCGGTCGGGTCGGAGGACGCGGCGAAGTTCTACGCGCAGTGCGCCATCGACGCCAAGGTCGCCTTCGTCAACGCGCTCCCGGTGTTCATCGCCGGCACGCCCGAGTGGGCCGAGAAGTTCCGCGTCGCAGGTGTGCCGATCGTGGGTGACGACATCAAGAGCCAGGTCGGAGCAACGATCACGCACCGCGTCATGGCCAAGCTGTTCGAGGACCGCGGCGTGATCCTGGACCGCACCTACCAGCTCAACGTCGGCGGCAACATGGACTTCAAGAACATGCTGGAGCGCGACCGCCTGGAGTCCAAGAAGATCAGCAAGACCCAGGCCGTGACCTCGAACATGGAGCACGACATGGGCGCTCGCAACGTGCACATCGGCCCGTCGGACTACGTGCAGTGGCTCGACGACCGCAAGTGGGCCTACGTCCGCCTCGAGGGCCGCGCGTTCGGCGACGTCCCGCTGAACCTCGAGTACAAGCTCGAGGTCTGGGACAGCCCCAACTCCGCCGGCGTCATCATCGACGCGGTGCGCTGCGCGAAGATCGCGCTCGACCGTGGCGAGGGCGGGCCGGTCCACCCGGCGTCGACCTACTTCATGAAGTCCCCGCCCAAGCAGGTCCGCGACGACATCGCGGGACCCGCGCTCGAGGCGTGGATCCGCGGCGAGGACGTCGGCGACTTCGTCGGGCACGAAGCGGAGATCGCGACCGACTAGGCCACCGTCCCAGACCCCCGTGTCCCAGACCCCCGTGTCCCAGACCCCCGTGTCCCAGACC
>JAHWJP010000223.1 GCA_019348355.1 Actinomycetota bacterium
ATGATCGTGCCGCCCTGGAAGTGGTTGAAGAAACCGACCCCGTCACCGGCCCGCGCATCACTGGTCGTCGGAAGGCCGAGACCCGAGCGAGGGCCGGCCATGCTGCGGTACCTGTCCCTGATCGCACCGGCCACCACACGGGCGCCGGTGCTCGGGCCCCACAGGACGTCACCACCCTGGAAGTCCTGCTCGATACCACCCGGGACGGCGTACTCCGCGCCGACCGGCGCGCCGAGCAAGCCGCCGTACTGCGACACCGCAGGGGCGATCGTCGAGGAGACCGGGAAGCCGACCGGTGCAGGCGGCACATAGACGAGCGGCTTGCGGAACACCTGCGTCACCCAGATCCGACCGGTAGGCGCGACCCAGGTGCCGATCCCCACCTGCGTGTAGGTCGTGTTGACCTGGTTGGCCAGGTGCGGGGGGCTGGCGACGAAGGCGTTCTGGATGTCGACCACGGATCCTCCGTAGCCGACGTTCTCCCCGACCGACTGCCAGTTGGTGACCTGTGTCGTCAGCGAAGGGTTGTGATACAGCGAGTTCTGCTCACCCATCCGCTGGGAGTGGGCGCGAGCGATGGAGGTGAGGTCTCCGTAGACCGCCAAGGGGGCCAGCCCGCGTGAGGTGCGCAGGGCGTTGAGCCGGTTCACGAAGTCGCCCTCCTCGCCGGCTGCGGAGGCTGACGTCGCGGGCACCAGGAGCAGTGCCATGGTGACCGCGATGAGACTGGCGAGGCCGAGCAGGGAACGCAGGACAGGGGTGATGCGCATGAGAAGAACCTCCGAAGGCAGCCATGACGGCGGCTCGGTCAAGGGGGGTGATTACATTCCGTCACCAAACCCTTCGACCCCGACGCTCAAAATCTTGAGCAGCGGTTCCGGATGTGACGCTACGAACTCGAAACTGGCAGCAAAGCGGGTGGCTGCCTGCGCTACTGGCCGCCGCCTGCGGCTACGGCCCGTCTGAAGGAGAAGTAGGCGCTGAGCGCCCGGCGCCAGTGACGCAGCGGCGGCAGGTCGGCTGCCTGCCACGACCGATGGGACAGGACGCTGTAGGCGGGCCGCCGGGCCGGTCGCAGGAAGGCCTCGCTGGTGGTCGGCAGCACCCGGATCGCATCTGCCCCGAGCTCGGCGAAGATCGCCTGGGCGAAGCCGTGCCAACTGGTCTCGCCGGCGTTCGTACAGTGGTAGGTGCCGGGGGGCGCCTCGGACCGGGCCAGCGCGAGCAGCCCTGCGGCGAGGTCACGGCTCCAGGTCGGCGTGCCGCGCTGGTCGTTCACGACGTCGAGCGTCTCCCGCTCGGCCTCGAGACGGGTCATCGTCGTGACGAAGTCCCCTGCGCCTGGCCCGTGGAGCCCTCCCCCGTACAGCCATGCCGTCCGCACCACGTAACCGCCGGCCGGGTGCAGCGCGTGCACGGCCTGCTCTCCCGCGAGCTTCGTTCGCCCGTACGCACTGCGTGGCCCGGTCGGGTCGTCGACGTCGTACGGGGGGCCGGCCGACCGGTCGCCGGGGAAGACGTAGTCGGTGCTGAGGTGGATCAAGCGGGCGCCCGCCGCGGCGCAGGCCTGCGCCAGCAGCGCCGGCGCGGTGGCGTTCACGGCGTAGGCCGCGTCCTCGTCAGTCTCCGCCGCGTCGACGGCGGTGTAGGCCGCGGCGTTGACGACGACCAGCTCGTGCGCAGGGCTGTCACTGCGCAGGAGCCGGGCCCAGGTGCTGACCATGTCCTTCACGGCGAAGGGGTCGGTCACGTCGAGGGCGTCCAGGCCGAGGCCACGCGCGAAAGTGTTGCGCTCACCCCGTACCAGGTCCAGCAGGTCGGTCCCTACCTGCCCTCCGGCACCGGGGACGAGCAACGCAAGGCTCATGAGTCGGGGCCGGCCTTGTCCTTCAGCGGTCGCCACCAGTGCTCGTTCGCGCAGTACCAGGCGACGGTCTCGGCCAGCCCGTCCTCGAAGCTGTACCGCGGGGCGTAACCCAGCGCGGCGAGCTTGCTGTCGTCGACGGAGTAACGCAGGTCGTGACCCAAACGGTCCGTGACGTGCTCCACCCGGTCCCAGCCCGCCCCGAGAGCGTTCAGCAGCTGGGCGGTCAGCTCGGCGTTGCTCAGCTCCCGACCACCGCCGATGTTGTAGCTCTCGCCCGCCGCACCCCGCTCGGCGACGATCTGGACGCCCCGGCAGTGGTCGTCGACGTGCAGCCAGTCGCGCACGTTGCGTCCCTCGCCGTAGAGCGGCACGCTGCGGCCGTCCAGCAGGTTCGTCAGGAACAGCGGGATGACCTTCTCCGGGAACTGGTAGGGCCCGTAGTTGTTGGAGCAGCGCGTGGTCGAGATGGTCAGTCCGTACGTCACGGCGTAGGCCCGGGCGAGCAACTCGGCGCCAGCTTTGGCTGCGGAGTAGGGGCTGTTGGGCAGCAGCGGGCTGTCCTCGGTCCAGGAACCGCTCTCGATCGATCCGTAGACCTCGTCGGTGCCGATGTGGACGACCCTGGGCGTGCCGGCGCGAAGGCACGCGTCGAACAGCGTCTGCGCGCCGAGCACGTTGGTGACGACGAAGTCCTGGGCGCCGGAGATGGACCGGTCGACATGGGTCTCGGCGGCGAAGTTCACGACGACGTCGTGGCCCGGCAGCACCTCGTCCAGCAGCGGCCCGTCGACCAGGTCCCCCTGCACGAAGCGGTAGCGGGGGCTGTCGCTGACCGACGCGAGATTCTGCAGGTTTCCGGCGTACGTCAGCTTGTCGTAGACCGTCACCTCGGCCCCCGCGAAGGCTGGGTAGGCGTCCGAGAGCAGCTGCCGGACGTAGTGCGAGCCGATGAACCCGGCGCCACCGGTCACGAAGACGCGCATCAGGCGATCGAGACCCGGCTGTGGTCGCCGAGCATGAGCCGGTGGGCCCGCGGCAGCGCCGAGGACGGCGACACCTCCACCTGCTTGCCGATCAGCGAGTCCTCGATCCGGCCGACCCCCCGGATCGTGGACTGCTCCAGCACGATCGAGTGCTCGATCTCGGTGTCCTCGAGCAGGCAGCCGAAGTAGATGGAGGTGAACGGCCCGAC
>JAHWJP010000093.1 GCA_019348355.1 Actinomycetota bacterium
CCTGCTCCCCAGCCCGCCTGGCCACCAGCCAGCGGGGAGCAACCACCGCGGCTGAGCGCGGACTTCGCTCCCCAGCCCGTCCGGGCCCACCCAGCCGGGGAGCAACCACCGCAAAGCGCCCACCCCGGTTGACCGACCACACGCCGTCGGGTGACCATCACATGCGCACCATGCGGTCGGTAGCGCATCACGGGTAGCGTCTACCCGCCCCCGTACACCTGACAGAGGAACCGTCATCGCCGTCCGCAAGCAGTACGCGAAGCGCGGTCTCGCCGCTGCCTGGCTGCTGGCGGCGAGCGCCGCGTCGGTCGGACCGGCGACCGACAGCGGGCAGAACCTCGCCGCCGAGCGGGAGGCAACGGCGGGCGGGCTGCTGATCCGGACCGCCGACGAGGTGCGACCGAGCGCCGTCGACGCACTCGCGCCGGTGGCGCCACCGGCGGCGCCGCTGACCTCCGCACCGCTGCTCGGCCCGGTCGACCCGGGCTTGAGTGTCAAGGGCATCCCGGCCCGGGCGCTCGCGGCCTACAAGAGCGCATCCGCCGTCAAGGCGAAGGAGGGCTGCCGCGTGCCCTGGCAGCTCGTCGCTGCCATCGGCTTCGTCGAGTCGGGGCACGGCTCGTTCCGCGGAGCGGCCATCGGCGCGGACGGCCGGGTCACCCCGGAGATCCTCGGTCCACGCCTGGACGGCGCCGGGCCGTTCGCCCTCATCCGCGACACCGACGACGGCGCCCTGGACGGCGACAAGGTGCTGGACCGCGCCGTCGGCCCGATGCAGTTCATCCCGTCGACCTGGGCCCGCCACGGGGCGGACGGGGACGGCAACGGCCAGCGTGACCCGCACAACATCGACGACGCAGCCCTGGCCGCCGGTCGATACCTGTGCGCCACGTCGAGCCGACTCGACAAGCCGGCGCCGCGGATCGCCGCGATCTACAGCTACAACCGCTCCTACGACTACGTCCGCGTCGTGCTGACGGTGGCGGCCCGCTACGCCGGCCAGTCACCGGCGAAGTGGGGGGTGGGGCTGGTGCCCGCGACCGTCGGCTCCCCGTCGCCATCGCCCTCCCCGTCGCCGTCGCCGGCTGCGCCGCCGCCGGTCGCCCCGAGCCCCAGCGCCAAGCCCAAGCCGGCGCCGCCCGGCCTGCCGCTGGTGCCGGGGCCCAGCCCCTCCCCCGAGCCCACCGGCGTCCCGGCGCCGAGTGCCGAACCGAGCCCCGAGCCGGCACCCCTGCCGCTGCTGCCCACGCCGCTGACCTGACGCAGGCGGCGGCCGGCGCCCCCTCCCAGGGACGCCGACCGCCGGGTCGGACCACCGACCGGCCGAGACCGGTCAGCCGAACTACTTCGTCAGGCCCTCCACGTCGTCGGACTCGATCGCCTCGGTCAGCGCCTTGGCGCCACCGGGCACGTCGGCCGGCTGCAGGATGAAGTTCTGCCGGCTCGGGCTCTGGCCGACCTGGGTGAAGTTCAGCGGCACGATCAGACCGTCGGTCTCGACGTTGTCCAGTGAGGTCTTCGCCGCGAGGACCCCCTCGGGCGTCAGGTCACCGTTCTCGCAAGCCTTGTCGAGGATCTGACGCATCGCGTCGGACATGCCGGCACCGAGCACGACGCCGTTGCTGACGGTGACGTTCGGGAACTTCGCCGTGTACTCCTCGAGCAGCTCAGGGTGCTTGTCGATCGTGTTGACCGGCGAGGACACGATGAGGTTCTTCTTCAGCGCCGCGGCTGCCGGGCCCTTGAGCAAGCCGGGCGCGAAGACCGGGTTGCTGCCGATGATCGGCACGTCCAGACCCTGCGTCGCCGCCACACCCGCCGCCGAAGCCGTCTGCGTCGGGGCGACGGTGAGCGCGATCGCCTTGACGCCCGCCGCCTTGAACTGCGTGATCTGGGTGCTCATGTCCGCGTCGGTCGGCTTGATCTTGGCCTCGACGATCTTGAAGTTGTGCTTTTCCGCCATGTACTTCGAGCCCTCGAGACCGCCGGCGCCGTACTCACCCTCGAAGTAGATGTGCCCGATCGTGTCGCCCTCCTGAATCAGGCCCTTCTCCAGTGCATAGCTCAGCCCGTTGGTCAGCTCGACGTCGTAGGTCGCACCCGGTGTGGCGTTGCCCGGCAGCTCGGTGAGACTGCGCGCCCAGGCCGGCGGGATGTTGACGATCGCGTCGGCCTTGTAGGCCTCCGTCAGCGCCGCGTTGATCGGCGAGCCGATCGTCTGCTGCATCGCGAGCACGCTGTCCTTCATCCCGCTGTAGAGCTGGACACCTTGCGCCGGCTGGTAGTTGGTGTCCTTGATGTCGAGCTCCACCGTGTACTTGCCGCAGACCTTGTCGCCGGCGTTCTGCTTCTCCCAGTAGAGCGTGTGCGCGTTGGTGATGTCCGCACCCAGCGCGGCGAAGACGCCGGTGAGGTCGGTCAACACCCCGAGCGTGATGGTGTTGCCCTCGATGCCCCGGCCCGTCTTCACCTCACCCTCGGCGGTGGTGGCGGTGTCGTCCCCGTCCTGGGCCTTGGTGCTGCAGCCGGAGGCGGCTACGAGAACGGTGGCCGTGAGCAGGACACCCGTGCGATGGCCGAGCTTCATGTGGTGCTCCCTTGTGCTGGTCGGTGAAACGGTGTGGAAACTGCGGTGGTTGCGGGTGCGGTTGCTGACGACACCTCGGGGCGTTTGCCCTTGCGGCGAAAACGGCGGGACAGACCGGCGAGGCCCGCCGGCTCGAACACAACGACGAGGATGATGGCGAGGCCGAACAGGATCCGCGCCGCCTGGCCGGCGTTGACGCCGCCCTCGCCGATGTCGGACACGAGTGGCAGCGAGTCGGCGTACTGCTGGAACACCAGCGGCAGCGCGCTGACGAAGATCGCGCCCAGCGCGGCGCCGCCGACCGAACCCAGCCCGCCGAGCACGATCATCGCGAGGTAGAGCACGGACAGGTCCAGGGCGAACGACTCCGGCGCCACGCTGCCGATCGACAGCGCGTAGAGCACGCCCGCCAAGCCCGCGTACATCGAGGAGACCAGGAAGACCCGCGCCTTGTAGCCCTGGACGTCGACGCCCATCACGGCCGCGGCGACCTCACTGTCACGCAACGTCTGCAGGGCCCGTCCCGGCCGGCTGCGCAGCAGGTTCTTGGCGAAGATGTACGCAGCGATGGCCAGGAACAGGCCGAGGTACCAGAGCCGCTCGGGCGCGTTGAACGGGACCCCGAGCACGGTCAGCGGCGGGTTGTCGCTGCCGAAGGAGAACCCGAACAGATTGAACTGCGGGGTGGTGCGGCCGTTGAAGCCGCCGGTCACCGACGTCCAGGTGTTGAGCACGTGCTGGCCGATGAACACCAGCCCGAGCGAGGCCACCCCGAGGTAGATGCCGCGCAGCCGGGCGGCGATCGGTGAGAACACCAGCCCGGCGACGCCGGCCAGCAGCACGCCGAGCAGCATCCCGACCAGCGGAGGCAGGCCGAGCCCGTCGGTCGTCTCGACCGTCCCGCCGGGCGAACCGGAGACGAAGACATAGGTGATGGCACCGACCGCCAGGAAGAACGCGTGTGCCAGCGACAGCTGCCCGGTCGTGCCGACCAGCAGGTTCAGGCCGATCGCCCCGATGATCGCGCCGAAGGCGGCGAAGCCGGTGCGCAGCCAGAACTCCTCGACGAACACCGGCGCGATGAGCATCAGCGCAAGCGCGACCAGCAGCAGGACGATCCGCACGGCCCGCGCGCGTCCGCGAACCGCCTCAGACACGGGTGAGCTCCTTGGTCCCGAACAGCCCGGACGGGCGGACGAGCAGGACGAGGATCATCACGACGTACGGGACGACGTCACCGAACCCGCGACCCAGGAACAGCAGCTGCTCCTGATACCCGGAGGCCAGCGCCTCGGCGATGCCGATGATCAGCCCGCCGATCACGGCGCCGCCGGTGGAGTCCAGGCCGCCGAGGATCGCCGCGGGGAAGGCGCGCAGCGCGACGGAAGTGACCCCGGGCGAGACGCCAGGGGTCGGCGAGCCGACGAGGAACAGGCCGGCGACGGCGGCGAGCCCGGCGCCGACGACCCAGGCGACGGCGGAGACGCGGCCGCGCCGGATGCCCATCAGCGCGGCGGTCTCGCCGTCCTCCGCGGCGGCGCGCATCGCCACCCCCCAGCTGGAGAACTTGAAGGCGACGAAGAACAGCCCCATCAGCACGACCGCGGTGAGCATCGCGTAGAGCCGGTTCTCGGTGATGCCGACCTCGCCCAGGCGGACGAACTCCCCACCCCAGGGGTGACCGACGTTGAGGATGTCCGAGCCGATCCGGCGGGTGAGCTCGGTGACCAGGATGATGTCGACGCCGATGGTCAGGATGGCAAGGGTGATGACGGCGGTGCCGCGCAGCCGGTTGATGAGCAGTCGCTCGACGAGCAGCCCGATCCCGGCGGTGGCGGCTACGCCGAGCGCAACCGCCGGGAGGAAGCCGATCTCGGCGTTGAGCTGGGCGATGGTGTAGGCGCCGAACAGCAGCAGCGAGCCGTGCATGAAGCTCACCACCTCGCTGGCCTTGAAGATGACCGAGAAGCCCAGCGCGATCAGCGCGTAGATCGCCCCGAGCGACAGCCCGTTGAGCAGCAGGGTGAGAAACGTCGTCACGCCGCGCCCCCGGCCGGCGCGGTGTCGTCGCCCGACCCGAGGTAGGCGCGGATCACCTCGGGGTCGGCCTGCACCTCTGCCGGCGTGCCGTCGGCGATGAGCCGGCCGAAGTCGAGCACCGTGACCCGGTCGGCGATGCCCATCACCATGCCCATGTCGTGCTCGACGAGGACCACCGAGATGCCGAGCGCGTCGCGGATCTCGAGCACGGCGGCGGCCATCCGTCGGGTCTCCTCGGCGTTCATGCCGGCGACCGGCTCGTCGAGCAGCAGCAGGTCGGGCTCGGTGCACAGCGCCCGCGCGACCTCGACCCGCTTCTGGTTCCCGTAGGACAACACCCCGACGGGGATGTCCAGCTTGTCGCCGAGCTCCAGGAACTCGGCGATCTCACGGACCCGCCTGCCGTGCAGCTCGGCCTCGCGGGTCGCCTTCGGCAGCCGCAGCCCGGCGGCGAGAAAGCCCGCCTTCGTCAGATGGTGCCGGCCGAGCATGAGGTTCTCGGCGACCGACTGGCTGCCGGACAGGGCGATGTTCTGGAAGGCGCGGGCGACCCGCAGCTCGGCGATCCGGTGCGGCCGCAGCCGGGTCAGGACGTGCTCGCCGAAGCGGATCTCACCCTCGGTCGCGCGGTAGACGCCGGACATGACGTTGAACAGCGTCGACTTCCCGGCGCCGTTCGGCCCGATGATCGCGTGCACCGTGCCGGGCTCCACGGTGAACGAGACGTCGTTCAGGGCGGCGAGCGCACCGAAGCGCACCGTCACGTTCTTCACCTCGAGCGGCGCGATCCCCCGCTCGGCCGCGGTGGGCCCGGGCGCCGCCGTCTCGACGCTCACGCGGTCCACCGCGACAGGGTCTTGGTGCTGCGCGCCGCGGCCTGCTGCACCTGCGTCTCGTCGCCCGCCGCCTGGCCCAGGTAGAGCCGCTGGACGGCGTCGGTCGCCGCCAGCTCGTTCGCCGGACCTTCCAGCGACACCTTGCCGACATCCAGGACGTACGCCGAGTCGGCCACCTGCAGGGCCATCGTCGCGTTCTGCTCGACGAGCAGCACCGAGGTGCCCTGGTCGTGGATGTCGCGGATGATCTGGCCGATCTGGCCGATGATCTTGGGGGCGAGCCCGAGCGAGGGCTCGTCCAGCAGCAGCAGCTTCGGCCCGGCCATGAGGGCGCGACCGATGGCGAGCATCTGCTGCTCACCGCCGGACAGCAGGCCGCCGCGCTGGCTGCGCCGTTCGGCAAGGACCGGGAACAGGTCGTAGACCCGGGTCTGCGCCGCGGCCCGGGCGGACTTGTCCCGGTTGCCCATGGCGCCCGCCCGCAGGTTCTCCTCGACGGTGAGGCGGCTGAAGATGCGCCGGCCCTCGGGCACCTGCACGAGGCCGGTCGCCACGATCGCCGAGGCGTCCCGTCCCGTCAGCGACGCGCCGTCGAAGGTGATCGTGCCGGCCTCGACCCTGCCGCGGTGCAGCTTCAGGGTGTTGGAGATGGTCCGCAGCAGGGTGGTCTTGCCGGCCCCGTTGCTGCCGAGCACCGCGACGACCTTGCCGTCCGGCACCCGCAGGGTCACGCCGCGCAGCGCCTGGACGGCGCCACCATAGGTGACCTGCAGACCCTCGACCTCGAGCACCCTTGCTCTCCTCCTGTGTTGCTCCCGCCGGACTGAACCACGCTGCGTGACCGGGGTCACTGTGAAGTTTCCACATCGTGATGGGTCCGTGATGGAGGTTCCAGCCGTAGGCCGCAGACCTTGTGGGCTCGCACAATGCGCCCCGACGGACAGCCCGAGGAGATCCGATGAGCGGCCCGACGCAGGCGCCTGGCGGCAGCCCGTACATATCGGGTCAGAACCTGTCGGGCTCGACCCTCTCGGGCCGGCGGGTGCTCGTCACCGGCGCGGGCAGCGGCATCGGCGCGGCCTGCGCCGCCCGGCTCGCGCAGGCCGGCGCGACGGTGGTCGTGCTCGACCTCGACCGCGACCGCGCGGAGCGGGTGGCCGAGCAGGTCGGCGGCGAACCGCTCGTCGCGGACCTCGGCGACCGCGCGGCGCTCGCCGAGCTGTGCGCACCGGGTGGGCCGGCGACGACCGTGGACGTGCTCGTCAACAACGCCGGCCTGCAGCACGTGGCGCCGGTCGAGGACTTCCCACCCGACCGCTTCGCGCACATCCTTTCCGTGATGCTGCAGGCGCCGTTCGAGCTGGCCCGGGCGGCGCTGCCGCACATGTACGCCTCGGGCTGGGGCCGGCTCGTCCACATCTCCTCCGTGCACGGACTACGGGCCTCGCCGCACAAGTCGGCGTACGTCGCGGCCAAGCACGGCCTCGAGGGCCTGTCGAAGGTGCTTGCCATCGAGGGCGGTGGACGGGGCGTCACCTCCAACACGATCTGTCCCGGCTATGTGCGAACCCCACTGGTCGAGGGGCAGATCGCGGCGCAGGCGCTGGCGCACGGGATCGCCGAGTCCGAGGTGGTCGATCGCGTGCTGCTCGCCGCATCGTCGGTCAAGCGGCTTCTCGAGCCGGCGGAGGTCGCCGAGCTCGCGGCCTACCTGTGCTCGGACGCCGCGTCGTACGCCAACGGCTCGTCGTTCGTGCTGGACGGCGGATGGAGCGCCCGATGAGACGAGCCGAACCAGCGGCGCGCCGGGCCCGATCGGTGTAGGAATGCTCCATGCCCCGGGTGCGCCCAGCTTGCCTCCCTCACCGCGGGTGAGGGGGACGCCGCGCCACGGGGACGGCGGCCTCGAACCCGCCTCCGGTCCCTCGGTGCCGGTCGGGACCCGCGCGGAGGACGCGCTCGCCGAAGCCGGCGACCCGTGCGGCGCGCTGCTGCTGCTGCTCGCCCGTGAAGCGCCGACCAACGAGCTGACCCGGCTGCTCGGACTCCTCGACGCCGACCGGCAGGGCGACCTGCATCCGGCCCTGGGCTCGGCGCTGCAGGTCCGGGCCCGGCTGGACGAGCAGCGCCGGCGTGAGCAGCAGCTCGCCGCGCTCTCCGCGAGCGCGAGCGACCTGTCCTCGCTGCACGAGCTGGAGCAGGTGCTGCAGGCGATCGTCCGACGGGCCCGCGACCTGCTCGGCACCGACGTCGCCTACCTGACGCTCAGCGACCCGGAACGGGCCGCGACGTACATGCGGGTCACCGAAGGCATCCGGACCGAGGCGTTTCGACAGGTGCTGCTGCCACTGGGCGCCGGCCTCGGCGGCCTGGTGGCCGCGACGTGCACGCCCTACGCCACCGCCGACTACTGCGCCGACGAGCGCTTCGTCCACATCATCGACGACACCGTCGCCGGTGAGGGGCTGGTCGCCATCCTCGGGGTGCCACTGCGGCTGGGCGAGCGGGCGATCGGCGTGCTCTTCGCCGCGAACCGCCACGAGCGACCGTTCCGCCCGGACGAGGTCTCGCTGCTGCTCTCGCTCGCCGACCACGCCGCCATCGCGATCGAGAACGCCTCGCTGTTCGAGGAACTGACGACGACGCTGTCCGAGCTCCAGCGGACGGGCGCGTTGCTGCAGGTGCACACCGCGTCGGTGGAGCGGGCAGCCGCCGAGCACGAGCGGCTGTCGATGGTGCTGCTCGGTGGGGGAGGTCTCGCTGAGGTGGCCGCCGCCGTCATCGACGTGCTGGGCGGCTCGCTGCTGGTCGTGGACCCCGCCGGACGGCTGCTCGTGCAGGCCGGTCCGGAGGTGGCGGGGGCGTCGGCGCTGGCCGCTTCGGCGCTGCCGACCGTGCGCGGGCGCCGGCCGACGGTCTCGGTGGACGCGGACGGCCGGTCGGTCGCGGTCGCCCCGGTCTTCGCCGGCGCGGAGACCCTCGGCGCGGTGGTGTCGGTCGGTCCTTCGCTGGACGAGCTGGGGGTCCGCACGCTCGAGCGGGCGGCCGTGGTCACGGCGATGCTGCTGCTGCACGAGCGCTCGATCGCCGAGGCCGAGCACCGGGTGCGTGGAGAGCTGTTCGACGACCTGTTCGCGGTGCCGCAGCGGGCGGTCGCCGAGCTGGGTCGGCGGGCGGCCCACATGGGCCTGGACCTGTCGCGCTCGCATGTGGTCGTCGTCGCCCGGGTGGCCTCGCCGGACCGCGAAGCGGCCGGGTGGCGCGCTGCCCGGTCCGCGCACGGACCCGCCGGCCTGTCCGGGCAGCACCGCGGCAGCCTGGTGCTGCTGGTCGCCGCCGACGACGCCCCGGCCACGGCCCGCCGGGTGGCAGCAGACCTGCAGGCGGCGGTCGGCTGCCCGGTCACCGTCGGCGCGGCCGGCCCCGGCAGCGGTCCGGTCGAGCTCGCCGAGCTCTACCGCGAGGCCGGCCGGGTGTGCGACGTGCTGCTGTCGCTCGGCCGCGGCGGCGAAGCTGCCGGGCGGGACGAGCTCGGCGTCTACGGGCTGCTGCTCAGCACCTCCGGGCAGGGCGAGGTGGAGCGGTACGTCCGTCGTACCGTCGGGCCGTTGCTCGACTACGACCGCGAGCGGGGCAGCGAGCTGGTGCGGACGCTGCTCGCCTATTACGGCGCGGGCGGCAGCCTGACCCGCGCGGCGCAGGAGCTGTTCGTGCACGTCAACACGCTCTACCAGCGGCTGGAGCGGGTCACCTCGCTGCTCGGCGAGGGGTGGCGGTCGGGGGACGGCGCGCTGCAGGTGCACCTCGCGCTACAGCTGCACAGTGCGCGGACAGGCTGACCGCGCCGCCTCCGGAACCGCCGCTGTCACACGGCAGCGCGCGCGAGCACGTCCCGGGTCACGCGTCGCTCGACCACGAAGGACAGCAGCGGCACCGTTCCGGCCAGCATGACGAGCAGCATCCGGCGTACGGACCACCCCGCCCGCCGGCCCAGGTCCGCGACCGTGACGAGGTAGGCCATGAACACGAATCCGTGGATGGGACTGAAGGTCTCGGAGAACTCCGGTCGCCCGCCGAGGTAGCGAAGCGGCATCGCCACGAGGACCAGCACGAGCAGGCCGATGCCGACGAGGAAGGCCAGCACGGAGAAGCGGCGCAGGGCGCCGGTCACCGGTCGCTGCGCTCGGCGAGCCAGGCGAGGTGGCGGTTGTAGGCGGCCAGCTCCTCGTCCTCGTCCTCGGGCGCGGCGGCCGGCACCACCGGACGGGGCACGACGGGCGGCGCGGGCGCCGGCTCCTCGGCGTCCTTCGGATCGAGCTCGTCGAAGATCAGCTTGACCCACAGGAAGACGGCGAAGCCACCGAACAGCCACCACTGCAGCGCGTAGCCGTAGTTCTGCCAGTCGCCCTGCGCACGGGCGCTCTCGAGCTGCCACCAGCCGAGCCACCCCAGGCCCGCGAGCGCGGCCACGAACAGGGCGTGCAAGCCCAGCCACCGGGGGGTGAGAAACGGTTTCAGCACGCCCGTCAGGATACCGGCGAGCGTGCTGAAGTCCCTGTTGTGCGGGCGGCCCTTACATCGGCGCCGGCTCCTTGCGGATGCGAGCCATGCGCTTCTCGGTCGGCCACCGCACGTTCGTCGCCCAGCCGGCCTTCTCGA
>JAHWJP010000094.1 GCA_019348355.1 Actinomycetota bacterium
TCCGGTCGCCCTGACGATCCCGGCGCTCGAGATCGACAGCCGGCTGATCGGGCTGCGCAAGAACATGGACGGCTCGCTCCAGGTGCCCGAGGACCCCAAGCGCGCCGGCTGGTACAGCCAGGGGCCCGCTCCGGGCGACGACGGCCCCGCGGTCATCGTGGGCCACGTCGACAGCTACCGGGGGCCGGGCATCTTCGCGCGCCTCGACCGGCTCGCCCTCGGCGACCGGGTGGACGTCCGCCGCGCGGACGGCTCGGTGGCCGCCTTCGTGGTCACGAGCGTGGAGACCTTCGCCAAGCGGGACTTCCCCACCGAGCGGGTCTATGTCGGGGACGGCACGTCCAGTCTGCGGCTCGTCACCTGCGGTGGGGAGTTCGACGCGAACGCGAAGAGCTACCTCAGCAACGTCATCGCCTTCGCCGTCCCGGTCTGAGCCGCTGCGCCTTCGACCATCCGGAGCAGGTCGACGAGAAAGACCACGCCGTCGCGGCCGCGAAGGACATCCAGGACGTACGCCGGAAGCACCCCGTCCTGGCCTGCCGTCCCCGTGGCCGGGAGCTCCATCGGGTCGACGACGGCACGCACCCGGTCCACGGCGACTCCGACCGGGCCGCCGTTCGCCGGGGGCCGATCGAGCACCAGCACATCGCCGGGATCGCCCGGCCGCGCGCCGACCCGCAGGTCGAGCACCGGCAGGGCGGTGCCGCGCACGTCCAGGACGCCGGCCAGCGGCGGCGCCATCCCCGGCAGGTCGGACAGGCCCTGCAGCCGGACCACTTCGCGCACGGCGGCCAGCGGGGTGGCGTACTCGCGCGCACCGAGCCGGAAGCTCACCAGACCGATCACCGTGGGCTCCCAGGGCGCGGGCTCCCGGCCAGCTGCCCCTCGAGCTGTCGGCACAGCGCAGCGAGCTCGTGCGGGCTGCGGCCACCGAGCTCCGGCGCGGCCGCCTCGAGCGGGTCGAGACCCAGGGTCGACGCGGCCGCTCGATACTCCCTCGCCGCAGCCGAGGGATCACCGCATCGGGCGAGGACGCCGGCGAGCAGGAAGTGCGCGAGGCCAGCGACCGGCTCGAGGTAGACCGCCCGCCGCAGGGCCGGCAGCGCCTCGCCGTCGCGGCCGAGCTCGACCAGCGAGCGACCCAGCAGGTAGTGCAGCTCGGGCCGCATCGGTTCGGCGTCCGCAGCCCGGCGAGCCAGGCGGGCGGCCTGCTCGTAACGGCCGTCGGCCAGGACCGCCCGGACGGTATCGGCCGGACAGGCGGCGGGTGGCGGAGGCTCTGGCGGCTGGGACGGCTGGGCACGCGGCTCGGGGGGGCGGAACGCCGTACGCCGTTCTGCCTGCCTCACCCGGCGCTCGGGAGCCGGGCGCTGGTAGACGTAGGCGGGGTTGTCCCCACCGACCGCGACAAGGCGGAAGTCGTCGTTGATCTGCCACAGTGTCTCGGCGTGCCCGAGCAGCAGATATCCCCCGTCTCTCAGGCAGCCGTGCAACCGGCGGACCAGTGCCCGCGTCGTCTCGCGGCTGAAGTAGATCGTGACGTTGCGGCACAGGATCAGATCGAAGCTCTCCCGCGGCGCCGGGTCGAGGACCAGGTTGTGGTGGGCGAAGCGCACCAGCTCGCGGACGTCGCGCCGGACCTCGTGGCGGCCGGCGTCGGTCGGCAGCAGGAAGCGGCCCCGAGTCGCGGGCGACGCCAGCTGGACGGCGCGCTCGCCGTACGTCCCTGCCCGCGCGGTCCGCAACGCCGTCTGGGACAGGTCGGTGGCCAGCACGCGTACGTCCCAACCGCTCAGGTCCGGCAGCAGCTCGCGCAGCATCATCGCGACGGTGTACGGCTCCTCGCCGGTGGAGCAGCCGGCACTCCAGATGCGCAGCCGCCGACCCCGCCCGCGCGCCGCCCGCACCAGCTCCGGCAACACCTCGGCGCGCAGCGCCCGCATCTGCGGGGGGTTGCGGAAGAAGTGCGTCTCCTGGATGGTCACCTCGTCCAGCAGGCTCTGCCGCTCCGGTGCGGCGGGATCGCAGACCAGATCGAGGTACGCCGCGACGTCCCCGATGCCGGTCAGCCGCTGCCGCTCGGCGACCGCGGCGCTGAGCGAGGCCCTTCGCGAGTCGTCGAAGACCAGGCCCGCGGCGGCGGCGAGCAGCTGTCTCAGGCGGGCCAGGTCACCGTCGTGCAGTGGCTCGGAGGCGGTCCTCACGCCAGCGCCCGGCCGACGGCGCCGAGCACGGCGGGAGCGATGTGGTCGAGGGCGAGCTGGCGCTCCACGGCGTCGAGCGCGCACGCGGCGGCGGGCATGCCGTAGACGGCGCTCGTGGCCTCGTCCTGGCCGATCGTCAGCGCGCCGCGTCGGCGCATCTGGAGCAGGCCCGCCGCACCGTCCCGGCCCATGCCGGTCAGCAGCACGCCGATCGCGCGATCGCCCAGCACGGCGGCGACGCTGGAGAAGGTCGCGTCGATCCCCGGCACGTGGAACTGCCCCGGCTCCGGCGGGGTGCACAGCACCCGCAGCCGGTCGTCCGCGAGCAGCAGGTTGCTGCCGCTCGGGGCGAGGGTAACGGTGCCCGGGGCCAGCCGGCAGCCACCCGCCCCGACGCCGACGGGGAGCGCGACGAGCCCGTCGAGCCAGGCGGCGAGGCCCGGGATGAAACCGGCCGCCATGTGCTGCACGACGAGGACCGCCTGGTCCAGATCACCCGGAAGCCGGGCGAGCAACGCGAGCAGCGCCTGCGGCCCTCCGGTCGAGGCACCGATGGCCACCAGCCGGACACCGCCCCGGTCAGGCGCGACGTTCGGACGAAGCGGTTGCCGGGCGCCGCCACCCAGTGACGGGGCCGAGCCGGTCATGCCCTGCAACCGGAGCCGGCCGCGCGGGTGCGTGATCACCCGCACCCGAGCGGCGACCCGCAGCTTGGCCCGCAGCGCCACGGCGTAGTCCTCGAGCGTGCCGGTGTCGTCCGGACCGGGCTTGGCGAGTACGTCCACGGCGCCGGCGGCCAGCGCCTCCAAGGCGTTGACGTTGTTGCTGCCGGCCAAAAAGGCGCTGTAGACGAGGATCGCCGTCGGGCTCGCCGACATGATCCGCTCGATCGCGTCGATGCCGGACATCACCGGCAGGTCGAGGTCCATGAGGACCGCCCTGGGGCGCAGCCGGCCCACGAGCGAGACGGCCTCGCGACCGTTGCGAGCCTCCCCTACGACCGCGAAGTCACCGTCGGCTTCGATGGCGGCCCGCATGAAGCGCCGCTGCACGGCTGAGTCGTCCACGACGACCACCGTCACGACGGCGCGTACGGCGGCGCTCATGCGTGCAGCCAGCGCTCGAGCAGGGCGGTGAGCTGCTCGGCATCGGCGGCCACGGGCGCGGGCAGTCCGGGGGCGGGGCCGCGCAGACAGCGCTCGAGTCCGGCCTCGACCCGCGCGGCGCACCTGGCGACATCTGCGGCGCCCACGACTGCGGCACTGCTCGCGAGCGAGTGGGCGTCGCGCAGCGCCTGCTCCAGCACCTGCGGACCGGGCTGCTGCTGCAGCCGGCGCAGACGCGGCAGCCGCCGGTCGACCTCACCGGCGAAGGCCGCGCGCAGGGCGACGAGCAGCTCCGGTGACAGGCCCGACGACTGCGCCGAACCGGTCGGGCGCAGGCCGGCGAGGTCCTGGTCGTCCGGCACCGGTGCACTCCCGCCCGCCGGCGGAAGTTCCGGCCCCACATCTGTCGACGGACCGGCTCGGATGCTTGAGCGGTCAGCCGGTGAGCTGGAAGGAGCCGCCCTCGGCCTGCAGGTCACCGATCCGGCCCGTGACGCGATAGGTGCCCGGCAGGGCCTGCGCCTTGGGTCCCTCACACTTGGGCAGCGAGCGCCGGCCGGCCCAGGTCAGCCGGGTCGGGACAGCCTTGCCCGGCTCCAGGGTGGTCGGCTTCGCCGCTCCGCCGGGGGCGCAGTCGTCGCTGGACCAGATGCGGTCGGGACCGGAGAAGATCAACAGCTCGGTGGCGGCCTGACCGAGATCAAGGGTGCACGGCGCCGAGCCGGTGTTGGTGACCCGCAGCTCGAGCTGCGGCCGGCCACCGGCGGGATAGCTGTCCTTGTCGGCGTCAGCGACGATCTGCAGCTCAGCCGGCGGGCAGAGGTCGGCGGCCGCGCCGCTCGGCGGAGCCGACGCGGACGACGGCGTGGTCGGGGTGGGCTCAGCCGAGCCCGGAGTCGGGGAGGAGGGGGATGGCTCCCCCGAGGCCAACCGGTCCTCGTCGCCGACCCGACCGGTCAGCTGCGCGATCAGCACGATCAGCAGCATGAGCGCGACCGCGAGAGCGGCACGCCGCCGCCAGTACGTCTGTTCGGGCTCGGGACCGACCGGCCGCCAGTGCAGCGCCATCATCCACAGCCTAGCCGCCCGGCCGGCCCTCATCTCGGCGCCACCCCGGGGGATGCGCGCGCAAGGCCGCGACGCGCGGGCACTCCCTTAGGCTCGGGAAGTGGGGAACACCGAGCTGGCCGACACCCTCACCGACTGGTACGCCGGCGCCGCGCGGGACCTGCCGTGGCGCCGGCCGGCCGTGACGCCGTGGGCGGTCCTGGTCAGCGAGGTGATGCTGCAGCAGACCCCCGTCGCGCGGGTGCTGCCGGTCTACGCCGCCTGGCTGGAGCGCTGGCCGACCCCGGCGGACCTGGCCGCGGACGCGCCGGGGGAGGCGGTACGGCTGTGGGGACGCCTCGGCTATCCGCGCCGGGCCCTGCGGTTGCACGCCGCCGCCGTCGCCGTCGCACAGCGGCCGGGCGGCGAGCTGCCGCGTACGGTCCTGGGGCTCCTGGCACTGCCCGGGGTCGGCGACTACACCGCCCGGGCCGTTGCCGCCTTCGCCTACCGCCAGCGGGTGCCGGTCGTCGACACCAACGTCCGCCGGGTGGTGGCCCGCGCCGTCGAGGGCCGCGCCGACGCGCCGGTCACGCGGCGCGACCTCGCCCTGGTGGAGCAGTTGCTGCCGGTCGAGGCCGAGGCAGCGGCGACCGCCTCGATCGCGCTGATGGAGCTCGGCGCGCTGGTCTGCACCGCCCGCGCTCCGCGCTGCCCGACCTGCCCGCTGCGGGCGACCTGCGCCTGGGCGGCCGCCGGCAAGCCGGAACTGGACAGCCCGGTGCGGCGGCCGCAGGCCTGGGCCGGCACGGACCGGCAGGTGCGCGGCCGGCTGCTGCAGGTGCTGCGCGAGAGTGCCGCACCGGTCGCGGCCGAGCGGCTCGCCTCGGTGTGGGACGAGCCAATACAGCGCGCCAGGGCGCTGGACGGCCTGGTCGGCGACGGACTGGTCGACCCGCTGCCGGACGGGCACTATGGCCTGCCCGGCAGCAAAGTTCGCCAGTCGGCGCCGGCGCGCGCGAGGTCGCGTCAGTCGGAGGCGCTGCCCTTGGCCAGGTCCACCGGCGGAGCGTCCGGGATGTCGACCGGCTTGGCCTCGCCGCGGAAGGTGAACTTCGCCGCGTCGCCCTCGCCCTCGACGTCCACCACGACGATGTTGCCGGGCAGCAGCGTGCCGTAGAGGATGCGCTCGGACAGCTCGTCCTCGAGCTCGCGCTGGATGGTCCGGCGCAGCGGCCGCGCTCCCAGGACGGGGTCGTAGCCCTTCTTGGCGAGCAGCAGCTTGGCCGGACCGGTCAGCTCGAGGCCCATGTCCTTGTTGCGCAGCTGGGCGTCGAGGCGGGCCAGCATCAGGTCGACGATCTGGATGATCTCGTCCTCGGACAGCTGGTGGAACACCACGATGTCGTCGATGCGGTTGAGGAACTCGGGCCGGAAGTGCTGCTTGAGCTCGTCCTGCACCTTGGTCTTCATGCGCTCGTAGGCGCCGACTTTGTCATTGTCCTTCTGGAATCCCAGGTTGAAGCCCTTGGAAATGTCGCGAGTGCCCAGATTCGAGGTCATGATGAGCACCGTGTTCTTGAAGTCCACCACCCGACCCTGGGAATCGGTCAGCCGACCGTCCTCGAGGATCTGCAACAACGTGTTGAACACATCCGGGTGGGCCTTCTCGACCTCGTCGAACAGCACGACCGAGAACGGCTTGCGGCGCACCTTCTCGGTGAGCTGGCCGCCTTCTTCGTAGCCGACGTAACCGGGAGGGGAGCCGACCAGCCGGGACACCGTGTGGCGCTCCATGAACTCGCTCATGTCCAGCATGATCAGCGAGTTCTCGTCGCCGAACAAAAACTCTGCCAACGTCTTGGACAACTCGGTCTTGCCGACCCCGGACGGGCCGGCGAAGATGAACGACCCGCCGGGGCGCTTGGGGTCCTTGAGCCCGGCGCGGGTGCGCCGGATCGCCTGCGAGACCGCCTTGATGGCCTGCTCCTGGCCGATGACGCGCTTGTGGAGCTCGTCCTCCATGCGCAGCAGGCGGGCGGTCTCCTCCTCGGTGAGCTTGAAGACCGGGATGCCGGTCCAGATCGCGAGGACCTCGGCGATCTGCTCGTCGTCGACCTCGGCGACGACGTCCATGTCGCCGGCCTTCCACTCCTTCTCGCGCTGGGCCTTCTCGCCCAGCAGCGTCTTCTCCTTGTCGCGCAGCGAGGCGGCCTTCTCGAAGTCCTGCGCGTCGATCGCGGACTCCTTGTCGCGGCGGACGTTGGCGATGCGCTCGTCGAACTCGCGCAGGTCCGGCGGCGCGGTCATGCGGCGGATGCGCATGCGCGAGCCGGCCTCGTCGATGAGGTCGATCGCCTTGTCCGGCAGGAACCGGTCGGAGATGTAGCGGTCGGCCAGGGTCGCCGCGGCCACGAGCGCGCCATCGGTGATCGACACCCGGTGGTGCGCTTCGTAGCGGTCGCGCAGGCCCTTGAGGATCTCGATGGTGTGCACGAGCGAGGGCTCCGGCACCTGGATCGGCTGGAAGCGCCGCTCGAGGGCGGCGTCCTTCTCGAGGTGCTTGCGGTATTCGTCCAGCGTCGTCGCGCCGATCGTCTGCAGCTCACCGCGGGCGAGCATCGGCTTGAGGATGCTGGCGGCGTCGATCGCGCCCTCGGCGGCGCCCGCACCGACCAGTGTGTGCAGCTCGTCGATGAAAAGGATGATGTCGCCGCGGGTCCGGATCTCCTTGAGCACCTTCTTCAGCCGCTCCTCGAAGTCGCCGCGGTAGCGACTGCCGGCGACCAGCGCGCCGAGGTCGAGCGTGTAGAGCTGCTTGTCCTTGAGCGTCTCCGGGACCTCGCCCTTGACGATCGCCTGCGCCAACCCCTCGACGACGGCGGTCTTGCCGACGCCGGGCTCGCCGATGAGCACCGGGTTGTTCTTCGTCCGCCGCGACAGCACCTGCATGACGCGCTCGATCTCCTTCTCGCGCCCGATCACCGGGTCGAGCTTGGACTCGCGCGCCGCCTGGGTGAGGTTGCGGCCGAACTGGTCGAGCACCAGCGAGGTCGACGGTGTGCCCTCGGCCGGTCCACCGGAGGTGGCCGACTCCTTGCCCTGGTATCCCGACAGCAGCTGGATGACCTGCTGACGGACCCGGTTGAGGTCGGCACCGAGCTTGACGAGGACCTGGGCGGCCACGCCCTCGCCCTCGCGGATCAGCCCCAGCAGGATGTGCTCGGTGCCGATGTAGTTGTGGCCGAGCTGCAGCGCCTCGCGCAGGCTCAGCTCGAGCACCTTCTTGGCCCGGGGGGTGAAGGGGATGTGGCCGGACGGGGCCTGCTGGCCCTGGCCGATGATCTCCTCGACCTGGTTGCGGACTCCCTCGAGCGAGATCCCGAGCGACTCGAGCGCCTTTGCGGCGACGCCCTCGCCCTCGTGGATCAGCCCGAGCAGGATGTGCTCGGTGCCGATGTAGTTGTGGTTGAGCATCCTGGCCTCTTCTTGGGCCAGGACGACCACGCGGCGGGCTCGGTCGGTAAATCGCTCGAACATGGCTGTCGCTCCTCACGGGGCGGGGACGTTCCCGTCGTCCTCCGCACACTAGCCCCGGTCGCGCTGCTTCGTCGGGTGACAACGTCGTCGAGAAGCTGCTCGTCCGGGTGCACCGCCGGCGGTGCCGACGGGCTGAGACATCTGGTGCAACCCCCGGCCGGTGATGTCCGTTCCCCGTTGATGGCTACGCCGGCAGCGAAATCTGGACGACGTACGCGCCGAGCACCAGCTAGTGCGCCGCCTCGTAGGCAGCAAGGACGTCGGCGGACAGCCGGCCGCGCTCACTGACGTTGTGGCCGTTGGTGCGCGCCCACTCACGGATCGCCTGGACCCGCCCCCGGTCGCTGCCCGCAGCCGCCGGCCGGGACCCGCCGCGGGACGAACGACGGCTGGCCGGAGCAGAGGTCGTCCGTCCGGCCCGACGGGCCGCGCCCACCCAGGGCGCGAGCGCATCGCGCAGTGCGGCGGCGTTGGCCCGGTTGAGATCGATCTCGTAGCTGCTGCCATCGAGAGTGAACGAAACGGTCTCGACCGCCTCCGACCCGTCAAGGTCGTCGACGAGGACCACGTTTACCTTCTGCGCCACTGTTCTGCCTCTTTCCGGGACTCAACGCCTTTGCGGACCGCTGGGTCTACAGGAAAGCACTGAACCGCACTGAGTACAAATACCTCGAGGGTGTTGTTCACCGCACCGACAGAGGTTTAACTCCGCACTGCTGTGACACCCTCGATCCGGCCGTTGCGGAATGCGTCCACGAACAACGCGTGGTCGTCTCGCACGCGTACGGCGTAGTCGAGCGCAAAGGCGGTCAGCTCGGCGACGAACTCGTCCTCCTTGCCGCGGACCGCGTGGCGGATCGCGTCCTCCACCTGAAAGTCGACCAGCGGCGTCGACGCGTCGTCGACGTCCGAGACGCAATGCACCTTCGCCGTCGCCCGGCCGAGCTGCTCCAGCACCTCCGCCATCTGATCGGGCTCGGACAGCTCATCCCAGTCGAGGTCGGCTTCGTACGGGGAAAACTCGGCGACGACGAAGCCGACGCCGTCCAGCGAGGTCCATCCCAGCCACGGGTCGGAGTGGGCCTGCAGGGCCCGCTGGGAGACGGCCGTGCGATGTCCGTGGTGGTCGAACGCGCTGCGGCACCGCTCGTCCTCGACGATCCGGCTCGCAGCAGCGACGTTGCCCTGCTTCATCGTCAGGACGACGTCGTTCTCCAGCGCCTCGGTGTGGCCTTCGACGAGCAGGTTGTAGGCCGGTAGTCCCGCGCTGCCGATGCCGAAGCCGCTCTTGCCGACGGCGTCTTTGAGGGTGTAGGTCAGGCTGCCAAGCTTCTTGGACTGCGGAATCGTCTCGAGGTAGTTCGCGAAGGCCTGCTCGACCCGCTCGCGCTCGGGCGACTCGAGCTCGCGGACACCGGGTCCGTGCCGGAAGCGCCGCTCGTAGTCATCGACGACGGTGACGTCGTCGAGCAGCTCGATGCGGGTGGACAACTGCGCCTTCAGCAGCGCCGCGCGTACCGGCCCGGTGGCCGTTTCCAGCCGCAGGGACCACTCGTGGTCGCGGTCGCTGTCGACGAAGTAGGTGACCTGGTCGAGGTAGGCGCGCAGGTAGGTGTCGATCAGCGCCTCGATGTCGGCGTCGGGCAGCGCCTTGGTCCAGCCCATCAGCGCCACGCTGGCCGCCAGGCGCTGCAGGTCCCAGGTGAAGTGCCCCAGGTAGGCCTCGTCGAAGTCGTTGACATCGAAGACCAGCCGGCCCTCGCCGTCCATGTACGTGCCGAAGTTCTCCGCGTGCAGGTCGCCCTGGATCCAGACCCGGCTGGTGCGCTCGTCGGCCCACCGGTCCTCCCGGCCACGCGCGTCGGCGTAGAACAGGCAGGCCGTCCCTCGGTAGAAGGCGAACGGGTCAGCCGCCATCGAGCGGAACTTGCGGCGGAAGGCCGCCGGATCGGCGTCGACGAGGTCTTGGAAGGCCTCGGCGAGCGCAGCGAGCAGGAACACGGTGCGGTCGTCGGTCACGCGGTCGTCAGTCACGAAGTGCCCCTACCCGCCTGCCGGCCGGACCAAGGGGAACAGGATCGTCTCGCGGATCGGTGCTCCGGTGAGCAGCATGACCAGCCGGTCGAT
>JAHWJP010000003.1 GCA_019348355.1 Actinomycetota bacterium
CCTCCAGCGCGACGAGCACCCCGGAGGTGATGAGCAGCGCGATGGCCCCGAGCGCGGCGGCGAGCGGCGAGTCGGTGAGCGTCGACAGGAACAGCGCCACGGCCGCGACCCCGAGCATCGACCAGCCGACGTACAGCACCGTGAGCACCGTGCGCAGGGTGGCAGAAGTCGTGGACAGCTCGGTGCCGGAGACGCTGGGCAGTGGCGCGCTGCCGAACAGCTGCGTGCCGACGACGTACGCCACTGCCGCAACGAGCACGACGGCCAGCATCGTGTAGGCGCCCACCGAGATCATCTTCGCGACGAGCAGCCGGGTGCGGCCGACCGGCCGGATCAGCAGGTAGCGCAGGGTCCCGTCCTGCGCGTCGCCCGCGACGGCATCCCCGGCGACGACCGCCACCGCGATCGGCAGGAACAGCGGCAGCACGATCGCGAGCGCCGCCGCCGGGAACAGCGCGCCGTTGTCGAGGACCGCCGACAGGAACGCCGGGCCGGTCCCCGGCCGGGGCGCGATGTCCCGGATCGCGAGAAACATGGCGACGATGGTGGGCAGCAGCGCCAGCAGAGCGATGCTCATCCACGTGCGCGGGCGGCGGACGAGCTTGCGCAGCTCGACCCCGATCACGCGGCGGGCTCCGCGGGGACGGCGGCCACCCGGTCCGAGCCCGCGCCGGTGGCGGACAGGACGGCGGCCTCCAGCGTGCGGCGCTGCGCGTGCAGCGCCGTGACCGGGATGCCGGCTCCGACGAGCTCGGCGTTGAGCGCTGCCGGGTCGTCATGGCGTACGAGCAGGAGCCCGTCGGGGAGCAGGTCGTCCACGCGCTCGCCGAGCAGGGTGGCGGCCCGGTGCGCGAACGGCGTGCGCACCTCGACCAGGCCGGTCAGCGCCTGGAAGGCCGACAGGTCGTCCTGCAGCACCAGCCGGCCGCGGTCGACGACAGCGATGCGGGTGCACAGCGCCTCGACCTCGGACAGCAGGTGGCTGGACAGGAAGACCGTCGTGCCCTCCCGGTTGAGCTGCAGCAGCAGGTCGCGGACCTCGCGGATGCCCTGCGGGTCCAGGCCGTTGGTCGGCTCGTCCAGCACCAGCAGCCGCGGCCGCCGCAGCAGCGCCGACGCGAGGCCGAGCCGCTGGCGCATCCCGAGGCTGTAGGCCTTGACCGGCCGCCGGTCCACCCCGGCGAGCCCGACCTGCTCGAGCACGTCCTCGACCCGCCGGCCGCGGGTGGCCCGGGCGCCCCCGGGTCCGGCGGCATCGGACAACCGCAGGTTGTCGCGTCCCGACAGGTGGGCGCTGAAGGCCGGGCCCTCGACGAGGGCGCCGACCTCGACCAGGGCGTCCCGCCGGAAGCGCGCCCCGAACAGCTCGACCGACCCGGAGGTCGGCAGCACGAGCCCGAGCAGCATGCGTACCGTCGTCGTCTTGCCCGAGCCGTTGGGCCCGAGAAAGCCGTAGCGGTCACCCTCGCGGACGTGCAGGTGCAGGTCCTCGACGGCGGTCACCCGGCCGTACCGCTTGGTGAGGGCGGTGGTGCGGATCACCGTCCGCCGCCGGGCGGCGGGTCCGCCCGCAGCTGCGCGAGCGCCGTCTTCAGCAGCTCCGGCGGGACGGTCCCGGCCAGCAGGTAGGCATCCCCCGGCTCGTCATGGGAGACCAGCGCGTTGACCAGCGGCGTCGAGATGTCCGCCTCTGTCCCGTCGCCGCCCGGGGCGACGCGGCGGATGATGTCGCTTGCGAGGTCGTGCGGCAGCGGGACCAGCGCGACCGCGGTGAACCCATCGCCGTAGGTGCCGACGCCGCCGCCGACAGAAAGCGCGCTGCGCGGCCGGCGGGGCAGCGCGGCCAGCTCGTCCGGCAGGAGGTACGGCGCGAAGCGGTCGGCGAGCGCGGCGAGGTCCGGCGCGTCCACCGTCGTGACCGAGGCGCCGCGGGTCGGCCGGAAGGTGGTGCGCTCGGCGGCCGGCATGGCGAGCTCCAGGTCGAGCAGGCTGGTCTGCAGCACGCTGTCGGTCGCACCGGCGGCCCGGACCTCGACGCGCAGCGGCAGGCCGGTCTCCGGCTCCACCCACATCTCGACCGAGCCGATCGTCGTCGCCTCCGGCTGCGCCGGCGTCAGTCGCAGGCCGGGGGCGGAACGCCCGGCGATCCGTCGAGCGGGCAGCCGGGTGACAGTGACGTCCGCGGTCCGGGAGAGCCGTTGGCCCAGCGTCGGGGCAAGCAGGTCGGCGGCGCGCGGCAGGCGTACGTCCAGCTCGCCGGAGATCCGGGTCGCCCGCTGGTCCGCCGACTGCCAGGTCCAGCCGCCGCGGGCGTCCCTCGTCGTGTCGGTCTCGCCGACCAGCGACAGCGCGTCGACCCGCCAGTCCTGCGGACCGCGCCACCAGGCGCGCGCGCGGGTGGTCCCGCCGACCAGCGAGGGCAGGTCGGCGAGCTCGCTCACATCGGGCAGCACCAGGGAGCCGCGGCTCTCGCCGTAGCCGGACCAGCCCACGGTGTCGGAGGCGCGGACCCGTTCGAGCAGCTCGTCGGCGCCGATCTCGACCGGCTCGACGGGACGGGCACCGGCGAGGGAAGGCAACGCGGCCAGCAGGCCCCCAAGAACGGCGACGACCGCCCATCGCCACGTCAGCCCCGCCACTCCGGCAACTCTAGGCGAGGGGCGCCAACCCGGCCCAGGATGAGACTTCTCTCATCGCTACGCCGCCAGAGGGGTGAATGAGCAGACTCTCAGGTGACTTCACTACAGGGCAGGGCACAGGTGAACGACAAGTGACAGTCCGCTGAATTCTGCCCCCTGAGCTGCAACCCCTGAACCGGTCGGAGACAGCCGTGCGCGCCATCCTCTACTCCCACGACGGCCTCGGCCTGGGTCATGTCCGGCGCAACCTGGCCATCGCGGACGCGCTCACGCAGGCGGACCCGGCGGCCTCCGTCCTGCTGGTCTGCAGCACCGACCAGATCGACAGCCTCGTCATCCCGGCGCGGGTCGACGTCCTCAAGCTCCCCGGCGTCCGCAAGACAGCTGACGCGAGCTACGCGGCCAAGCGGCTGCCGATGACCGAGGCGCAGACATGGTCGATGCGGTCCGGCCTGATCGCGTCGGCGACGAGGTCCTTCGCCCCGGACGTCCTGCTGTCCGACAAGCACCCGCACGGTGCGCACGGCGAGCTGCGGGAGGCGCTCGGCGCGCTGCACGCCTGCGGTGGCCGTGCGGTCCTGGGGCTGCGCGACATCCTCGACGACCCGGCCACCGTGCGGGCCGAATGGCAGCGCGGACGGGTGCTCGCCGCCATCGCGAACGACTACGACCGGATCCTCGTCTACGGCAGCCCGGACGTGCTGCACCCCGGCCGGGAGTACGACATGCCCCCGCCGGTCGCCGATCTGATCCGGTTCTGCGGCTACGTCGCCAACACCCCGCCGGCCGACGACCGCACCGCGCTGCGCTCCGACACCGACGGCCGGCCGACGGTCGTCGCGACGGCCGGTGGCGGAGCCGACGGCGCCGCGCTGCTGGCCGACTTCGTCCGTGCGTCCCGTACGGCCCCCTGGCATCCGGTCGTCGTCAGCGGCCCGGACGCCCCGCCCGGCGAGCAGGAGGCGCTGCGCCGACATGTGCAGGCGATCGGCGGCACCTACCACCGCTTTGTCCGCAACCTCCCGCTGCACTTCGACGACATCGCCGCGCTGGTCTGCATGGGCGGCTACAACACGACGATCGAGGCATTGACCTCGGCCGTGCCGACCGTGCTCGTGCCGCGGGTCGCGCCCCGGCAGGAGCAGCTGATCCGGGCCCGGGCCTTCGCCGCCCTCGGCCTCGTGCGGGTCGTCGAACCCGACCGGCTCGGCGGACCCGCACTGCGCAACGAGATCTGCGTCGCGCTGGCAGACTCGCGCAGCCGCATCCGGCGCGCCGTCGCCTGCCACCTGGACCTCGACGGGGCCCGCCGGGCCGCGGTCCACCTGCTGGCGCTGGCGGACCGGCCGGTCGAGGGCTCCCCCGGCGTGTCCGATGCTCCACCGCCGACGATCCCGCTGCGCGGCAAGGCCTTCGCCGCGTTGGAGCCGATCAATGTTGCCGTCTGACCACCACCCGGTCGATCGGCCGGAGAAGATCGGCTACGTCCTGAAGATGTACCCCCGCTTCTCCGAGACGTTCATCGTCAACGAGGTGCTCGCGCTCGAAGCCGCCGGAGCGGCCCTGCAGATCGTGTCGCTGCGCACGCCGACAGACGGCCGCTTCCACGAGTCACTGGCCGAGGTCCGGGCTCCGGTCACCTACCTGCGGCACTCCGGCCTGCGGGCGGCCGACGTGTGGCTGACGCTGTCCGCGGCGCAGGCCGAGCTGCCGGCCCTGCCGGGCTGCCTGGGAGAACTGCTCGCCGTACCCGTCGTGGACGCGGTTCAGGCGCTGGAGCTTGCCCGGCTCGTCCGGGCCGAGGGGCTCACCCACCTGCATGCGCACTTCGGCTCGGTGGCGACCACGGTGGCCCGCCTCGCCTCGCTGCTGACCGGCGTGCCGTACACCTTCACCGCCCACGCGAAGGACATCTTCCACGAGTCGGTGGAGCCGGCGGACCTGGCGCGCAAGCTCGCCGGCGCCGCAGCGGTCGTGACCGTCAGCGACTACAACCTGGAGTTCCTCCGGACGACGTACGGAACTGCCGCCGACTCGGTCACGCGGGTCTACAACGGGCTGGACCTGCCACGCTTCCCCTACAGCTCGCCGGAGCGGCGACCACCCGTCGTCGCCGCGGTCGGTCGCCTGGTGGAGAAGAAGGGCTTCGGCGACCTCATCGAGGCGGTGGCGCTGCTGGTCGGCGATGGACGGCGGCTGCAGGTCGACCTGGTCGGCACTGGTCCCCTCGAAGGTGAGCTGTGCGCGCACCTTCGCGCCCGTGGCCTGACTGACGTCGTACGGATGCACGGCGCGCTGCCGCAGGGACAGGTCCGGCGGATCGTCTCGCAGGCAGCGGTGTTTGCAGCACCCTGTGTCATCGGGCAGGACGGCAACCGGGACGGCCTGCCCACGGTGCTGCTGGAGGCGATGGCGCTCGGCACGCCGTGCGTCGCGACGCCCGTCACCGGCATCCCCGAGGTGGTGCAGGAGGGGCGAACCGGGCTGCTCGTCCCGGAGTCCGACCCGGTCCGCCTCGCCGCCGCGCTGGGCCGGCTGCTCGACGACGGCGAGCTGCGCACCCGGCTGGCCGTTCAGGCCCGCACTCTCATGGAGGCGGAGTTCGACGGGCACCGGCAGGCTCGCGCGCTGCGCCAGATCTTCGCCGGGCAGACCACCGCCCGCGACCTCGTCGGAGCGTCGCGATGAGAGTGGTCTACGTCTGCAGCGACCCCGGCATCCCCGTCTTCGGGCGCAAGGGCGCGTCGGTCCACGTGCAGTCGGTCCTGTGGGTCCTCGTGCAGCGGGGCGCCGAGGTGCACCTGGTCGCCGCACGGACGGGCGGGGCGGTGCCGCCCGGCCTCGAGTCGGTGCACTTGCACGAGCTGCCCGCCGTCCCCGCCGGTGCGGCGCCGGACCGCGAGCGCGCGGCGCAGCGCAGTGACGCCGCCGTGGCGCCGGTGCTGGCCGCCCTTGCCGCCGCAGCTCCGCTCGACCTGGTCTACGAGCGCTACTCGTTGTGGGGCCGGACCGCGACCGCGTGGGCGACAGCTCACAACGTGCCCAGCGTGCTCGAGGTCAACGCCCCGCTGGTGGACGAGCAGGCCAGCCACCGGGTGCTCGTCGACCGGACTGCCGCGGAGGCGGTCGCCGGTGCGGCCCTGTCAGCCGCGGACGTGGTCGTCTGCGTCAGCGAACCGGTCGCTACCTGGGCCCGGTCGCGGTCCCGGCGCCCCGAGCGGGTCGCGGTCGTGGCGAACGGCGTCGACACCGACCGGGTGCGGCCCGCCGAGCGCCCGGTCACGCCGGCGCACGCCGTGCCGTTCACGGTGGGCTTCGTCGGCACGCTCAAGCCGTGGCACGGCGTGGAGACGCTCCTCGATGCGCTGGTGCTGCTGCACCGCGCCGAACCCGGTGCCTACCGGTTGCTGCTCGTGGGCGACGGGCCGCAGGCCGCCGCGCTGCAGGCACGAGCCGAGGCGGCCGGCATCGCAGCACTGGTCGAGCGCACCGGCTCGGTCGACCCCGTCGAGATCGCCCCGCTGCTGCACCGCATGGACGTGGCCGTGGCGCCCTATCCCGAGACCGCCGGCTACTTCTCGCCGCTCAAGGTCTACGAGTACCTCGCCGCCGGGCTTCCGGTCGTGGCCAGCGAGGTGGGCCAGCTGCCCGAGCTGCTGGACCGCGGGCGGCTCGGGGTGCTCGTCGAACCGGGTCGGGCGGACGCTCTCGCCTCCGCGGTCGCGGACCTGCGCGCCGACGAGGCGAGGCGCCGATTCCTTCGGCGCGCCACCCGCGAGGCGACGATGGACTGCCACGGGTGGGACCGGGTCGTCGACCGCATCCTGTCCCGGCTCCCGGCTCCGCACCACTCGATGACGGTCTGCCCGGTGGCGGTCTGATGGCCCGGCCGTCGACGCTGCGCGACGCGGCTCCCGGCCTGCGCCGCACCCTGACCCGCTTCCGCCCGCACCTGCGCGAGCAGCGCAAGCTGTTGATCCTTGGCTGCATCGCGCTGTTCGCCGAGGTGGCGCTGCGGTTGCTCGAGCCGTGGCCGCTGAAGTACGTGCTGGACGCTGTCATCGCCGCGGCCGGGGCGGACCTGCGCACCCCGCAGCCGGCGGAGCTGCGCACCGTGCTGATCGTGGCGACGGTCGCGCTGGTGGCCGTCGTGGTGCTGCGGGCGCTCGCGGCGTACCTCATGACGATCCTGTTCGCGCTCGCCGGGAACCGCGTGCTCACGAGGGTGCGGGCCGAGCTCTACGCGCACCTGCACACCCTGTCGATGGCCTACCACGACAAGGCGCGCACCGGCGACCTGGTCACCCGCGTGACCGGCGACGTCGGCCGGTTGCAGGAGGTGACCGTGACCGCCGCACTCCCGCTGGCCGGCAACGTGGTGACGCTCGCCGGGATGCTCGTGGTGGTCGCGGTCCTCGACTGGCAGCTGGCCCTGCTCGTCCTGCTGGTCTTCCCGGTCTTCCTCGTGACCAGCGTGCGGCTGACCCGGCGGATCAGCACGGTGTCGCGCAGCCAGCGGCAGGCCGAGGGCGCGCTGGCCTCGCTCGCCACCGAGTCGCTCGGCTCCATGCAGGTGGTGCAGGCGTACTCCCTCGAGAACCAGATGCAGGAGAGCTTCGGCGGCAGCAACGCCAAGAGCCTGCGCGACGGGGTGAAGGCCAAGAAGCTGTCGGCCGGGCTCGAGCGCAAGACCGACGTCCTGGTCGGTCTCGCGACCGCCCTCGTGCTGTACGTCGGTGCGCTCCGGGTCCTCGCGGGCGAGCTCACGCCGGGCGAGCTCGTCGTCTTCCTGACCTACCTCAAGACCGCCTTCAAGCCGATGCGCGACCTCGCGAAGTACACCGGCCGCATCGCCAAGGCCGCCGCCTCCGGCGAGCGCATCGTCGACATCCTCGACACCCGCCCCGACATCGAGGACCGCAGCTGGGCCCGCCCGGCCGACAGCTTTCGCGGCGACGTCCGCTTCGAGGGCGTGCGCCTGTCCTACGAGCCGGGGCACCCGGTCCTTTCGGGGCTGGACCTGTGGGTCCCGGCCGGCGAGCGGATCGCGGTGGTGGGCGCATCCGGCGCCGGGAAGTCGACGCTCGTGTCGCTGCTGACCCGCCTGCGCGACCCGGACGACGGGCGGGTGCTCGTCGACGGTCACGACCTGCGCGACCTCACGGTCGAGTCGGTGCGCCGCCAGGTCGCGATCGTCCTGCAGGAGAGCGTGCTGTTCGCCGGCACGGTGCGCGACAACATCGCCTTCGGCCGGCCGAACGCGACCTCGGAGCAGATCGAGGCAGCGGCCCGGCTGGCCGATGCGCACGAGTTCGTGCTCGCCCTGCCCGAGGGGTACGACACCGTGATCGGCGAGCGCGGCTCCACCCTGTCCGGCGGCCAGCGGCAGCGCATCGCCATCGCCCGGGCGGCCATCCGTGACGCCGCGATCGTCGTGCTCGACGAGGCGCTGACCGGGCTCGACGAGGACACCGAGCGTGAGGTCGTGCAGGCGCTGGCCCGGCTCACCGAAGGCCGGACGACCTTCGTCATCACGCACGACCTCGAGGCGGCCGCCGGAACGGACCGCATCGTCTTCCTGCAGGACGGCGTCGTCGTCGACGACATCCGACCGCCCGCGAACCGCAAGACCCGGACATCGAAGGAGGCGTTCGGTGCTGTCCCCCGCTGACCTCGCCCTGGTCTCCCGCGACCGCGCGCTGCCGGGCCTGTCCGTGTTGCTCGACGACGACGCGGTCTGCTCGCTCGTCGGCGCTCCCGTGCGGCGGACCTACCTGCGGTACAAGCCCGGGACGAGCTGCGTGCTCGGCGCCACCGCCATGCTCCCCGACGGTCTCGCCGACATCTTCGTGACCGCGTACGACACCGACGGAACCGTCAAGGCCGACAAGGTGCTCGCCGAAGCCCCGCTCGGGTCGGTCCTCGCCTTCGACCGCACCACCGGGGTGATGGCCGCGCGGGCGGCTGCGGACCGGGACCTGCCACTGCTCGGGGTGCTCGACAGCGAGCGCCGTCGGCGTCGGTTGCTGGAGCGGGTCCTGCCGGACCGGGGTGGCCTGCGCGGCGCCCGGCTGTCGACACTGAGCTACAAGCCGATGCGGCGCTGGGTGGGACTGGTGGAGCCCGAGCAGGGAGCGCCGTTCGTCGTACGCGCCTATCGTCCGGCGGACGCCGCAGCCGCCGTTGCCGCGGTGCGCGCACTCGAGGGCAGAGGTCCGCGTACGCCGCGGCTGCTCGGAACAGACCTGTCCCTCGGCTTGCTCGCCGTGGAGTACCTCCCCGGGCTGCTGCTGCAGGCAGCGAAGGCACGGGACACCGATCTACGAGACGCCGGCCGGGCGCTTGCGCAGCTGCACAGCCTTCCCTCGTCAGGGTTGCCTGCCCGTACCGGATCCGACGATGCAGAAGCGGTCCGCGCGACAGCGAGGCAGGTCGCCGAGCTGCTGCCCGACGTGGCCGAACAGGTGAGCTGTCTTGCTGAGCAGCTGGCTCGGCTGCTGAGCAGCGGACGTGAGCCGTCCGCGACACTGCACGGCGACTTCTCCGCCGACCAGGCCGTGGTGGGTCCGACCGGACAAGTCGGACTGCTCGATCTCGATCGGGCGGCGTCGGGACATCCCGCCATCGACCTGGCGAGCTTCTCCGCCGCCCTCATGGCAGCGGAGGTTCTCGCCGGTGGCCTCGGCGCACGACCGGAGAGCATCACGCGAAAGGTGCACGCCGGCTACGCCGAGCTGCGCCCGCTGCCGGACGACGACGCCATCACCGTGCGTACCGCCGCGCTGCTGCTGCGTCGCGCCGGCGAGCCCTTTCGGCTCTGCGTCCCGGACTGGCCGGACCGCACCCGGACCCTGCTCTGCCGGGCGGCCGACCTGCTCGACACCCGCGATCCGCTTGCGCGAGCGCCCGACGACCTGCTCGCCCCGTTGGTCGGCCTGCCGCTGTTGCTGGAGACGCTGAAGGACAAGCCCGGCCGCCGTCGCACGTCCCGAGCGACCGGTCCGGCCGGCAGCGCCATCGTCAAGGTCTACGCCTCGGGCCGTGCGCCGGTGGTCGCCGCGCGCATCGGCGCCCTGCAGGACGGCGCGCCCGAGCCGGTGCTGCCCCGGGTCCTGCTGTGCGACCAAGCCCACCACCTCGTCGCTCTCACAGACGTCCCCGGTCGGTCCTTTCGCGACGCGCTGATCGCGGGGGACCCCGACGCCGCAACCCGAGTCGGCCGCGCGCTGGGCCGGTGGCACGCCGCCTACCGCGACCGGGTCCCAGCGGTGCTGCGCCCGCACACGGCGGAGCGGGAGGTGCAGACGTTGCTCGACCGGTGCTCCACCGCGCCGCAGCCGATCGCGGAGGCGGTACGCCGCGCCGTACCGGCGCTGTCCGCCGCCTGGTCGCCGCGAACGGTCGTGCACCGCGATCTGTACGAGGAGCAGATCGTGCTCGGCGACAAGGTGGGTCTGCTCGATCTGGACGACGCCGCCGCGGGACCCGGCGAGCTGGACCTCGGCAACCTGCTGGCGCACCTGGCGCTGCTGTCCCGGCGCTCGCCGGTCGACATCGGACCGGCGGTGGTCCAGCTGATGCAGGCCTATGCCGAGCAGGCACCAGTGGATGTGGCACTGCTCGAGAGGTGCCGGGCGCTGAGCCTGTTGCGGCTCGCGTGTCTGCACGCCGAGCCGCTCCTGTTCGACGACCTCTCGGGGCCGGCGCCGACAGATGACAGAACGCTCATCGGGGCCTCGTCTGCCGCTCATCCCAACGGGCAGGGGAAGTGACATGAAGCTGCGTCTGATCTTGGGGTCGCTCGCCGGCGCCCTGCTCACCGGTTTCGCGCTCGGCACAGTGGGCTCCTCGCCGAGTGCCGACATGTCAGACATCGTGCCTATCGACCTGCGACCGGCGACCACCTCCTCCTCGCCCCCGCCAGTCGAGACCTCGGGGACATCCGAGCCGCCGGTGGTCGAGCCGCCGGCGGTCGCGCCGCCCCCTCCCCCGCCTCCGCCCCCGCCCCCGCCCCCGCCTCCGCCTCCGCCTCCGCCTCCCCCGCCT
This sequence comes from Actinomycetota bacterium, assembly GCA_019348355.1. GTDB lineage: Bacteria > Actinomycetota > Actinomycetes > Mycobacteriales > SCTD01 > SCTD01. Next base: position 10,686 of record JAHWJP010000003.1, read on the forward strand.
CCGCCTCCCCCGCCCCCGCCCCCGCCTCCCGCCGACACCAGCGCGACAGCGGGTGCCGGCTCCGGTGCCGGCCCGGCTCCGGTACGACGGGCGCCGGTTCTCCCGCCCAAGCCGGCGCCCCGTCCGGTCCCGCAGCCTGCACCGGACGACGACGACGCCGCAGAGCCGCCGGACGACGACGAGCCGGACGAGAGCGACGATGATGTCGCCGAGATCGACGACTGAGCCCGCTGTGGCGGTGAGCCGGTCCACAGCGAAGGGACTGGCCGCCGACGTGCCCCTCCCGCCTGTGCAGCAGCCGCCTGGAACGAAGGCGCATGTCGATATGCCCGGCCCCGCTGCGGGACCGCTGCGACGACGCATCCGAGGAACCCGCGGCCGGTTGCTGATCGCTTTCTTCACGCTGCTGTCGATGTCGCTCGGCACGAGCCTGGTTCTCATCCGTGCGGTGCTCGTGAACCAGGTCGAGATGCGGGTCGAGGCAGAGCTGCGCCAGGAGGTCCAGGAGCTGGAGCGACTGGTGGGTGGCAACGATCCGAGAACTGGCCAGCCTTTCGGCACCGACGTGGCGGCGATCTTCGACACGTTCTTCGGCCGCAACGTGCCGAACGACGACGAGGGGCAGTACGCCTTCGTCGAGGGGACGCCGTACCTCACCAATGCCGACCCACCCGCCGAGCTCACCACTGACGCCGCTCTGGTCACCAGCCTGCAGGGTCTGCCGCAGCCGCGCCGCGGCAGCATGGAGACGTCCGCAGGGAGGGCGGAGTACCTCGCGGTGCCGGTGCGGGCCGTCGACCCAGCCACCGGGGAGCCGGTCAACCGGGGGGTGTTCCTGGTCGCAGCGTTCCCCGCCGAGCAGCTGCAGCGCGTGGACGACACCATCGTCAAGATCGCTCTTGGCCTTCTTGCGGTGCTCACCCTTGCCTCGGCGGCGGCGTACGCCGTGGCCGGCCGGGTGCTGGCGCCACTGCGGCAGGCGATCGACACGGCGCGCTCGATCCAGGAGACCAATCTGTCCAGCCGGATCGACGTTCGGGGCAAGGACGACGTGGCCGAGCTGGGCCGGACCTTCAACGCGATGCTGGACCGGCTGGAGCGCGCCGTGCAGTCACAGCGTGACTTCGTCAGTGACGCCGGCCATGAGCTCCGCACGCCGATCACCATCGTGCGCGGCCACCTCGAGCTCATGACCGACGACCCGGACGACCGGCGCGAGACCCTGGCGCTGGTGACCGACGAGCTCGACCGGATGTCCCGGCTGGTCGACGACCTGCTCCTGCTGGCCAAGGCCGAGCGCGGCGACTTCCTGCAGCGCCGGCCCGTCGACACGGCCGAGCTGCTACCCGCCGTGCTCGCGAAGGTATCTGCGCTCGCACCCCGCACCTGGACGCTGGGCAGGACCGACGCGGCCTGCGTCGACGGCGACCCACAGCGCTTGACGCAGGCGCTGACCCAGCTGGCGCAGAACGCCACGCAGCACACCGACGACCTCAGCACCATCACCCTCGGCTGCTCCTACGAGAGCGGTTACGCGCGGCTGTGGGTGCGGGACGCAGGCGAAGGCATCGAGACCGAGGACCAGGCAAGGATCTTCGAGCGCTTCTCCCGGGTGGCAGCCGCACGCCGCCGGTCCGACGGCTCAGGTCTCGGCCTGTCCATCGTGCAGGCGATCGCCGAGGCGCACGGTGGACGGGTGGAGCTCGACAGCCGGCCCGGTCACGGCTCGACCTTCACCCTCGTCGTACCAGCTGCTGCCGGGTGAGCCGCATCCTGGTCGTCGAGGACGAGCCGCGCATCGCCTCCTTCCTGCAGAAGGGCCTGCGCGCCGAGGGTCACGTCACGACGGTGGTCGACAACGGCGACGACGCCAGTGCCCTCGCCCGCAGCCAGGACTTCGACCTGGTGCTGCTCGACGTCGGCCTACCCGGCAAGGACGGATTCGCCGTCCTGGCCGACCTGCGGCGCAGGGGTGAGCGGCTGCCGGTGATCCTGCTCACCGCCCGCGACGCGGTGCCCGACCGCGTCAACGGGCTGGACGCCGGAGCCGACGACTACGTCACCAAGCCGTTCAGCTTCGAGGAGTTGCGCGCCCGGGTGCGCGTGCGGCTTCGCGAAAGCAGCGACGACAACCCGACGACGCTGGCGGCGGGTCGGGTCCGGCTCGACCTGCTGTCCCGCACCGCGACGGTGGACGGGCGCACGGTGGAACTGACAGCGCAGGAGTTTCTGCTCGCCGAGGTGCTGCTCCGTCACCCGCAGCAGGTGCTCAGCCGGGAGCACCTGCTCAGCCACGTGTGGGGCTACGACTACGACCCGGGATCGAACATCGTCGACGTCTACGTCGGCTACCTGCGGCGCAAACTCGGCAAGGCAGTGATCGAGACCGTTCGCGGCGTCGGCTACCGGCTGCACGGGTGATCATGCAGGGGTGAAGAACACACATCTCAGCCGGGGCGAATACGTGCGAAACCACTGTGCCTCGTTCCGCGGTGACGGCTGGATACTCCTCCTGTTCTCAGCCCGGAAGGGGTCTGCCCATGCCGTCCCACCGTTGTTTCACCGCGCTCGTCGCTGTGCTCGCTTTTGCGCTGGTTGCCCTGCCGCCTTCCGCGTCAGCGCAACAAACCCCGTGCGCAGGCGCCGGCGCCATCGCGGTGCCGGGCGCCGCCCTGCAGCGGGTCGAGTGCCACAGCGACCTGTCCGCCACCGCCCTGTCAGTTACGGGCCGCAGTGACGCGAGCGACTGGGCGCAACTGCACTCCAAGCAGTCGACGAACCCGCCGGCAGGTGCGGGGCTGCAGGTGGACGGCTATTTCCCGGACGACTCGACGACCAACGCCACGTACGGCTGGAATCACGACGCGCAATTCGTGATCCGGCTGCCGGAGAAGTGGAACGGCCAGCTCGTGATCACCGGCGCCCCCGGCGTGCGCAAGCAGTACGCGAACGACTTCATCATCAGCGACTGGGTGCTCTCGCAGGGCTACGCCTACGCCTCGACCGACAAGGGCAACACCGGCACCTCGTTCTTCAACAACGGCGCCCGCTCGGCGCCGGGGCAGGCCGTGCGCGAGTGGCACGACCGCGTCACCGAGCTGACGATCGCCGCCAAGCAGGTCGTCGCGCAGCGCTACGGAACCGGCCCGGAGCGCACCTGGATGACCGGGATCTCCAACGGCGGCTACCTGACCCGCTGGCAACTGGAGAACCACCCGAAGCTGTACGACGGTGGCGTCGACTGGGAGGGCACCCTGCTGCGGCCCGAGGGCCCCAACCTGTTCACCTACCTGCCGACTGCGCTGCGTGAGTATCCCGCGGCGCAGCTCGATCCGGCAGCCCGGCAGCGGATGTACGACGTCGGGTTCGAGCCCGGGTCGGAGAGCCTGTGGGCGGACCACTACGCCGTCTACTGGGACCTGACCCAACGCATCTACCGCGAGGCGTTCGACCCGGACTACGACGGCGCGACCAGAGCCGGCACGCCGTTCTGCCGCACCGGCGGGCCGCCGGGCACGGCGACCGCGTGCGACGCGGAGTACGACTACGCCTCCCGCCCGCAGGCCGTCAAGGACGCCGTGGCTTCGGTGTCGCTGACCGGTCGAATCGGCAAGCCGATGATCACGCTGCACGGCGACCTCGACGCCCTGCTGCCCATCTCGACCGACTCCGACGTCTACGCGACGATGGTCGCCGACTCCGGCCGGGCCGCCCGGCACCGCTATTACGTCATCGAGGACGGCAACCATGTCGACGGTTTGGTCAACACGCAGCCGACCACCCTGCGACCGATCCTGCCCTGCTACCGCGAGGCGTTCCTGCGCCTGACCGAGTGGGTGACGGCCGGTGCAAAGCCGCCGGACAGCCAGACCGTGATCCGTCCGGACAGCGGTGACCTGGCCAACGCCTGTCCGCAGCTCGCCGGGGCGGGCAGAGCCCGGTAGGGGGTCCCCCCTCACGCCAGCTCGACGAGGGCGCCGATCTCCTGGGTGGCGTACCACTGCAGCTCGTGGCCTTCGGCCTGCTCGACCACGAAGGCCGCGTCCTCGCTGCCGAGGTCGGCCTCGACCAGCTGCTCGGCGGCGGCCCGGACGTCCGCCTCTGCCGACGGGTCGTCGACGTGCACCGCCTGCACGAGCCGGAGCGGCACCGCGTCCAGCACGCGTACGGCCGCCCGGTCGACGTCCGGAGCCGGCTCGACCGCGCTCACGTCGGCCACCACCACCACCCGCCGCGCCGGCGCTGCCGGATCGAGGACGAGCTGCCGGTCCAGCAGCCGGATGGAGGCCCGTGCGGCGAGGTGAAGTGCGGCGTACTCGAGCTCCTCGTCGTCGCCCTCGGCGTACCACTCGCGCAGTGGCGCCGTCACGGCGAAACCGGGCACCGGCGGCGTGCCGAGTTCGCCGGAATCCAACAGCGTCCGAAGTCCGGACAGGGTGCAGGGCAGGTAGACCCGCATCAGCCGGCGGCGGCCAGCGGCGCCGCCCGCAACGCCGCCATCGAGGTGCGCAGCGAGGTCTCGAGGACCTGCTCACGGCGAGTCGGGTCCATCATGTTGACGCCGATGCCGACCAGGTCCTCCGCGCCGGGACCGAGCAGCGTCACCTTCGTGCCGGTCGCCGAGACCTTCGCCGCCTCGCGCAGCACCCGCTTGGTGACCGCCCGGCGGAAGCGGCGCTCGAGCCGCCCGACGACAGTGCCGGGCCGGTCGTACTCGAGCGAGGTCATCGGAGACAGCACCACGACCTCGTCGAGCTCCAGGCCGGCCACCAGGTCGAGCGAGGTGGGCGAGCAGGTCCCGCCGTCGACGTAGCGGCGACCGCCGATGCGGACCGGGGCGTACCACGCGGGGATCGCGCACGAGGCCATGACCGCCTCCCGCAGGCCGGCGGCCGGCGCGCCCGCACGACCGAAGGTCACCCGCCGACCGGTGTCGTAGTCCATCGCGACGACCCAGGTCCGTGGATGTCCGGCCCAGTCGCCCGCCGGGCAGACCGCGTCGACGAGCGAGCCGATCGGGTCGAGCGAGCCCCGGCCCTGCGGCAGGACGGTCGCGAGCGCGCCCATCGGCGTCACCTTCCACGGCCGGGTAGCCGTGCGGAACGCCCCGCGCGCCGACCCGATCCCGAGGCGCGGCATCGGCGGTCGGCCCCTGCCGGAGTCACGGTCCGGGTCGTAGCTGATGTCGGGCGCCTCGGCATTGACGATGCCGCGCTGGTGGTCCAGCAGGACGTCGACGCCGGTGCCGCAGCCGAGGAAGGCGGCGAGCACCGAGCCCGCCGACGTGCCGAGCAGCACCTCGGCCTCGCGCGGGTCCCACTCGTGATGCTCCTGGAGGGCAGCGAGCGCGCCGATCGTCCAGGCGGCTCCGAGCACACCGCCGGCACCGAGGACCACTCCGCGACGCGCCATCAGCTCACCGTTCCCACCAGCTCGGCCAGCGACTCCTCGATCAGGTCGGCCAGCACGTCGATGTCGGGCATCGCGTCGCGGTCGGCGTTCAAGCCGTAGTAGACGCCGCCGTCGTAGGAGTTCAGGCCGATCGACACCGCCTGGCCCTTCGCGAGCGGGACGACCGGGTACATCGCCAGCATGCGGGCGCCCGCCGCGTACAGCGGGAACTGCGGTCCCGGCACGTTGGTGACCACGACGTTGAACAGCCGGCGTGTCATGCCGGAGGCGACCCGCGCACCGAGGGAGTGGATGGTCGGCGGGGCGAAGCCCGACATCTGCACGAGCGCGTCGGCGCCGACCGACTGGCCGGACTCCTTGTGGCCGCGCATCGCGAAGCTGACCTGGTGCAGCCGCATGACCGGGTTGCCCTCGCCGACCGGAAGATCCACGAAGTACGACGAGACACGGTTACCGGGCTGGCCGTTCTGGCCCTCGGACCGGACCGAGACGGGAATCATCGCGCGGATGGTCGTGGCGGCGTTGACCGACTCCCCCCGGGTCAGCAGCCACGAGCGCAGCGCGCCGGAGACGGTGGCCAGCACCACGTCGTTGATGGTGCCGCCATGGGTCTTGCGGATGCGCTTGTAGTCATCGAGGTCGGTGTCGGCCATCGCGAAGCGACGGTGCTCCCCGATGCGGACGTTGAGCGGTGAGCTCGGGGCGGGCTTGGCCATCGAGACGACCGACTGGAGCACGCCGCTGGCGACCCCTGCCACCTTTCCCGCGGTCGCCCGTACGTCGACGATCGCCGCTCGGGTCGTGTCGATCGCCTGCGTCGGGCGCTTGACCAGATCGGTCACCGCCCCGACGACGAGAGCGCCCCGGCCGGGCTCGCGCGACGGACGCCAGTCGTCGGCCGGCACCTCACGTGGCTCGGGGGTGAGGTCGAGCATCACCGTGCCGATGTCGACCGCAGCGATCCCGTCGACCATCGCGTGGTGGGTCTTGGTGATGATCCCGACCCGGCCCCGCTCGAGCCCCTCGACGAGGTAGATCTCCCAGAGCGGGCGGTTGCGGTCGAGCGGTCGTCCCTGCAGCCGGCCCACCAGGTCGCGCAGCTGCGCGTCGGTGCCCGGCTTGGGCAGGGCGCTGCGGCGTACGTGGTAGGTGACGTCGAAGCTCTCGTCGTCCACCCATACCGGATTGGCGATCCGGCCGGGAATCAGCTTGACCTTCTGCCGGTAGCGCGGCACAAGGGTGATTCGCTCACTGATGAGCTCCACCAGCCGGTCGTAGTCGAAACCGGTCGAGGGTGGCTCGAAGATCGCGACGCCGCCGACGTGCATGGCCGTGGTGGGCGTCTCCATGTAGAGGAAGGAGACGTCCATCGGGCTGAGCCGGTCGGTCACGGTCACTCCAAATCAGTGGGTTACCCATGGTCACACACAGTCCCGGCTCGGAGGCCCGAGGCAGACTGGGCCGCATGGACTTCGACCACTCGGCTCGGGCGCTGGACCTGCTCGCCCGCATGCAGGACTTCATGGACACCCGGGTCTTCCCGGCCGAGAAGGATTACGACGCCTACCGTCGCGCGGCCGGCCCGGACGACCACACCCTGCCGCCGGTGGTGGAGGAGCTCAAGGCCGAAGCCCGCCGGCGCGGACTGTGGAACCTGTTCCTGCCGAATGTGTCCGGCCTGAGCAACCTGGAGTACGCCCCGATCGCCGAGCTCACCGGCTGGTCCTCCTCCCTCGCACCCGAGGCCATCAACTGCGACGCCCCCAACACCGGGAACATGGAGGTGCTGCACCTGTTCGGCACCGCCGAGCAGAAGTCGCGATGGCTCGTACCGCTGATGGAAGGCCGGATCCGCTCGGCCTTCGCCATGACCGAGCCGGCCGTCGCGTCCTCCGACGCCACCAACATCTCGACCGCGATAGTGCGCGACGGTGACGACTACGTGATCTCTGGCCGCAAGTGGTGGATCACCGGGGTCAATGACCCGCGCTGCGAGATCCTGATCGTGATGGGCAAGACCGATCCGGGCGCGTCGGTGCACCGCCAGCAGTCAATGATCCTCGTGCCGGTCGCCACCCCCGGCGTCGAGGTGATCCGGGCGCTGCCGGTCTTCGGCTACGCCGACCAGCACGGGCACGGGGAGATCACGTTCACGGGCGTACGCGTGCCTGCCGTCAACCTGATCGCCGCCGAGGGGGACGGCTTTGCGATCGCGCAAGCCCGGCTGGGCCCGGGCCGGATCCACCACTGCATGCGGGCGCTGGGGGCGGCTGAGCGGGCCCTGTCGCTGATGTGCGAGCGGGCCCTGTCCCGGGTGGCCTTCGGGTCGCCGCTCGCAACGCAGGGGGTCATCCGCGAGCAGATCGCCGAGTCGCGGATGGACATCGACCAGGCGCGGCTCCTGGTGTTGAAGACGGCCGACCTGATCGACAAGGTCGGGGCGAAGGGCGCCCGCTCGGAGATTGCCGCCATCAAGGTGATCGCCCCGCGGGTGGCCCTGCGCGTGGTGGACCGGGCGATCCAGGTGCACGGCGGGGCCGGCGTGAGCGACGACTTCCCGCTGGCGCGGATGTACGCCTCGCTGCGCACGCTGCGCCTCGCCGACGGGCCGGACGAGGTGCACGTGCGCACCGTCGCGCGCCAGGAGCTCGGCAAGCACAGCCGGTCCTGACCGGCGGGGTGACTTCCCCTGCGTCATGACACTTCCCGGGCGCCGTACGGCGTCGTTTCGCAGGGGAAGTGCGGGCGGGTGGTTTGCGCCTGTCCGACCAGCCCGAAGTTGTTTTCTACGGAGGGCTCTGCCACAGGTCGACCAAAACGATCCCGGTGTCGGCGAAGTCCTTGACGTTGCGGGTTGCCAGGGCGGCGTCATGGGCTCGGCAGATGGAAGCGATCTGGGCGTCGAAACCGTCGATCGGCGCCCCAGCGCGGTCACGGGAATCGACAACCTCGCCGTACTCCCGAGCAGCCGCATCGTCGAAGCCGAGCACCTGCTCCGGGAACGCTGCGAACACCGCCTCAGCGGCGGCCTTCAGGAGGGCCTTACGGTGTCCTTCCGGCAGCCGCGCGATGCCATGGCCGATCTCGGCAAGCGTGACCGCGGTCGTGCGCAGCTCGCTGGCGCTCCGATGGCGGACCCAACCTGCAACCACTGGTGACGGCCCGGTTCGCATCAACTCCGAGACGACGTTCGTATCGAGGACGATCACGCGGACAGGTCAGCAGCGCGTGGACGCGTCGACCGGGAGAGCATGCCCAACTCCACTCCACCGATGTCCGCGAAGCGGTCCAGCAGCGCAGTGAACAGATTCTCGACCGGGTCGGGCTCGCGGACGGCTTCGGCCAGAATCGTCCGGATCTCCGCTTCCATCGACCGACCGTGACGGGCCGCCCGAACCCGCAACCGTTCTCGCACGTCGTCATCGAGGTTCCGAATGCTGACAGCTGCCACGACGTTCACCGTCCCTTTAGGCTCGCTAGCAATGCTGGCAGGAGATTCATCACCGTAGGCGGGACAGGGCCCGCCGTCTGGGCCGGGACTGCCGGGACACTCCCAGCAGCCCGGCGGCGAGCGCGGCGACTGCCAGGCGCGTGGGCGAGGACGGAGCGGCCTCGACCAGTGTGCGGCCGGCGGCGAGCGCCCCGTCGACACCGGCGACGTCGAGCGGCACGAACACCACCTCGTCGACGCCGGCGTAGCGGCGAAGCGCCGCCCGAATCTCCTTCTCGGCATCACCCGGCACGCCGCTCGGGCGCAGCCGGTTGACGATCACGACGGGCTGCACCCCGGGGACCGCGTCCTGGAGCTCACCGAGGCTGCGGACCAGGCGCTGGAGCCCGACCGGGTCGCCCGAGCCCACCGCGTAGACCGTGTCGGCGCACTCCAGCACCGCGAGCGTCGCCCCGTTGCGCCGCGGCGCGGCCGTGTCGTAGGCCAGCTCCTCGTCCTGCTCGAGACAGAAGCCGCAGTCGACGACGGTCATCGCCGACAGCGAGCGGGCCAGCTCGAGGACGACCTCGACAGCCACCGGCCGCAGCTCGGGCCAGCGGTCGGCGCGGGCGATGCCGGTCAGGACGCGCAGGCTCGGCGTGACCGTGCGGGCCAGCTCGGCGAGACCGGGCAGGTCGAGCGCGCCGTTGTTGGCCAGCCGGGCTGCTGCCGCGAGCCCGGGCGCCTCGTCGAGCAGGCCGAGGACCTGGGCGACCACCCCGCCGTAGACGTCGGCGTCCACGAGCAGCGTGCTGCGTCCGAGATCGGCGAGCTCGCTGGCCAGCCCGACCGCGAGCGTGGTGCGGCCGGGCGCTCCGGTGGGGCCCCACACCGCGAGCACGCGGCCGGTGCCGACACCGGTGCCCGGGTCTGCGACGGGCTCGGGCAGCGATGGCAGGTCGGGCAGTGCCGCCCGCGGGTCGGCATGGGCGGTCCGCTGGCCGACGCTCGGCTGCACCGCGCTGCTGATCGCCTGCAGCACGGCAGCCGAGAGCTCCTCCGGTGTGCTGTCCGACGGCAGTACGTGCCGGACCCCGAGCTGGCGCAGCCGACGGTCGGCCTGCTCGTCCCCGGGTGGCACCAGCCCGACGACGGCGACACCCGCGACCGCGAGTCGCCCCAACGCCTCGCGGTCCAGCCGGCGCAGGTCCGCCGACAGCAGGGCGGCCCGCGCCTGCCCGGTGGCGGCGGTGGCGAGCAGGTCGGCGAGGTCGACGCAGCGGCGCACCACCGCGAGCCCGAGGTCGCCGCGCTCGAAGGCGGCAACGAGGTCGGCCTCCCACACGGCGTCCGAGACGGCCGTCAGGACCGGCAGCTGCATCAGCTGGCTCCGACGGCCGGTACCGGCGCCTCCGCGTTGCGGGGCACCCGGACGAGGTCGATGCGGCCCAGCGACATCGCGGACAGCAGCGTGCCGACATCGGCCTCCCGGACCCGCACCACCACCGGCGAGGTGGTGCCGCCGCTGGAGAAGCTGTCCTCGGGTGGACCGGTGGCGACCGCGACCCGCTGCAGCACCCGCTGCGCGCCGCTCAGCTCGAGCGGGCCGGGCGCTGGCCCGATCGGGGCCGCGCCACCCGTACGCACCGGTGTCACCCACACGTCGACCTCCTGCTCGTCGACCAGATCGGGCGGGAAGTGCCCCGGCTCGAGCGGCACGGTCACGAGCCGGAAGGCGCCTTCCTCGGGCAGGCTCAGCGCGTCGTCGGGCAGCAACTCGCCGGCGCCGATCCCGCGCCGGACGATGTAGCCGACCGGCGGCGGCCCGCTCGCGTCGAGGTAGCGGTCGACGCTGTCGAACAGCCGGACCCGCACCGGCTGCAGATCGGAGGCGGCCAGCTGGCTGCCGACGGCGAGATCTCCCGTCGTCGCCCACACCAGCTGACTGCGGTCCGCGCCGGCCAGCACCCGCGCACCGACGACGACGCTCACCAGCACGAGCAGAACACCCAGCACGAGCCGGCCGTCCAGCCACCCGGGTGTCGCGAGCCGGCTCGCCGGTGGCGAGCGGGGCGGGTCGGACATGCTCCTCCTTGCTGCGACTATGCATTCGGGACGGCGGCCATCGTTGCGCATTCGTGCACGGGGGGACGGGTGCTGTCCACAGCGACGGCTGTGGACGACGGTATGAGAGCCGGGGCGTCCGGTGGCAGACTGCACCAACCGGCCGCCAACGGCGGCGGCCGCAGTCGACCAAGGGCGCCGAAGGAGGGCTGATGGCCGCAGCACGATTCCTGCAGCTGACCGATGTCGCCGAGATCCTGAACATCTCCTCCTCGCAGACCTACGCGCTGGTGCGCTCGGGCGAGCTGCCGGCGATCAAGATCGGCGGGCGCGGGCAGTGGCGGGTCGAGCGGGCGGCGCTCGAGGACTACATCTCTCGCTGCTACACCGAGACCAAGGCCTTCGTGAGCACGCACCCCTTGGGTCGCGAGGAGCTCGCCGAGGACTGAGCGGCCGGTTCTCAGCCGCTGCGGATCACGGCGACGGCCGGGAGCGGCACCATCCGTACCTGCCGCACCGCCGCCACCCGACGCGCCTCGCCCAGGCCGTGCTCGGCGAGGTCCAGGTGGTCGGCACCGACCCGGTCCAGCGTGCCGGTCACCAGCGAGCCGTCCACCAGAGCGACCGCCATCCCGGTCCGGCCGCGGGCCAGCCCCCGCAGGGCCCAGCGCAGGTCGAGCCGTTTCGCCACGGCCCCCTCGGTGCCCGGGCCCGCCGTGCGGACGCCGAGGCCGCAGACGCCCAGCACGGCCGCCAGCGGGACCAGCAGCTCGCGCCCGCCGGGCTCCTCCAGCAGCAGCCAGTCGCACCCGGTGTCGACCAGCCGCCCACGCAGGACGCCGTGGCCCGCGACGGTGACCACCAGCGGGTGGCCCGCCCCTGGCCGCAGCCGGTCCACCATGCGCAGCAGGGCTGCCTCGCGGCGGGTGCGCTCGGACACCTCGCCGGCCAGCTCCGCCGCTGCTGCTTGCTCGAACTGCGCCTCGAGGTCGGCAAACAGTCCCTGCCATCGCATGGCCCCAGCCTGTCGTGCCCGCACCAGTCTGCGCAACTCGCCTTGACGGCACGTGGACAAGTGCGTACAAAGGCAAACGCCAGCAAACGTAGGTAAGCGGAGGAGTGAGTCATGCGCCGTGTCGACCCAGCGCTCGTCGTGGTGGCGGTCGGGCTGGTGCTGCTCATGGCGGCGCCTCCCCCCTCGACCGCCTGGCGCGAGCTGCGCGCGACCAGCTCGGCCCTCGACCCCACCGGCCCGCTCGTGGCCGCTGCGGCGCTGCTCGCCTGGGCTCTTGCCACCTGGCTGGCCGTGTCCGTGCTGGTGACGGCGGCCGGCCAGCTGCCAGGAGTGGCCGGTCGGCTCGCCGGCGCCGGTGCCCGCCGCATCGCACCGGCCGCGATCCGCCGGGCCGTCGAGGTCACGCTCGGGCTCACCGTCGCCGTCGGGGTTCTGGGGGCCGCACCCGCCTCGGCGGCGTCGAGCCCTACCGCGGCGGCGACGAATGTGGCGGGGGCGAGCGCGACGGAGCCGAGCGCCGCCCGCCCGGATCTGGACTGGCCGCACACGGCCGCTGGCGCCGCGCCGGCCGAGCCGGTGCTGGTCCAGCCGGGTGACTCGCTGTGGCGCCTCGCGGCGCAGCAGCTGCAGGCAGCCGGCGCGCCCGCCCCGTCCGACGCGCAGGTCGCGCAGGCCTGGCCCTCCTGGTGGTCGGCGAACCGCGACCTCGTCGGTGACGACCCCGATCTGATCCGGCCCGGGATGCGCCTGTCGCCGCCCGCGACCCCTGACTCCCCTTCCTGACCGACATCCGCACCGACCCCCCAACCCGAAGGACGACCCATGTCCGTTCTGACGTCCGAGCAGTCGCACCTGCTCTCCGGGAGTACGAGCCTGCCCGCGCTGCGCCTGCTCCCGGTGCCGGTCAGTGAGCCGCCGTACGACGACGAGCTCCCCCTGCTCAGCGCGGCGCCGGGCCGGCCAATCGGCCCGCTGCGCTCGCTGTCCCGGTTGCGTCTGGTCCCGGACCCGCCCGCCGACGACGCCGAACCGATCCGGCCGCGCACCCCGACCGATGCGCTGCCCGCTGCCCGGCCGGTCGCCCACGCGCTGGTGCAGGCCCTGCTCGAGGTGCTCGCCGGCGTCCGGCCGATCACCCAGCTGCGCAGGGACACCAGCACCGAGCTGTACGAGCGGCTCGAGCAGATCCTGCGCTACCGGCCGAGCCCGACCGGGGTGCGGCCGACCGGTGGCGCCGTGCGCAGCCTGCACATCCAGCAGCGCCCGGAAGGGGTGGCCGAGATCTGCGCCACCGTGCAGCGTGGCGGTCGAGCCGGCGCGTTGGCGCTGCGCCTCGAGGGCGTCGACGGCCGGTGGTCGTGCACCGCGCTCGCCGGCTTCTGAGCAAGATCTTCGGGGAGTTCACAGGGCGAGCACCCTGTGAACTCTCCGAAAATCTTGGGGTCCCCTGTCGAGCGGCTCAGCTGTGGCGTGGGTCCCCGTGGCAGCGCTTGAACTTGCGACCGGAACCGCACGCACACAGTGAGTTGCGGCTCTGCGTGCCACCGCTCGGTGCCGACCCGGCCGGCGCGCTGCCGCCCGAAGATCCGCTGCTCGTCGTGACACCGGTCGAGCCCGGAGCCGAGTCGAGGGCCGGCGCGGTGTACTGCAGCTGGGCCGGCTGCTTGGGCCGGCCGAAGTCGGCCGGAAGGACCGTGCGCGGCGGCGTGGGCGGCGTGGGCGTGGGCGTCGTGGGCCGGGCGGGGCCCGAGGCGGCCGGGGCGGGGCCCGAGACGGCCGGGGGCGGCGGGGGCGCGGGGGCCGCCGACCGCTCCTTGTCGAGCGAAACCGGCTGCTCCGCAGCATGTCCCGCCACAACCGGCGCCGGTGCCGGTCCAGGAGCGGAGTCGCCCGAGCTCAGCTGCTCGACGAACACCTCCCCGGGCGTCTCGCCCGGACCGGTCGCGACGAGGTTCACCGGCGGCGGCGCGGCCGGCGCCTCGGGCACCTCGACGTTGTACAGGAAGCCGACCGCCTCCTCCTTGATGGCGTCCATCATGCTGTGGAACATGTCGAAGCCCTCACGCTGGTACTCCACCAGCGGGTCGCGCTGGCCCATCGCGCGAAGACCGATGCCCTCCTGCAGGTAGTCCATCTCGTACAGGTGCTCGCGCCATTGACGGTCCATGACCGACAGCAGCACCCGCCGCTCCAGCTCGCGCATCGCGGGCTCGCCGGTCGGGGCGATCCCGACGGCGGCCTCACGCGCCGCGTACGCCTTCGTCGCATCCTCCCGGATGTCGTCGATCAGCCCCTCGGCGGTCAAGGCCTCGCGGTCCTCGTCATAGGACTCCAGCGACAGGCTGATCGGGTAGAGCGTCTTGAGGGCGGTCCACAGCTGCTCGAGGTCCCAGTCGTCGGGGTAGCCCTCCGCGGTCGCGGCCAGCACGTAGCCCTCGACGACGTCGTCGACCATGTTGGCGATCTGCTCGTGCAGGTCGGCGCCGTTCAGGACCTTGCGGCGCTCGTCGTAGATGACGGTGCGCTGACGGTTGAGCACCTCGTCGTACTTCAGGACGTTCTTGCGGATCTCGAAGTTCTGCGACTCGACCTGGGTCTGCGCCGAGCGGATCGCCCGGCTGACCATCTTGGACTCGATCGGCACGTCGTCCGGGATGCTCAGCCGGTCCATGATCATCTCGACGGCGTTGGCGTTGAACAGCCGCATCAGATCATCGCCGAGCGAGAGGTAGAAGCGGGACAGGCCGGGGTCACCCTGTCGCCCGGACCGGCCCCGCAGCTGGTTGTCGATGCGGCGTGACTCGTGCCGCTCGGTGCCGAGGACGTAGAGGCCCCCGGCGTCGACCACCTCCTCGTGCTCGGTCTTCACCGACGCCTTCGCGGTCTCGAGCGCCGCGGGCCAGGCCGCCTCGTACTCCTCCGGCGTCTCGATCGGGGACAGCTCTCGGCGGCGCAGCTCGTCGGCGGCGATGTGCTCGGGGTTGCCGCCGAGCATGATGTCGGTGCCGCGGCCGGCCATGTTGGTGGCGACCGTGACGGCGCCCTTGCGGCCGGCCTGCGCGACGATCGTCGCCTCGCGGTCGTGCTGCTTGGCGTTGAGGACCTCGTGCGGGATGCCGCGCTTGCGCAGCAGCTGGGACAGGAGCTCGCTCTTCTCGACCGAGATGGTGCCGACCAGCACCGGCTGGCCGGCCTCGTGCTTGTCGGCGATGTCCTCGACGACCGCCTCGTACTTCGCCTGTTCGCTCTTGTAGACGACGTCGGCCTCGTCGGTGCGCCGCGGGTCGCGGTTGGTCGGGATCTCGACCACCCCGAGGCTGTACGTCTGGCTGAACTCGGCCGCCTCGGTGGCCGCCGTGCCGGTCATCCCGCCGAGCTTGGTGTAGAGCCGGAAGTAGTTCTGCAGCGTGATCGTGGCGAGGGTCTGGTTCTCGTCCTTGATCGCCACCTTCTCCTTGGCCTCGATGGCCTGGTGCATGCCCTCGTTGTAGCGGCGCCCGGCCAGCACCCGGCCGGTGTGCTCGTCGACGATGAGCACCTCGCCGTCGATGACGACGTACTCCTTGTCCTTGCGGTAGAGCTCGCGCGCCTTGAGGGCGTTGTTGAGGTAGCCGACCAGCGGCGTGTTGACCGCCTCGTAGAGGTTGTCGATGCCGAGCTGGTCCTCGACCTTCTCCACGCCGGACTCGGTGATCGCGACGGTCCGCTTCTTCTCGTCGACCTCGTAGTCCACGTCGCGCACGAGGCGCGGGATGATGCGGGCGAACTCCTCGTACCACTTGGTGGCCTGGTCAGCCGGGCCGCTGATGATCAGCGGCGTGCGGGCCTCGTCGATGAGGATCGAGTCGACCTCGTCGACGATGGCGAAGTGGTGGCCGCGCTGGACGAGCTCGCCGGCGCTCCAGGCCATGTTGTCGCGCAGGTAGTCGAAGCCGAACTCGTTGTTGGTGCCGTAGGTGATGTCGCAGCCGTAGGAGGGGCGGCGTACGTCCGCGCGCTCGTTGGCCAGGATGACGCCGACGGACAGGCCGAGGAAGCGGTGCACCCGGCCCATCCACTCGGCGTCACGGCGGGCGAGGTAGTCGTTGACGGTGACGATGTGGACGCCGTCGCCGGCCAGCGCGTTGAGGTAGGCCGGAAGCGTCGAGGTGAGCGTCTTGCCCTCACCGGTGCGCATCTCGGCGATGTTGCCCATGTGCAGGGCGGCGCCGCCCATGACCTGCACGTCGAAGTGCCGCTGGCCCAGGGTGCGCCGGGCCCCTTCGCGCGCCACCGCGAACGCCTCGACGAGGATGTCGTCGACGGTCTCCCCGTCGGCGAGGCGCTCTCGGAACACGTCGGTCTCCGCGCGGAGCTCGGCGTCGGTCATCGCCACGAAGTCCTCCTCGACCCCGTTGACGGCCTGGGCGACCGCCTTGAGGCGGCGGACCATCTTGCCTTCGCCGGCACGGAGCAGCTTGTTCAGGACCACGCTGGTGCATCTCCCTCGGACGGGCTCGCGCGACGGTTGCGGTCGTGCGTCTTCGATCGTAGGCGCTCCGGGAGGTCGAACGGCTGGCGCTGCGTTGCGGTGCCCCGGCACAGTGGCCGGCGTGGAGCCGGGCGGCGATGCTGCGGATGATCAACGAGGGCGGGGGGCGGCTCCGGGCTCAGGTGATCTCGAGCAGCTTCTCGCGGACCGCGTAGACGACCGCCTCCATCCGCGAGTGCAGTTGGAGCTTCTCGAGGATGTTGCGGATGTGGTTCTTCACGGTGTTCTCGCTGATGAACAGCTGCTTGGCGATGTCGCGGTTGTTCATCCCCTTCGCGACCAGCTTGAGGACCTCCATCTCGCGGTCGGTGAGCCGCGGGGTGGGCACCTGCTGGCGGTCGTCGGTCTTCTTGATCATCGAGGCGAACTCGGTCAGCAGCTTGCTCGCCATCGACGGGCTGATCAGCGACTGGCCGCCGTGGACGGCCCGGATCGCCGAGGCCACCTCCTCGATCGAGATCTCCTTGAGCAGATAGCCCATCGCGCCGGCCTTGATCGCCTCGTAGAGGTCGGCCTCCTCGTCCGAGATCGTCAACATGATGATCTTGGCGGACGGCACCGTCGCGTGGATCGCCGTACAGGCATCGATCCCGCCCCGCTTGGGCATCCGTACGTCCATCAGCACGATGTCCGGCAGCGTCTCGGTCGCGGCAGTGATCGCCTCTCCGCCGTCGCTCGCCTCCCCGACGACCTCGATGTCGGGTTCCTGCTCGAGCACCATCTGCAGACCGCGCCGGAACAGCGCGTGATCGTCGACCACCAGCACACGGATCGGCTCCACGACCGGCCCGCCGCCGATGCTGGCCTGGCCCGGTGCGGTGGTCTCGGTCAAGGGGTCCTCCGGAGGTTCTTGCGCGACGCACCGCATCCTGTCACGCAGTGGCCCGATTGCGAGTTCAGCCCGCTGCGAGCCGCAGGACGCCGTAGTCGTAGCCGTGCCGCCGGTAGACCACGCTGGGCAGGCCGCTCGCGGCGTCGAGGAACAGGAAGAAGTCGTGGCCGACGAGCTCCATCTCGTGCAGCGCGTCGGCGGTCGCCATCGGGGTGGCCGTGTGGGTCTTGTCGCGCACGATCAGCAGCTCGGTGTCGTCGCGGGATTCCGGCTCGAGCACGGCGACGGTGTCGTACGCCGAGTCCGCGGCTGAGCCGTTCTGGGCCACCGGCAGGTCGGCCGGAAGACCCGCCGTCGCCTCGGCCACCGAGGGCGGCGTGTGGCGCCCGTGGTGGATGCGGCGACGGTCGTGCGCCTTGCGCAGGCGGGCCTCGAGCTTGAGCGTGGCGGCATCCAGCGCGGCGTAGAAGTCACTCGCACTCGCTTCGGCCCGGATGACCGGACCCTTGCTGTAGCAGGTGATCTCGACGCGCTGGCAGTTCGCGGACTGGCGCGGGTTCTTCTCGTGGGCGAGCTCGACGTCGAGCCGGATGACACGGGAATCGAGGCGTTCGGAAGGCGCCAGCTTGTCGCTGACGTGCGTCCGGAAATGGTCCGGCACCTCGACGTTGCGGCCTTTGACGACGATGTCCACGCGGATCCTCCAACACAATCGGGAATGGGACGTCGGGCGGTGCGAGCAGGGTTCCCACGAGGGGCGGTCGGACCTCCTCTCCCCTCGGCGCTCGGTCGGGCACCGCTTGCGGCTGGGGACCAGACGCTAGACCTCGAGGTCACCGCTCGACAATGGGACCCTCCATTCGGGTGACACCGACCCGACGCCTCGTCGCAGCGATTACAGCCGCCGCGTGCACGTCCGCACCCGCCTCGCGCAGCGCCCGGCAGGCCTCGGCCAGGGTCGCGCCCGTCGTCACGAGGTCGTCGACCACCACGACGGGCAGGCCGCCCAGTGGCCCGCGGGCCCGCAACGCGCCCGCCAGGTTCGCCGCCCGGCCGGCGATGTCGAGCTCGGACTGGTCCGCCCGCCCGCGCACCCCCACCAGCAGGGGCGCCGACCGGACCCGGAGCCGGCGGGCCGCGGCTGCTGTGAGCCGGCGGGCATGGTCGTGCCCGCGTGCACGGACCGCGGCCGGAGCGGAGGGCACCGGGACGAGCACCGTCCGCGGGGAGAGTTCGCCGGCCGCCCGCACGGCCGCTGCCAGCGCCGTCCCGAGCGGGCCGGCCAGAGCGAGCCGGCCGTGCTCCTTGTGAGCCAGCAGGACCTCGCGGACCACCCCGTCGTACGCCGCAGCGGCCAGCAGTGGCGGCAGACCGGGCGGGCACGGCGTCGGCCGGTGGGCGAAGGGCCGGCGGGTCAGCGTCGTCCGGCACGTCGGGCACAGGGTGCGGCCGGGGGCCCGGCAGCCGGCGCAGTCCCGCGGCAGCATCAGGTCCAGCAGGTCGGCGAACCCTGGTCGCTCGGACGGCATCACCTCCCCGACGATGGCGGACCGCGCGTGGGTCGACAACAGGTCGGCCGCGGTCTGTGGACCGGCGTCGAGCCCGGTCACCGGGCTCGTACAGCCGGGTAGCCCTCAGCCCGGGTAGAAGGGGGCGGCGCCGTCCGACTGGAGCCGGAACAGCGAGCCGTTGTCCCGGAACAGCCGCAGCCGGCCCTCCTCCTCGGTCGCGACTGTCAGGGGTCGGCCGGGAGCCGCCGCGAGCGACACCGGCGTCCCGGACAGACCGCCCCGCTGCACCGGCTCCGAGCTCGATCCGTCGACGGCGACGCTCACCGGCAGCAGCCCTGCGGTGTCGGGGTCGGCGGCGAGCACGGCCAGCGAGACACCGGACTCCCAGGCCACGTCCGTGACGTCGCTGAGCATCGGCGCGATGGCGACGACCCCCGTGATCCGCAGACCTGTCTCGGTGGGCTCGATGCGGCCGACGTGCAGCCGACGCGCCGGGCCGATCCCGAAGACCAGAGCGATGCGGGCGCCGTCCCGCGAGACGCGCAGGTCGGTGAGCGGCCCGGCCGGCCCCGGGGGGGCGTCGTAGGCCACGGTCTGCGCCGGGCTCCCGGGTGGCGCATCGGGACCGGGGACCCGCCAGACAACCGGGGTCGATCCCCCCTGCAGCACCCACAGTCCCTGGTCGCCCGAGCCCCACGACAACGCGCCGAGGTCGGGCGAGGCGAGCAGGGGTGGACCGAACGGGCCGGGCAGCGGCCCGGTGCGCACCTCGTCCGTGCCGTCAGGCCGCCGGGTGAGCAGGCCCACGTCGTTGCGCAGCGGGCTCGTCGCCACCTCATCGACCCGCAGGCCTCCGCCACGGGTGATCTCACTGCCCACCAACGCACCGTCGAGGCTACGCAGCGAGCGCTCCTGCAGGTAGAGCAGCGGCGCGTCACCGTCCACCCGCGTCGGGTCGTAGCCCGGCCAGTCCGTGATGTCCTGCACCGGCTGTGCGCCTTCGACCACGAGCGGCTCACCCTCGACCAGCAGACGGACCGCCGTGTAGGCGGGATGCAAGGTCCACACGAGCTGGGCCGACAGCCGTTGCCGATCGCGGACCTCGAGCTCGCGCAGCGGACCCGACAGGTCGACGGTGACCACGCCACCCTCGGTGCGCACCGGCGCGGCAAGGGTCGTGCCGGCCGGCACAGCGCTGGTGGCCGCCCCCTGCAACGGCAGTGTCGGTCCGCGCAGCAGGGCCCGCACCATGGCCTGGGCCGGATCGGCGGTCACGGGCAGGAAGACCCGGTCCGAGACCAGCCGGCCGGACGTGCCGCCGCCCGCCGTACGGCCGAGGAACTGCAGGTCGTAGGGCCGGAACGACAGGGCCCGGTCGGCGGGAGTCAGACGCAGTCCCGGCGGGACGCCGGTCAGGCGCAGTCGGCCGGCCGGGTCCGGCCCGACCGTGTAGCGCTCGGCCAGCGTGCCGCTCTGCAGCCGGTAGGTCCCTTCACCGGAGATCGAGGCGACAGTGTCCAGCCGGGTCAGCACCTGGTCGGGCCGCTCGGGGTCGGGCGTGACGCTCGGCGAGGCTGCGACGTAGACGATCGCCTCCTCGGCGGCATCCCAGGGGGTGCCCGGTGCGAGGAACTGCCGGGCGACGGCGTACCCGTCACTGGGACTGCTCTGCGCGCGCAGGAATCCCTGGACCAGCTCGACGGCGCTCGCCCCCTCCTGCGGACCGGGTGGCAGCACCTGAATGGCGGCCGGATCCTGCTGCTCGGCCGGCACCTGCGCCGACGAGCCGCCGGCGGAGCGCGCCCCCTCGGTCAGCGGCAGCCCACAGCCGGGCAGGAGCAGCAGCAAGAGCAGCAGCAGCCGCCTCACGAGTGGAGCACCAGCGGGGTCTCGGTCAGGGGGTGACCGGCGTGCCGCGGCAGCAGCATCCGAAACACCGAGCCTCGGCCGGGTGCCCCCGCGGCCTGCAGCCAGCCGCCGTGCAGGCGGACGTCCTCGCGCGCAATGGCCAGACCGAGCCCGGTGCCGCCGGTGGTCCGTGCCCGCGACGGGTCACCCCGCCAGAAGCGGTTGAACACCAGCTCTGCCTGGCCCGGCGCCAGGCCCACGCCGTGATCTCGGACGCAGACCGAGACGGCCGACTCGGTCTCGCTGAGCTCCACCACCACGGGCCGGCCCTCGCCGTGCTCGATGGCGTTGACCACCAGGTTGCGCACGACCCGTTCGATGCGCAGCGGCTCGATGCTGGCGACGACCGCACCGCTTGGCAGCACCAGTTCCAGGGAGCTGCCCCGGCGGGTGGCCAGCGGCTGCGCGGCGGCGAGGGTGCGGCGAAGGAGCGTGCCGAGCTCAGCGGGGGAGGGGTCCAGGTCGGCAGCGCCGGCGTCGTGACGGCTGATCTCGAGCAGGTCGACGAGCAGGTTCTCGAAGCGGTCCAGCTCTGCCTGCAGCAGCTCCGCTGCGCGCGCCGCGGAATGCGGGTAGTCCCGGCGGCCGTCGAACAGCACATCTGCGGCCATCCGCACCGTGGTCAGCGGGGTGCGCAGCTCGTGCGAGACATCTGCGACGAATCGTCGCTGCACCCGTGACAGGTCTTCCAGCTGCCGGATCTGGCGCTGCAGCGCCTCGGCCATGGAGTTGAACGACGAGCCGAGGCGCGCGATCTCGTCCTCACCTTGCACATGCAGTCGCTCGTCCAGCAGGCCGGTGGCCAGGCGCTCCGCCGTGCGCGCCGCCATCCGGACGGGGGTCACCACCTGCCGGGCGACCAGGCCGGTGATCAGGGCCAGCAGCCCCACGAGCAACAGGCCGGCGAGGGTGGCCGTACGCCGTACCAGGGCCTGGGTCTCGCGCTCGGAGGTCAGGGGGAACAGGTGGTAGAGGCGGTACTCCCCGAGCGAGGGCACCGTCAGCAGCGAACCGACGACCAGCCCCCTGTCCCGTCGCCCGTCGACGGGGACGTCGGCGAAGGCGTACGCCGAGGCTGATCCGGGCACCAGCCGGGCCGCGAGATCGGGCGGCACGTCGGTCGTCGCGAGCCCCGGTGAGGCAAAGGCGTTGCGCTGCGACGGTCCCACCAGCAGGACGAGGTAGGCGTTGCCGGGCGACCCGCGCGACGCCAGTCGCTGGAAGACGTCCTGCAGGCGGAACTCCTGGACATCGGCCGGCTCGTCCTGCGCGGCATCGAGGCTGGTCTCGACGAAGGCCAGCCCCGCCCTCGCCTCGCCCAGGGACACCCGGGTCTTGGCCTCGACCAGACCCCGGCCGACGGAGTCGAGAAGCAGCGAGGCGAACAGGGCCACCACCACGCTCGAGACGACCAGCGTGCTGACCACGACCCGGGTCTGCAGCGAACCGCGCCAGCGCGAGCTCGCCGTGCGACCTGCGTGAAGCATCCGGGTGGGCAGTCTGGTGATCAGTCGGGGCCTGCCTTGTAGCCGACCCCCCGCACCGTGAGCACGATCTGCGGCTGCTCGGGGTCCCGCTCGACCTTCGCCCGCAGCCGTTGCACGTGGACGTTGACGAGCCGGGTGTCAGCGGCGTGCCGGTAGTGCCAGACCTGCTCGAGCAGGACCTCCCGGGTGAACACGGTGTGCGGCTTGCGGGCCAGGGCGACCAGCAGGTCGAACTCCAGCGGGGTGAGCTGCACCTGCACGCCGTCGCGCAGCACCTTGTGCCCTGGCACGTCGATGCTCACGAAGTCGTCCTCGGGCCCGATCGTCAAGGTCTCGGGCTCGGAGTCGTCGCGCTGCCGGAGCCGGGCGCGCAATCGCGCAACGAGCTCCTTGGGCTTGAACGGCTTGACGACGTAGTCGTCTGCGCCGCTCTCCAGGCCGAGAACGACGTCAAGGGTGTCGCTGCGGGCGGTCAGCATGACGATCGGCACGCCGCTCTCGGCGCGGATCTGGCGGCAGACCTCCACCCCGTCGGTCCCGGGCAGCATGAGGTCGAGCAGGACGAGGTCCGGTCGCTCCCGACGGAAGGCGCCGAGCGCTGCGTCACCGTCCGCGACGAAGGCCGGGTCCAACCCCTCCCCGCGCAGCACGATGCCCAGCATCTCGGCAAGCGCCGGGTCGTCGTCGACGACGAGCACTTTGCCCTTCACCGGTCCTCCGTGCGCAGCATCTGTCCATGGTCGCACCCGAAAGGCCGGACGGGGCGTTTCCGCCGGCGACGGATGCGTCGCGTGACAGCATGAACGGAGCCGGTGGGTCCGCTGGCACGACCTGCGCAGGACGGGGACAGATGAGCGAGCCGGGCGGGTGGACGACACCGGAAGGCTGGGGTGGCCCGACGCAGGGGCCGCCGTACAGCCCACCGCCGGCGCCAGGCCAGTCGCCACCGCCGCCGTACGGGCAGCCGGCGCCGCCGTACGCGCAATCTGCCTACGGGGCTGGCCAGCCGCCCTGGGGACAGCGGCCGGCCGAGCTCAAGCCCGGCGTCGTGCCCCTGCGCCCACTCGGGCTCGGTGAGCTGCTCGACGGTGCGGTCGGCATCATCCGGCGCTATCCCCGGCCGGCCCTCGGCCTGTCGGCGATCGTCGCGCTGGTGACGACGCTGCTCAACGTCGCCCTGCTCGTGACGGCGTTCCAGCCGCTTCTCGACCTCGACACCGCGACCCTGGAGACCGGCGACATCGCCGCCCTCGAAGAGGTGCTCGGCGGCGCGGCGGCCGGCGGCCTGCTCACCATCCTGCTCGCCCTGCTGTCCGGGGCGGTCCTGACCGGGGGCCTGACCGCGGTGGTCGGCAAGGCCGTGCTCGGCGAGCCGATGAGCTTCGCCGAGGCCTGGCGGCAGCTGCGGCCCGTCCTGCTGCGGCTGGTCGGCCTCGCCCTGCTGGTCCTGTTGATCGTCTACGGGATCCTGCTCGCCGGCATCGTCGGCGGCGCGGGACTGATCGCCATCGGCGGCCCGGTGCTGGCGATCGTCGGCGTGCCGCTGATCCTCGCCCCGCTCGTGGTCTGCCCCTACCTCTACATCCGCTTCTCGCTCGCGCCGTGCGCCCTGGTGCTCGAGCGCACCGGCATCCTGACCAGCCTGCGCCGCTCGAGCGCGCTGGTGAAGCGCGACTGGTGGCGGGTGTTCGGGATCCTGCTGCTCACCCTGATTGTCGGATTGTTCGTCTCGCAGGTGGTGCAGCTTCCCTTCGCCGTGCTCGGTGCCGGTTCACCCGGCAACCTGTTCGACCCCGACGCCGACGTGCTGGGCACCCGACCGCTGGTCCTGTCCGCGATCGGCGGGGGCCTCGCCTCGACCGTCGTCGCGCCGTTCACGGCCGGCGTGCGGGCGCTGCTCTACGTCGACCGGCGCATGCGCAGCGAGGGCCTGGACGTCGCGCTGACCGCTGCTGTGGCCGCCCGGCGGTGAGCCTGCTGGCACTGGCACTGGAGGAACTGTCCCGCGACGCTGCGCGCGAGGCCGCCCGGGACGAGCTGCGGCGCCAGGAGTACGCGCAGGCCGAGCCGGCGCTGCTCGTGCGGGTGCTGGGTCGCGTGGTGCGGGAGATCAGCGACCTGCTCGACCGCGCCGCAGGCGCCGCTCCTGGCGGCACGCTGGGCGTGCTCGCGCTGGTCGTCCTGGTAGCCCTGTTCGTCGCCGTCGTGCTGTCCAGGGTCGGCCCGCTCGCCGGCCGGTCGACCGGTCGACCGCTGTTCTCGGCCGGGACAGCGCTGACGGCCGCCGAGCACCGCACCCTCGCCGAGCAGGCGGCAGGCGAGGGACGCTTCGCCGACGCGGTCCGGGAGCGGCTGCGCGCGATCGTCCGGGACCTCGAGGCACGCGGCGCGCTGGACCCACGGCCGGGTCGCACCGCCGGTGAGGTCGCCCGCGACGGCGGCGCCGCCGTACCTGCTCTTGCCGACGACCTGCGGCGGGCGGCCGTGCTGTTCGACGAGATCTGGTACGGCGGGCGCGCCGCCGACGCGTCCTCCTACGCCGTGCTGGTCGGCGTCGACGAGCGGGTCGGTGCCAGCCGGCTGACTCCGGCATGACGGCGATGACGACGGTCGAGCAGCCGCCGTCGACGGCGACCAGCGAGACGGTCCGCGGCGTGGGCCGACGTTGGCGAGGGCCGGCGCTATTGGTCCTCGCCCTGGTCCTGGCGACCACGCTGCTCGCGCTGGTCTCGGCCGCCGGTCCGTCCGGCCGGCTGGACCCGGACTCCTACGCGCCGGGCGGGTCGCGGGCCGTGGCGGAGATCCTGCGCGAGCGTGGCGTCCCCGTACGCCGTCTCGACACGGTGGAGGCGGTGGCCGAGGCGAGCGGCCCAGAGGTGACCGTGGTCCTCGGTGTGCCGCAGGCGCTCGCCGAGGCCGAGCTCGAGCAACTGGGCGCGCTCGACGGGGGGCTCGTAGTGGTGGGGGCGCAGGACGAGGACCTGGACGCACTGGGGCTGCCGGTGAAGGTGCGCGGCCTCGTGCAGGTGGACCGTCGTCGTCCGGCCTGTGAGCTGGAAGTGGCGACCCGGGCCGGCGAGGTCGACCTCGGCGGGCTCAGCTACGAGACGACGGAGGAGGCGGCGACCGGCTGCTACGCCGCCTCCGGTGATGCCACGCTGCTGCGCCTGCCCGAGCGCGGCGCCACCCTGCTCGGCGACGGTGCGCTGCTCACCAACGACCGGCTGGACGAGCGCGGCAACGCCGCACTGGCACTCGGCCTGCTGGGCGAGCGCGAGGGCGGTGTCGTGTGGCTGGTCCCACGGCCGGGCCGCGTCGTGCCGGAGGGGGAGCCCACGTTGGGTGAGCTGATCCCCGACGGGCTGCTGCTCGGGGGGCTCCAGTTGCTCGTCGCGGCGGGTGTCCTGGCCCTGTGGCGGGCGCGCCGGCTCGGCCGGGTCGTCGAGGAGCCGCTCCCGGTCATCGTGCGGGCAGCCGAGGCCGTGGAGGGACGCAGCCGGCTCTACCGGGCGGCGGGCGCCCGGGGCTCGGCCGGCGAGGCGGTGCGGGTGGCCACCCGGGAGCGCCTGCTTCGCCGGGTCGGGCTGGCCGGCGGGGCGGACCGGCAGGCGCTCGTCACCGTCGTCGCCGAGCGCACCGGCCGTGCGCCGAGCGCCGTCGACGTCCTTCTGTACGGTGGTGCACCGACCGACGACGCCGCCCTCGTGCGGCTGGTCGCCGACCTGCGCACGCTCGAGACAACCCTGAAGGTGGGCATGTGACCGAGCCAGCCGAGGCCGCGCCCGACCGCCCCGTACGCGTTCGGGCGTCCTCGACCCGGACCCGGATGACCAAGCGTCCAATGGGTGCCGACCAGTCGAGGGAGGCGCTCGTCGCGCTCCGGCAGGAGGTGGGCAAGGCCGTCATCGGCCAGGACGCGGCCGTCACGGGCCTGGTCATCGCCCTGCTCTGCCGCGGCCATGTGCTGCTCGAGGGCGTGCCCGGCGTCGCCAAGACCCTGCTCGTACGCGCCGTCGCCGCCTCCCTTTCGCTGGAGACCAAGCGGGTGCAGTTCACGCCCGACCTCATGCCGGGCGACATCACCGGCTCGCTGGTCTACGACAACCGCTCGGCCGACTTCACCTTCCGTCCCGGCCCGGTGTTCTGCAACCTGCTGCTCGCCGACGAGATCAACCGCACGCCGCCCAAGACCCAGGCCTCGCTGCTCGAGGCGATGGAGGAGCGGCAGGTCAGCGTCGACGGCACCCCGCGGCTGCTGCCCGACCCGTTCGTCGTCTGCGCCACGCAGAACCCGGTGGAGTACGAAGGCACCTATCCGCTACCGGAGGCGCAGCTCGACCGCTTCCTGCTCAAGCTGACCGTCGGGCTGCCCAGCCGCGACGACGAGGTCAAGGTCCTGCTCGCCCACAACGGCGGCTTCGACCCGCGCGACCTGTCCGCCGCCGGTCTGCGCCCGGTGGCCGGGGCGGCTGAGCTCGCGGCCGGGCGCGAGGCGGTCCGGGAGGTGACGGTCGCACCCGAGGTGATGGGTTACATCATCGACCTGTGCCGGGCGACCCGCACGAGTCCATCGCTGTCGCTCGGTGTCTCACCCCGTGGCGCCACCGCGCTGCTGTCCACGGCAAAGGCCTGGGCCTGGCTGTCCGGACGCGACTACCTGACACCGGACGACGTCAAGGCCCTGGCCCGGCCGACCCTGCGCCACCGGGTCAGCGTCCGCCCGGAGGCCGAGCTCGAGGGCGTGACGGGCGACGGCGTCCTCGACGGCGTGTTGTCGTCGGTGCCCGTCCCCCGCTAGGCGTCGTGGCGCTCACCGGGCGGGCCGCGCTGCTCGCCCTGCTCGGTGTCCTCGTGGTCTTCCTCGTCCCGTCACTGTGGACCGTGCTCGCGTGGGCGCTGCTGATCGCGGTGCTCGCGGTCATCGACGCCCTGCTCGCGGCGCCGGTCTCGGCGCTGCGGCTCGTCCGGTCCGGCGCGACCGCCTGCCGGCTCGGCGAGCAGGTCGAGGTCTCGCTCAGCGTGACCAACGCCGGCTCGCGCCGGCTGCGCGGAGTGCTGCGCGATGCCTGGGTGCCGTCCGCGGGGGCGGGTCCGCGTACGCACCGGCTCGACATCCCGGCAGGTGAGCGGCGGCGGCTGACCACCGTGCTCGTCCCCACCCGGCGCGGTGACCGGCTGCCCGACCGGGTGACCGTCCGGGCGGTCGGGCCGCTCGGCATCGCCGCCCGGCAGGGCCGGCACGAGCTGCCCTGGCGGGTGCGGGTGCAGCCCCCGTTCACCTCCCGCAAGTTCCTGCCCGAGCGGCTCGCCCGGCTGCGCCAGCTCGACGGGGCGGTCGCAGTGCGCACCCGCGGGCAGGGCACCGAGTTCGACAGCCTGCGCGACTACGTGGACGGCGACGACGTACGTTCCATCGACTGGCGCGCCACCGCCCGGCGCCAGGAAGTGGTCGTGCGCACCTGGCGGCCCGAACGCGACCGCACCCTGCTGCTGGTCGTCGACACCAGCCGCACCTCCGCCGGCCGGGTGGGCGACGTGCCGCGGCTGGACGCCGCCCTCGACGCCGCCCTGCTGCTGTGCGCGCTGGCCTCCCGCGCCGGGGACAAGGTCGACCTGCTGGCGATCGACCGCGAACCCCGCGCCGCCGTCGAGGGCGCCGGCCGCGACGAGCTGCTGCCCCGGATGGTCGACGCCATGGCCGGTCTCGAGCCGGCGCTGATCGAGAGCGACGGTCGCCGCCTGGTGGCCGAGGCCCTGCGCCGCACCCGGCGCCGCTCGCTGGTCGTGCTGTTCACCTCCCTGGACACCGCGCCGCTCGAGGAGGGGCTGCTGCCGGCGCTCGGCTCACTGACCTCCCGGCACACCGTCCTGCTGGCCGCGGTCGCCGATCCGCGGGTGGAGCAGATGGCCGCCGACCGCTCCGGCACGGTGGCGGCGGCCTACGACGCCGCCGCCGCCGAGCGGGCCCGCACCGAGCGCCGCCGGCTCACCGCGGTGCTGCGCCGACGGGGCGTCGAGGTCGTCGACGCCCCACCCGAGACCTTCGCCCCCGCGGTGTCGGACGCCTACCTGTCGCTCAAAGCCGCCGGCCGGCTGTGAGGTGGCTCGGCGCGAGCCTCGGCGCCCGCCCCCTTCCCCCAGGCCCCCTTCCCCCAGCCGATCACGACCGGCGGCTGCTGCTCGACCGGCTGGCGGCCGATGCGTGGCCGGCGATCGAGGTGGTCGAGCGTCGGGGGTGGCGGCTGCGGGCGGCCGAAGGGGTGACCAAGCGGGCCAACTCGGCCCTCCCGCTCACGGCCGGCGTCCTGACCGGGGACGTGCTCGACGAGCAGCTCACCGCGGTCGCCACCTTCTACGCCGAGAGAGGGCTGCCGGCCCGGATCCAGGTCAGCGACCCGCTCCTCGACGCGCAGCTCGCCGCCCGCGGCTGGCAGGTCGAGTCGCCCACGCTGGTCCTGGCCAGCCCCGTCCCCGGTGCGCGTCCTGCCTCATACCGGGCCGGATCCCCCCCTTGCGGTGGTCTGCTGGTGGATACGCCCGACGTGTTGACCAGCGGATCACCGCAAGGTCGGTCCTCCAGCCCACCCCCCGCCGCCACCCTCACCCCCGTGCCCGACCAGGCGTGGCTGGACTGCTGGTGGTCGGTCGACGGTCGGGAGGGACCACGCGGGCTCGAGCTCGCGCGTCGATGCCTGGAGCGGATCGCGTCGCCGACCGGCTATGCCAGCGTGCGCATCGACGGCGACGTCGTCGCGGTCGCCCGCGGGGTCGTCGACGAGCGCTGGCTGGGCCTGTTCGCGATGGCCGTGCTGCCGACCCACCGGCGGCAGGGCCACGGTCGCCACCTGCTCGGTGCCCTCGGCAGGTGGGCCGCCACCCACGGCGCCTCCGCCGCGTACCTGCAGCTGTGGAGTGGCAACGACCCCGCCCGGGCGCTCTACACCGCAGCCGGTTTCGCGACGGCGTACGGCTACCACTACCGGAACGGACCGGCGGCACCCGGCTGAGTGCGAGACATCCAAGCGAGGGCCTCGCGACCGTGCGCCTGCTCGGTGTCGGCAGCGACGGGTCGACGACGCAGACGTCGCTGAGCTTCCAGGTGGTCGCGCCCTGAATTGCCTCGCCCGGCGTGCAACCACATCACCCCGCCGGCGCGACAGACGAGTCAGATGCCCTCAACCCGAGAAGTGGACCCCATGACACGTACCGCCTGCACCTTGGCTCCCCACGGCACCTCTGCCTTGCGTCGCTCCCCAGTGCTCGCAGCCGGGTTCCTGCTCGTCACCTGCTCTCGGGGTGCGGGGACGGCGCAGAAGCGGACCGCGCGAAGGCTCAGACCGTGAGCACGCCTGGCCCGGTGACCGCAGCCCCGACGCCGTCACCGACCACCGCACCGACGGCGGCCAAGACTGTCCGCCTGACCGGCAACGGCATCGACACGTCCGCGCAGCTGGTCGGGTTCGGCACCCCGTACACCAGTGCGAGGGCAGTCTTCGACTCCGCGCTCGGCCTGCCGACCAAGGACACCGGTGAGGGCGACAGCTTCAGCGACTACGGCACCTGTCCGGGAGACAAGCTGCGGGCACTGGAGTACGGCGACGGTGCGCTCGTGCTGCTGTTCGGCGACGTCGACGGGCCCGGCCTGACCTTCTACCAGTGGACACTGCAGGAACAGGGCACCGTTACCGACGTCCCGACGGCCAGTGCCTTGATCGGCGGCACGACGTACGACTTCGGCATCGGCACCACGGTGGCGCAGTTGCGGGAGGGCGTCGGCGAGAAGGCACTCGAGGTGAGCGCCGGCGACGGCCCCGTCGGCCCGAACTTCTCTCTGGCCGACCAGTCGTCGGGCATGTTCGGGCAGCTGACCGGGACCAGCCCCAGCGACACGGCGATTCTCCTGCAGGCGGGCGAGGCCTGCGGGGAGTAGACGGCCGGACCGCAGGCCGACCGCTACGGTCGCTCGACATGAGCGAGCTGCTGCCGACGACCGCCCGCCTGCTGCTGGCCCGCACCGCCCGGGCACAGCGCGACAGCCGGCTGCCCTCGCTGCTCACCGGAATCGTGCGCGACGGCTCGCTGGCCTGGTCGGCCGGCCGGGGCGCGGTCGACGAGCCGCACACCGACGTGCAGTACCGCATCGGCTCGATCACCAAGACGATCACCGCGATCACTGTGCTGCGTCTTCGTGACGAGGGGCTGCTCACCCTCGACGACCCGCTCGACGACCACGTCCCCGGCACGCCCTTCGGCCGGCGCACCGTCGGGCAGCTGCTCGCCCACAACGCCGGGCTGCGGGCGGAGAGCCCGGGCTCGTGGTGGGAGCGGGTCCCGGGGACGGACTGGCCCACCCTGGCCGGCCAGCTCGACGACGACGACGCGCCGCACACGGCGGGTCGCCGCTTTCACTACTCGAACCTCGGCTACGGCGTGCTCGGCGAGCTGCTCGCCCGGCGCCGCAGCCGGCCCTGGACCGAGGTCGTCCGGGACGAGGTGCTGCTCCCGCTCGGCATGTCCCGCACGACCCCGAGGCCCGACGGCCGGGCCGCCCAGGGTTGGGCCGTGCACCCGTGGGCCGACGTCGTGCTCCCCGAGCCGGAGCACGACGCCGGCGCGATGGCGGCCGGTGGGCAGCTCTGGTCGACGCTGACGGATCTCGCGCGGCTCGGCTCGTTCCTGCTCGGTGACACCGGCGATGTCCTGGCCGCCGCGACGCTCGAGGAGATGGCCGAGCCGGCCGGCGTGGACAGCGCGGCGAGGGAGTGGGGGGCGTACGGCCTCGGCCTGCAGGTGGTGCGGGTCGGCGACCGGACGCTGGTCGGCCACGGCGGGTCGATGCCGGGCTTTCTCGCCTCGGTGTTCGTCGACCGTGCGGAGCAGCTCGGCAGCGTGGTGCTGGCCAACGCCACCAGCGGGCTGGACGGCACCCTCGCGGCGGATCTGCACGAGATCGTCCGGGCCGCAGAGCCGTTCGTGGGCGAGCCGTGGTCGCCGACCGCCGACGCCGACGGGTTGGAACTCGCCGGCGTCTGGTACTGGGGGACGTACTCCTACGGCCTGCGCCTGCGGTCCGACGGGCTGCTGGACCTCGTGGGGCTGCTGGGCTCCGGCCGGGCGTCGCGCTTCCGGCCGCGCGGCGACGGGACCTTCGTCGGCCTCGACGGCTACCACGCCGGCGAGGTCCTGCGGGTCGTCCGCGAAGGCGGCCGGGTGGTCGCACTCGATCTCGGCAGCTTCGTCTACAGCCGCACGCCGTACGACGAGCAGGCACCGCAGCCGGGAGGCGTCGACACCGGCGGCTGGCGTGCCGGCTGAGCCGCCCGATCCCCGCCCGGCCGACCGACTGGCCGAACTCATTGCCGGCGGCGACGTCATGGTCCTGTCCGGAGCGGGCCTGTCGACCGACTCGGGGATCCCGGACTACCGCGGGCCGACGGGCGCGCTGCGCCGGGCGACGCCGATGACCTACCAGCGCTTCGTCGGCGACCCCGCACAGCGGCAGCGCTACTGGGCCCGCAGCCACCTCGGCTGGCGGATCGTCGCGCAGGCCGCGCCCAACGCCGGCCACTTCGCGGTCACCGCGCTTCAGGAGCACGGGCTGCTCGCGGGGCTGGTCACGCAGAACGTCGACGGGCTGCACACCAGGGCCGGCGCCACCGGCGTGATCGAACTGCACGGCAACCTGCACCGGGTTGTCTGCCTGGGCTGCGGGGCGGTCAGCGCACGGACCGAGCTCGACGACCGGTTGCGCGCAGCCAACGCAGGCTGGTCGGCCTCGGTCGGGCGGTTCAATCCGGACGGTGACGTCGAGCTGCCGGACGACGCAGTCCGGGGCTTCACGGTCGTGGACTGCCGGCTCTGCGGCGGGCTGCTGAAGCCCGATGTCGTGTTCTTCGGCGAGACGGTGCCGGCCGGGCGCGTCGAAGTGAGCTTCGCGCTCGTCGCCCATGCCCGGCTGCTGCTCGTGCTCGGCTCGTCCCTGTCCGTCATGTCCGGTTACCGCTTCGTGCTGCGGGCGGCGAAGCTCGGTGTCCCCGTCGCGATCGTCAACCAGGGTCTCAGCCGCGGCGACCCGCACGCCGCACTCACCCTCGACGCGCCGCTGGGCGAGGCGCTGCCGGAGCTGGTCTACGCGGCCACCGGTCGCACGTCACCGCGCAGGTCGCTCACCAGGTCGCCCGTGCGCCCGGCGCGTACCGCCTTGCGGCCAGGACCGAAGACGTAGGCGAGAAAGAGAACCTCGGCCAGCACGCCGATGCCGACGCGAGCCCACGTCGGGAGCGGCGAGGGCGTCACGAACGCCTCGATGATGCCGGAGACGAACAGCACGAGGGCCAGCCCCAGGGCGCCGGCAATCAGCGACCGGCCCTCCTCGGCGAGGGCGCGAGAGCGGGTGCGTCCGCCCGGATCGACCACCGTCCAGCCCAGCTTCAGGCCGAGTCCACAGGCCACGAACACGGCGGTGAGTTCGAGCAGACCATGCGGCAGGATCAGTCCGAAGAACAGACCGGCCCGGTCGTTGGCCACCATCAGCCCACCGGCGACGGCGGCGTTCAGCGCGTTGAGAGACAACACGAACAGCACCGGCAGGCCGAGCAGGACGCCGAACACGATCGCCTGTGCCGCCACGTAAGCGTTGTTGGTGAAGACACGGGCGGCAAAGTCCTGGGCGGGCGCGGAGCTGTAGTAGTTCTCGAAGTCCTCCTCGACCAGTTGCCGCACAACCTCCGGCGGTGCGGCCGCGAGCTGCGCCTCCGGGCTGGTCGCGATGAAGCCGCCCATCCCGAAGGCGAGAACGAGGAAGAAGACCGCCGCACCGGTCCACCACCAGCGGGTCCGGTAGCAGACGGCCGGGAAGTCCACCCGCAGGAAGCGCGCAACGTCGGACCACACCGCCCGGCGACCGCCGGCCACGACGCCGCGGGCCCGGGCAACCAGGGAGGACAGCCGACCGACGAGGACCTCGTCCCGCCCGGCGCTCTGCACGACCGACAGGTGGGTCGCGGTGCGTTGATAGAGGTCGACCAGCTCGTCGACCTCTGCCCCGGTGAGCCTGCGTGGCGATGACCCCCGGCCGAGCAGCACCTCCAGGCGAGCCCACTCACCCCGGTGCGCAGCAACGTAGGCGTCGAGGTCCACACGTTGCAGACTAGGTGCGGCACCGGAGGTTCCCGGTCTGTCTCACGCGGAGGAGGTGCGGTGTCCCAGCTCGTCACCGGCGAGGCGGTCGCACTCGACCTGCGCCCGGCCGCCCTGCCGTCCCGACTGCTCGCCGGTGTGCTCGACGCGCTGCTCCAGTTCCTCGTGCTGGTCGTTCTCGGCTCCCTGGCCACCGCGGTGTCCCTGGACCTGTCGGAAGCCGCGGTCGAGGCGCTCGGCCTGATCGTGATCGTTGCGGTGTTGATCTTCTACCCGGTGACCTTCGAGACACTGATGCGCGGGCGCACCCCCGGCAAGGCGGCCATGGGACTGCGGGTCGTCCGTGACGACGGCGGCCCGATCGGCTTCCGGCAGGCGCTGGTGCGCGGGCTGACCGGCGCCTTCCTCGAGCGGCCCGGGTTGAGCCTGTTCACGATCGCCGTCGTCACCTCGCTGCTCAACGAGCAGGGCAAGCGGCTCGGTGACCTGCTGGCCGGCACGGTGGTGCTGCGCGAGCGGGTGTCGGTGCGCGGCGGGCGGGTGGCTGGGATGCCGCCGCCGCTCGCCGGCTGGGCCGCAGGCCTCGACCTGTCGGGCGTCCCGGACGGCCTGGCCCTGGCGATCCGCCAGTTCCTGTCCCGGTCGGACGAGCTCACCGAGGCGGCCCGCGAGGAGCTGGGCGGGAAGCTGGTACGCGCGGTGAGCGACGCCGTCGGCTCGCCGCCCCCTGGCACTCCTGGCTGGGCGGTGCTGTCCGCGGTGCTGGCCGAGCGGCACCGCCGCGAGAGCCTGCGGCTGGGCACCGGGACGTACGCCCCGCCCGGTCCGCCGCAGCCGCCGCCTGGCTTCCAGCCGCAGCCGGGCTACCAGGCCGCGCCCCAGCCGCAGCCCCCGTACCCGCCCCAGCCGCAGCCCCCGTACCCGCCCCAGCCGCAGCCCACGTACCAGCCCCAGCCGCCGCCCCCTTCGCCGCCGGCGACCCCGGCAGCCCCCACCACCGGGCCGGGCGGCTTCGTCGCACCGTTTTGAACGCTCCCACCTGGGTGGTTGATCATCCGCAGGGTCGCCGTTCGTAGGAGGCGCCGCTCGCGGCTGAGGACGGCGATCCTGCGGATGATCTTTCGGTCTCAGACACGCCCCCGGGTGATGGGGGGGCGGGGCTCAGTAGCGATACATCTCGGACTTGTACGGCCCCTCGACGTCGACGCCGATGTACTCCGCCTGGTCCTTGCGCAGCGTCGTGAGCCGGACGCCGAGCGCGTCGAGGTGCAGCCGGGCGACCTTCTCGTCCAGGTGCTTGGGCAGCACGTAGACGCCCAGCGGGTAGTCGTGCACCTTGGTCCACAGCTCGATCTGGGCGATCACCTGGTTGGTGAAGCTGTTGCTCATCACGAAGCTCGGGTGACCGGTCGCGTTGCCGAGGTTCAGCAGCCGACCCTCGCTCAGCATGATGATCGAGTGACCGGGCCGATCGTCCGTGGCAGGGAACACCCACTCGTCGACCTGCGGCTTGATGTTGATCCGCCTGATGCCCGGGGTGCGGGTCAGCCCGGCGATGTCGATCTCGTTGTCGAAGTGGCCGATGTTGCCGACGATCGCCTGGTGCTTCATCCGCGCCATGTCGGCGGCCAGGATGATGTCCTTGTTGCCGGTCGTGGTGATGAACACGTCGGCGGTCTCGAGGACGTCGTCCAGGCGCGCCACCTGGTAGCCCTGCATGGCCGCCTGCAGCGCGCAGATCGGGTCGATCTCGGTGACGATGACGCGGGCGCCCTGGGCGCGCAGCGACTCGGCCGAGCCCTTGCCGACGTCGCCGAAGCCGCAGACGACGGCGGTCTTGCCGGCGAGCATCACGTCGGTGGCGCGGTTGATGCCGTCGACCAGCGAGTGGCGGCAGCCGTAGAGGTTGTCGAACTTGCTCTTGGTGACCGAGTCGTTGACGTTGATCGCCGGGAACAGCAGCGTGCCGGCGCGGGAGAACTCATACAGGCGCATGACGCCCGTGGTGGTCTCCTCGGTGACGCCCCGGATGCCAGTGGCGATGGTCGTGTAGCGGCTCGGGTCCTCGGCCAACGATCGGCGCAGGACGTCGAGGATGACGGCGTACTCCTCGGAGTCGCCCTCGTCATCGCCCGGCACGACACCGGTCGCCTCGAACTGCGCGCCCTTGTGGATCAGCAGCGTCACGTCGCCGCCGTCGTCGAGGATCATGTTGGGGCCGCCCATGCCGTCCGGCCACTGCACGACCTGCTCGGTGCACCACCAGTACTCGGAAAGAGTTTCACCCTTCCAGGCGAAGACGGGTACGCCGGAAGGCTCCTCCACGGTGCCCTCCGGACCGACCGCGACCGCCGCCGCAGCGTGGTCCTGGGTGGAGAAGATGTTGCAGCTGACCCAGCGGACCTGAGCACCGAGCTCGACGAGGGTCTCGATGAGCACGGCAGTCTGCACGGTCATGTGAAGCGAGCCGGCGATGCGGGCGCCGGTCAGGGGCTTGCTCGCGCCGTACTCCGCGCGCATGGCCATCAGGCCGGGCATCTCGTGCTCGGCGAGCCGGATCTCCTTGCGGCCGAACTCGGCGAGGGAGAGGTCGGCGACCCGAAAGTCTTGCGCAGTAGGGGCGTCCGGCGGCGTGGCGGTGTCCGATGTCATGAGTTGTCCTGTCCTGGAGTGGGCGAGAGGAGCTGGGAGTGCTTGTCCTGTTCGAAGGCGAGCCAGGCGCCGTCGGGCAGCCCGGCACCGCCGGTCTCACTGGTGGGGCGGCTCGGCTCGGCGGAGAACCACTGGTCGAGCACCTCGGCCAGCGCCGGCTCGCGACGCAGCCGAAGGGCGAAGCCGACGTCGCCGAGCTCGACGCCGTGACGCTCGAGCAGCGACCGGAGGGTACGCAGGCGCTGCAGCTCGCCGGGGCCGTAGAGCCGGTAGCCGGCTGCCGACCGGGGAGCATCCAGCAGGCCCAGCTGCTCGACGTAGCGCAGCATGCGCGGCGACCACCCGGTGGTGGTCGCGGCCTCATGGATCGTCAGCGTCGACATCACCGCCAACCTTATCAGCATCGTGTCAGAGTGACCAGCCCGGGGACGGCCAGCCTGGACACGATTGTGTCAGGGTCGCCAGCTGGACAGGTAGCGGTCCTGCGCGGGGGTGAGCAGGTCGAGCCGCACCCCGAGCGCGTCCAGCTTGGTGCGCGCCACCTCCTCGTCGATCGCGGCCGGGACCCGATGCACCCCCGGCGCCAGCTCGGCGCCCGCCAGCCACTCGACCGTGAGTGCCTGGACGGCGAAGGAGATGTCCATGACCGAGGGCGGGTGACCCTCGCCTGCGGCCAGGTTCGCGAGCCGGCCCTCGGCCAGCAGCAGCAGCCGGCGGCCGTCTGCCAGCTCGTAGGCATCGACATGGGGGCGCACCCGCCGGTGCACCGCGACGGCCTCGCTCGCCAGGCCGACGACGTCCACCTCCACGTCGAAGTGGCCCGCGTTGGCCAGCACCGCACCGTCCTTCATGACCGCGAAGTGCCTTGTGGTGAGGACGTCCCGGTTGCCGGTGGTCGTGACGAAGACGTCACCGA
The DNA here is from genome assembly GCA_019348355.1 of Actinomycetota bacterium. Lineage (GTDB taxonomy): Bacteria > Actinomycetota > Actinomycetes > Mycobacteriales > SCTD01 > SCTD01. Next base: position 47,583 of record JAHWJP010000003.1, read on the forward strand.
GCAGCGCGGCCTCAGCCATGGGCAGCACCCGGTGTCCGTCGAGCACCGCCTCCAGCGCCCGGCTCGGCTCGACCTCGGTGACGACGACCCGCGCGCCCAGCCCGGTGGCCCGCCGGGCGATCCCGGTGCCGCACCAGCCGTACCCGGCGACGATGACGGTCGTGCCGGCGAGCAGTATGCCGGTCGCCCGCATCACGGCGTCGAGGGTCGACTGCCCGGTGCCGTGCCGGTTCGCGACGAGCAGCTGCATCGGGGTGTCGTTGACCGCCGCCATCGGCAGGCGCAGCGCTCCGTCGGCCGCCATCTGCCGCAGCCGTAGGACGCCGGTCGAGGTCTGCTCGCCGCCGGCCCGCACCTGACCCAGCAGGTCCGTCCGGGTGGTGTGCAGCATGGCGACGAGATCGCAGCCGTCGTCGAGCAGCAGCTGCGGCCGGCTGTCGAGCACGCCGGAAAGGTGCGCCAGACAGCCGGCCCGGTCCACGGCGTAACGGGCATGGACCCCGACCGAGTCGTCGACGACGAGCGCCGCAGCGACGTCGTCCTGGGTCGACAGCGGGTTCGAGGCGGCCAGGTGCAGCTCGGCCCCACCAGCCGCAAGAGTCCCTGCCAAGCAGGCGGTTTCGGGTGTCACATGCGCACACAGCGCCACCCGCAGACCGGCGAGCGGCCGCTCGCGAGCGAAGCGTGCCCGCAGCAGGCCCAGCACCGGCATATCGCGCTCGGCGAACTCCACCCGGCGACGCCCCTGCCCGGCGAGGGTGAGGTCGGCAACGTCGTGCGGCGGCAAGGTCACGCCGGCCATGCTGTCAGGGGCGATAGCGTGCGCGCCATGCCGGAGGCGAGGTCCCGTGACGCCGACCTGCAGCGGGTGATCGACGCCGTCGGCGCCCTGGCGGACGGCCCGGGGAGCCCGTTGATCGTCGTGAGCCCGCGAGGCGTGCGCGGCAATCCCTACGACCCCACCTTCGTACGGCCGCAGGCATGACGCAGGCCGGGCCGGGGCGGACGTACGGTCTGCCGGTGACCACCACCGCGCTCGTGACCGACTCGACCAGCTATCTGCCACCCGGGCTCGCCGACGCACTCGGGATCACGGTCGTCTCGATGCACGTCGTTCTCGACGGCCGCTCCGTCCCGGAGGTCGAGCTCGACCCGGCAGAGTTCTACCGCCGGCTTCGCGCCGGCGCGACGCCGACAACCTCACATCCGGCGCCCGGGGAGTTCCTCCAGGCGTACGACGCAGCCGGCGCCGAGCGGGTGCTGTGCGTGACGGCGGCCGCGGCACTCAGCGGGTCGCATCAGAGCGCACTGCTCGCCGCCGGGATGACCGATCTGCCGGTCGACGTGGTGGACTCCGGGACCATCGGCGGTGGCCTGTGCCTGGTCGTGCTCGAGACGGCGCGCGGGCTGGCCGCCGGCGCTTCCCACGACGAGACGCTGGCGCTGGCCACGTCGTTGGGCGACCGGGTCGTCTCCACCTGGTCCTCTGACACGACGGCGCTGCTGGCGGCGGGCGGGCGGCTGCCGGACGACGTGCCGGAGGGCATCGCGGTGTTCGCACTGGACCGGGGCCAGGTCCGGGTCCTCGGAGCGGCACGGTCGGTGGAGGAGTCGATCGACTTCCAGGTGGACGTGATCCGGCCGGCGGCCGCGCAGTCGCCGACCCGCGTCACCGTCGGGCACGGCGATGCGGCCGAGCTGGCCGATGCGCTGGTGGAGGCGCTTTCCGGTGTCGACGGGGTGCTGGGCATCGACCGCTACGTCACCGGCCCGGTCGTCGCGGCCCACGCCGGCGCCGGAAACGTCGGGGCCAGCTACCTGCGGGCAGCCGGCTGACCGGAGCTCAGGCCGTGGCGCCGAGCCGGCCGCGGAAGGCGCGCCGGTAGGCCTGCGGCGTCGTGCCCCGGCGGCGCAGGAAGTGGTGCCGCAGCACCGCGGCGCTGCCGAAGCCGCACAGCACGGCGACCCGCTCCACAGTCTCGTCGCCCTGCTCCAGCAGCCGTTGCGCCCGCAGCACCCGCTGGCCGGTCAGCCAGTGCGCGGGCGTGGCGCCGGTCTCGGCGCGAAACCGGCGGGCGAAAGTGCGCGCCGACATGTGCGCCCGCTGGGCCAGCGTCGCGACGTCGAGGTCCTGCGCGAGGTTCTCGACCATCCAGGCCAGCAGCGGCTCCAGCGTCTCGGCCTCGCGGGTCGCGATAGGTGCGTCGAGGTACTGCGCCTGGCCGCCGTCGCGGTGCGGCGGCACCACCATCCGGCGGGCGAAGGCGGCCGCCACCACCTCCCCGAGCTCCCGGCGCACCAGGTGCAGGCAGGCGTCGATCCCCGCCGCCGTGCCCGCACTCGTGATGACCTGCCCGGCGTCGACGTAGAGGACCGCCGGGTCGACCTCGGCGAGCGGGAAACGGCGGGGGCCAACTCGTCGGCGTACATCCAGTGGGTGGTGCAGCACCGCCCGTCGAGCAGGCCGGCGTCGCCGAGCGCGAAGGCACCGGAGCAGACCGACAGGACGGTCGCGCCCCGGTCGACGGCGGCGCGCAGCATCTCGAGCGCCGGCTCCGGCAGCGAGCCGTCCCGCGGATAGGCCGGCACCGCGATGAGATCGGCCGCAGCCGCCCGCCCGAGGCCGTCCGTGACCTCGAGGGCGAATCCCATCGACGTCGGCACCCGGCCAGGCTCGAGCGCACACACGGCGAACTCGAAGACCGGCAGGTCCTGGTCGGAGCGGTCGATCCCGAACACCTCGCACAACACCCCGAGCTCGAACGGCGAGACGCCCGGCGGTGCGAGCACCACGACGTCCTTCAGCATCCGACCAGTATGGCAGGAAGTTGTTGACCTGCGTCAGTCCTGCCACTGGTGGCAGCTGATCGACGAGCGCACAGTTCCTGCCATGACCATCCTCTGGCTCGCAACGGTGCTCCTGCTGCTGCTGCTGGCTGCGCACAGCCTGATCCGGCTCGTGCGGTCCGACGGGTACGGCGTGGTCCCTCCGCCTCGCGACCGGCCAACCGACCGGCTGCCCAGCCGGCCGTACGCCGTCGGCCGGTGACCTGCTGCGCTCCCCCAACCGATCTCCGTCAGCAGCATTGATCGGCTGGGACATCGGCGCGGCAGACGCCCCCGGGGGAACCACGCCGTCACTGCGCCAGCATCGGCGGAGCGATCCTCTGCTTCAGCGAGGTGATGGCATCGACCGGACTCGGATCGATGCCTTGCAGCAGAGCCAGATAGGTGGTGGCGTAGTCGGCCAGTCCCACCAGCGAGGCCAACCGGGACAAGGCGCTGTCCCCCTCGGCCAGCAGCTGCACCACCGGCACGCCCCGCTCGCGCGCCATCTCGGCGCTGACCTCGGCCCGCCGGGCTACCTGAGGGTGCTCCTCGCCGTCACGCAGCAGGACCAGCGCCAGCTGCGCGGCGTCCGGTCCGTCCTGCTCCCGGTCGGCGAAGAAGTCCTCGTTCTGGCTGCTTTTCGAACCTGCGAACGGCCCATCGAAGGCTGTCACCTGGTTGTGGTCGGCCTCGGGAAGCACCCCCCACACCGCCGGCAGCTTGGCGTTCTCGTTGAGCTGGCAGGCGAAGCGGTACGCCGCGCTCGCCGTCAACGGCGAGGCGCCCCACACGACCGGCAGCGTGCCGTCCAGATCGAGGGCGAGCCGTTTCGCGGGGTTGACCAGCGAATCGGCGTCGGGGCGGCACCGGCCGGCGACCTGCTCGAGAGTCACGGCAGCCGCCTCGACCACGTCGACCGGCGCGTGCAGCAGCCCGAGGGCGTGACCCGCGACGATCAGCGGTGTCGACAGTGCCCAGATCGACGCCCGCGGCTGCCGTCCCTGTGTGACGGGCACGAACACAGCTCGGCCACGCTGGCCCAGGTCGTCGAGTGGGGAGCCCGACCGGCCCACCACGAGCAGGCGGCAGCCGCGCCGGACCGCCTCCTCCAGGGCCGACAGCGGCTCCTCGGTCGAGCCCGAGCACGACACGGCGACGACGAGGTCGACCGGACCGACCCAGGCGGGCAGGCCGTAGCCCCGGTGGGTCAGGATCGGCACCGGGCTGCCCAGCCCGGCGAGGCCGCCGAGGATGTCCCCGGCGATGCCGGAGCCCCCCATGCCGCAGATGACCACAGCCCGCGGACGGCCGTCGGCGGCCAGCGACGCCACGCCGGCTTCGACAGCCAGCACCGCGGCCTCCCGCACCTGGGCGGCGCTCGAGGCCACCGCCGGCAGCATGGCGCCCGGGTCGCCGGCCTCGAGCAGGGCGACGTCGTCGAGCACGTCCCCCCGGAACGGGGTCACGCGGGCTTGCGGGCTTCGTCGGCGAGCAGCACCGGGATGTCGTCACGGACCGGATAGGCAAGGCCGCAGCCGGTGCAGACGAGCTCCTCGGCGGCGTCGTCGACGCGTAGCGGGCTGATGCAGGCCGGGCAGGCGAGGATGTCGAGCAAGGCGGCGTCGAGCTTCATGGACGCACTCTAGCGAGCGGCACCGGGCGCCGAGCCTGCCGGACCTCCGTCAGCTGCCGTTCGTGTCCATCCACCGGTTCAGCCGGAGGTTGGCGTAGGGCGCCACCAGCGGCAGACTCAACAGCAGACCCACCGGAGCGCTGTAGGGCTCGGGGATGACGGCCAGGCCGAGCACCAGCACGTTGACCCCGGCGAGAGCCATGCCCAGCATCTTGGTCTCGCTCAGCCCGCTGGCCGAGACCTCGCCCTCGTCCGGAACCATCCGGTCGTCGAGCTCGCGGAGTCGACTGAGCATTCCCATAGCTACGAGTATGCCTGATCACCGCTGTTCCCACTGCCGATCTCAGCCACCGATGAGGCCCAGGACCTCGTCACGCACGCGCTCCATCGTGGCCTCGTCCGGCGCCTCGACGTTGAGCCGGAGCAGCGGCTCGGTGTTGGAGGCCCGCACGTTGAACCACCAGCCGTCGGGCGACTGCACGGTCAGGCCGTCCATCTCGTCGAGCTCCAGGTCGGCGTACCGCTCCTGGATCTTCTCGAGCCGGCCGGCCTGGTCGTCGACGGTCGAGTTGATCTCGCCGCTGGCCGCGTAGCGGTCGTAGGAGGTGAGCAGCTGCGACAGGGGACCGTCGTAGGTGCCGAGCGCGGCCAGCGTGTGCAGCGCAGCGAGCATGCCGGAGTCGGCGTTCCAGAACTGCGCGAAGTAGAAGTGACCGGAGTGCTCCCCACCGAAGATGGCTCCGGTGCGCGCCATCTCGGCCTTGATGAAGGAGTGCCCCACCCGGGTGCGGACCGGGGTGCCGCCGTTCTCGGTCACCACCTCGGGCACGGCCTTGGAGGTGATGAGGTTGTGGATCACCGTCGACCCCGGCGCCTTCTTCAGCTCCCGCTCGGCGATGAGGGCGGTGAGCACCGACGGGCTGACGATCTCGCCCCGCTCGTCGATGACGAAGCAGCGGTCGGCGTCACCGTCGAAGGCCAGCCCGACGTCGGCGCCCTCGGCCAGCACCCGCGCCTGCAGGTCGGCGGTGTTGGCCGGGTCGATCGGGTTGGCCTCGTGGTTCGGGAAACTCCCGTCGAGTTCGAAGTACATGCTCGTGGTGTCGAGCGGCAGGCCGGCGAAGACGGCCGGCACCGTGTGCCCGCCCATCCCGTTCCCGGCGTCCACGACGACCGAGAGCCGACGGATCGCCTCGATGCCAGGGACCAGCTCCTTCATGTACGCGGCGTAGCCGGCCAGCACGTCCTGCTGCGTGACGGTGCCGGGCTTCCCGCCGTAGGCCGGAAGGCCGCTGTCGAGGTAGGCCTCGGCGTCCTCGCGCAGCTGCGCGAGGCCGCTGTCCTGACCGACCGGCCGGGCACCCGACAGGCACAGCTTGATGCCGTTGTAACGGGCCGGGTTGTGGCTGGCGGTGAACATCGCGCCGGGGACGTCCATCGTGCCCGCGGCGTAGTAGAGCAGGTCGGTCGAGCCGAGCCCGGCCTCGACGACGTCGACGCCCTGGCTGGTCACCCCTTCGGCGAACGCGGCCGACAGTTCCACCCCCGACTCGCGCATGTCACGGGCGGTCACGATCCTCGGGGCGCCGGTGAAGCGGGCGAAGGCCGCCCCGAGCGCCCGCGCGATGTCCGCGTCCAGCTCGGCGGGCACCAGCCCTCGTACGTCGTAGGCCTTGACGATGGTCGACAGGTCGCGGGTCACAGACGCGACCCTAGAGGGCGCTAGGCGACCTTGTGCTTCTGGGCCTTCCCGAGCACGGTGGTGATGTCGAGACGGCGACCCGCCTGCGTCCATGATCGGCTCTCGCAGTTGTGGCAGGAGGCGAAGTGGACCGGTGAGCCGTCGGTGAGTGTCATCGCGATCGAGGTGACCCGGCTGCTGGAGCAAGTGCCGCAGACGGGACGCTGACTGGCCGGGACGAGAACGAGCGACATATCGGAACTCCTGGCAGTCGACGGAAGGTGTTGCCGACTGCTTCGGTGACAACGGGAGCGGGCTTGAGAATGCGGCGAGTCGCGGACAAACCGGACAGGCACCCCAGCTCAACCGGGCGTCGGCAGCGCCCGCAGGTGCCCGCGACGGCCGGTCCCGGGGTCCTGCCCGCCACCTGGGCCAGGCCCGCCGGAGCGGTCGGGCGTGGGGCGGGCGGCCTCGCGGACGGCATCGGCCAGCGCCTCGAGGTCGTCATTACTGCGGGACTGGGCGGTCTCGGCGCTGTCGCGCTGGTGCCGCACGACCTCCCAGCCCCGGGGGGCCGTCAGTCCCTGCGCATGGTCCTCGCACAAGTCGTAGCAGTGTGGCTCGGCCTGCACCGCGAGCGGCCCGACGACGGCGGCACGGTCGGCGTAGGCGTAGGTGAGCGTGGCGACGGCAGGACTGGTGCAGGCGGTACGGGAGCAACGCCGGACAGAGCTCACGGCCGGGACGCTAGCCGTCCGAGGCCCTTCCGGCCAGCGACGCGCCGCGCCTGCCCGGGTCGGGGGCCCCGCTCGCCTACCCTTCGCACGTGGACACCGCCCGCCTGACCCGTCGTCGACGGCGCGATCGACACGGTCGTGGACTACGGAGCCCGCTCGTGCCGCCGGTCGTCAACATCGGCGGCCGGGACGTCCGGGTGCCGGCCTCGCAGACTCGCGGCCAGCGCTTCGACGACCTCGTGCTCGACGCGGTCGAGGACCTGGAGCAGCGCTGGGGGCAGGAGCTCCAAGGCGTGGAGTTCGCCGTCGAGGATGTCCCCGCGGTTCCGCTGCGCAACGACGCTGCGCTCGACGATGATGTGCTGGCTGACCAGACATGCGGCGGCGCAGTGCCTCTGGGGCGCCTACTGCCCACCGGCGTCGATGAGCAGGGCCGCCGAACCGCCCCCAGGGTCGTCGTGTATCGCCGGCCGCTGGAGGCTCGTGCTGCCGACCGTCTCGACCTCGCGGACCTCGTGCGCGAGGTCGTCGTCGAGCAGGTCGCCCGGCTGTTGGATCTCGACCCCGACGACGTCGACCCGCCGGTGGCCTGAGCCCGCGCCGGCGCGCGACAGCTCAGCCGACGGCGCGCTTGAGTCGGCGACGCTCGCGCTCGGACAGCCCACCCCAGATGCCGAAGCGCTCGTCCTGCCCCAGCGCGTATTCCAGGCAGTCGCCCTTCACATCGCAGCCGACGCAGATGCGCTTGGCCTCCCTGGTGGAGCCGCCCTTCTCGGGAAAGAACGCCTCCGGGTCGGTCTGCGCGCACAGCGCCTGCTCCCGCCACGACAGCACGCCCGTATCGGCATCACCCAGGGCGGCGACCAATTGCAGTGGCTCGCTCATCTCGTCTCCTCGGACCAGATCACGTCCGGGCCGGCGATTGCCGGCCCGCGGTGGGTGTCACCGGACAGAGCGGCGAAGCGCCGGCTGTGCGGGGGGAACGACACGGGTGTAATTACACGCGTGTCCTGCCCGTCCGTCAAGGCGTCAGGTGCTATTGCCGGGACCGCCCGGACCGTGTGCTAGGACCTGCGGCGGCGGAACAGGGCGCGCAGGCTCACGTCCTCGTTGCTGTCGTCGTCCTCAGCGGCCGACGCCCGGCTGGCCCAGCTGGTCTCGGCCTCGGGCGCTTCGTGACGCGCCGGCGCCGGTCGGCTGGGCCGGGGTGGGGGGGCGGCAGCGTCGAGAGCGACGTTCGGTCCGGGCACCGTGGGCATCGCGTCGAGCCGTCCCCGCCGATCCGCGGCGGAAGCCCGGTCCCGGGTGGGGGTCTGCTGCCTGTCCTGGGGGCGAGAGGATCGGCCGGAGCTGGCCGATGTGGTTGGCCGGACCTTCACGGCCGTGAAGTCCGAGGGCGCCTTCGGGGTCGCGGCGGGGTAGCGGGACGGCGTCCCCCCGGCCGGGGAGGAGGCCGCCGATCTGGCCGGTGCCGCTTTGGAACGAGCCGGCGCCGAGCCGGGCACGGCCCTGCCAGGCACGGGTTTTCCAGCCACGGACTTGCCAGGCACGGACTTGCCGGGGATGGGCTTGGCCGCGGGTGGTGGCACGGGCGCGGGCCTCGCAGCAGCGGATCTGGCCGGCGCCGGCTTCGGCGGCACCGGGCGGGTGGGACGCGGTGTGGAGCTTCCGGACGTGGCGCCCGACGGCCGGCCGGCGCTGGACTTCGCCGACGGCTCGGCGGGCACAGTCCTCGCCGCCGGCTTGGCAGGAACAACCGACGCAGCCCGGCTGCCGGTCTGCAGGCCACCGGTCCGGGCGCTGCCTGGCCGGTCCGCGGGTCGGGGTGGGCTGGCAGCGGCCTTTTTGGCGGCGGTCTTACGGGGCGCCGGTTTGGTCTTCGCACGGGCAGCCGGTGCGGCCACGGCCGGCGGCTCCGCGGGCGCGAGCTGCCGGACGGCCGAGGGAAGGTCGTCGGGGTTCGGCCGGACCGGCGCCGGTGGGGCCGTCCGGTAGCGCTGGGCGTCGCGGGCATCCCGGCGGCGGTCGACGGCGCTGCCAACGCGTTCGGCCAGGGCCGCGCGGTCCTTGACCGACAGCCCGGCGGCGAAGGTGTCCAGCACCTCGTACAGCACCCGGTCCCGCTCGGCCTCGAGCAGCAGGTCCCGCCGCTCCAGGTAGTCGACGAGCGCCTTGCCGGCCTCGGACAGCTGCTCGGTGCCGGAGCCCAGCCCGCTGCTCGCATCCGCCACCCCGGCGACGGCCCGAGCCAGCTCTTCGCGGACGCGCTCGAGCTGGGCCTCCACCTCCGAGCGGATCTGCAGCACCACACCTTCGGCCACCGCCTTGGCGCCCTGCACGACCTCGAAGGTGCGGGTCGGCCACTCGAGCCGGAAACTGCTCACGGCCGCCTGCAGCTCGCTGGTCACGCCGTCGACGCGGGCCAGCCCTGCGGTCGTCTGCTCGGCGAGCTCGGCGTTGCGGATGAGCGCACCGTCCAGCGCGTCCAGACGGTCGGTCAGGCGGGCCGAGGACGCGTTCACGGTGCTGTCGAGCCCGGCGAGCCGCTCGGTCAGACCTGCGACCTGCGCTGCGGCCTGGGTGATCAGCTCCTTGCGCAGATCGCGGGCGGCCTCGACCATGTCGTCCCGGACGACGTCGAGCCGGGCCTGCACCTCCTCGCGCTGACGCTCGGTGGCGGCGGTCAGAGCAGTGAGGCGCTCACCGGCCTCACGGGTGCCGACCGTCCCGGCGTTCAGCTCGGCCCGCACGTCGGCGAGCCGGGAGGTGAAGGTGGACTCCAGCGTGATGACGTGGGCGCCGACCGAGGTGTCGAGCTGGTCGAGCCGCTGCTCGACGGCGGCTCGCACGTCCGTGAGGCTCGACGTCGTCTGCTCACTGAGACCGGCAAGGACCGAGAGACGCTCGGCGGTGGCGCGGGTCGCCGAGGTGGATCCGGTGACATCACGGGCCAGCTCGCCGAGGCGGTCGGCGACCACGCCGTACTTCTCCTCGATCCGCTCGAGCAGGTCCTCGCGTAGCGCACGGGTGATCTCCGCCACCTCCGCGCGGGTCTCGGTCATGGCGCCGCGCAACACCTCCGTGCTGTCGGTGTTGGCGCTGACCAGCCTGTCGCGCAGCGCCTCGACGGTGCCGACGACGTCCGAACGCAGCAGGCGCACCGACTCGTTGACCGCCGAGCCGGCCACCGTGAGTTCGTCGATGCGCGGCGTCAGCGTGCCGATCTCGGTGGCCACGTCGGAGCTGATGACCGTCATGGCCTTGGCCACCTGGGCCCGGACCTGCTCCAACCTGCCCTCGACGGCACTCTGCAGGCCGGTGATGCGCCCGGCGCTGGTCTCCTCCCGCTGAACCAGATCGGCCCGCAGCGCGTCGATGACGCCGCCGAACCGGTCGGCGAACAGCTCGAAGTCGGCCCGCGTCTCGCCGCGTCCCTCCACCAGCGCTGCCGACACCGAGTCCCCGAGGCCGGTCATCGACTGGGCAAGCGTCGAGCCGAAGCCGTCCAGGGTGCTGTGGACCGTGGCAGCGATCTCAGCGACGGCCTCACGGTCCTGCTGCGCCTCGCCGCGGGCGACCTCGAGCGCGCCCCTGAGCTCCCGGCGCAGGTCGTCGTTGCGAAGTCGCAGGACGTCGGCTATCCGGTCGAACAGGGTGTTCTCGAGCTCGGCCAGCCGTGTCCCAGTGACCTCGCCCACGCGGTCGACCAGCAGCTCGGTGGAGTCGCGGCCCTCCTCGGCGACGCGCCGGTCGAGCCCTTCGACGCTCTGCGCGAGGCGTTCGAGCCGCTCCGTCGTCGTGCTCGCGCCGTCCCTCGCCAGCGCCTCGATGCGCTCGGACAAGCCGTCGAGGGTGTCCTCGAGCACGGCCAGCCGGGACTCCAGCGCGCCACGGGTGTCCTCCACGGCTGCCCGGGCCTGGGCGGTCGTCTGGGTCTCCCGGTCGAGCGCCGCCGTCATGGTGCGCCGGATGTCTGTGGCTGCGCCCTCCACCCGGTCGCCGACGAGCTGCTCGAGCTGGGTCGTCAACTCGTCCAGGCGGCTGCTGGTGCGCACCGGTATCTGCTCGAGCCCCTCGCGCAGCTCCCGTGCCAGACCGGGCAGGCCGTTACGCACGTCGTCCACCCGGCCGCCCACCCCGTCGAGGCGGGTAGAGAGCTCGGCGACCCGGCGCACGAGAGTGCCGGTCTCGCTGCGGCTCGCGGCGACCGAACCGGTGAGCCGGCCGCCGAGCCCGTCGAGGTCGCTGCGTACCGCACCTGTCTCGGATCGCAACGCACCGAGCTCTGCTCGCACCGAGCCGATCTCGGCGCGCAGGGCGCCGACCAGCGCCGCGACGGCGGCCCCCTCACCCTCCGGCTCGTCGACCGAGGCGGCAGCCAGCAGCTGGATCCGGCGCGTCAGTGCGTCGGGATTCTCGGCCATGCTCACAAATCCACTCCCTGATCAAGGTGAACGCAGCGTAGTGGCGCGAGACCTATAGGACAGCAACCCTCTCCAGAGGGAGCTGGCGCGCCCTGAGGCCGGCCGCGGAACGCTCCGCGCTGACCGCACCATAGGTGGTGCTGCGCTGACAAGGGGTGCGTCCGGCGGCGCGGACCATCGACTCGAGCTCGTCGATCGACTTGCGTGAGCCGTGTCGGGAGCCGGCCATGCGGCTGATCGTCTCCTCCATCAACGTGCCCCCCAGGTCGTCGACGCCACCGACGAGCACGTCGACGCAGGCCGCCGGACCGAGCTTCACCCAGGAGCACTGCACGTGGTCGATGCGGCCGTGCAGCACCAGCCGGGCGACGGCGTGCACCGCGCGGTTGTCCCGGGCCGTCGGCCCAGGCCGGGCGATGCCGGCCAGGTAGAGGGGCGCGGAGGTGTGCACGAAGGGCAGCGGCACGAACTCGGTGAAGCCGCCGCTCTCGGCTTGCAACCGGGCCAGCAGCTGCAGGTGCGCCACCCAGTGGTGCGGCTGGTCGACATGGCCGTACATCATCGTGCTGGTCGTCGGGATGCCGAGCCGGTGGGCCGTCTGCACGACCTCGATCCATTGCGCCGTCGGCAGCTTTCCCTTCGTGAGCACCCAGCGCACGTCGTCGTCCAGGATTTCAGCCGCCGTGCCGGGCAGGCTGTCGACGCCCGCCTCGCGCGCCGCTGTCAGGAACTCGGCGATCGGCAGCGCCATGCGGGCTGCACCGTTCACGACCTCCATCGGGCTGTAGGCGTGCAGGTGCACGTCGGGGGCAGCCACCTTCACCGCTCGCGCGAGGTCGAGATAGGCGGCGCCGGAGAGCTGCGGGTCGATGCCGCCCTGCATGCAGACCTCGGTGGCCCCGATGTCCCAGGCCTCACTGGCCCGCTCCCCGACCTGCTCGAGCGACAGGCTGTAGGCATCGGCGTCGGTGCGCCGCTGCGCGAAAGCACAGAAGCGGCAGCCGGTGTAGCAGACGTTGGTGAAGTTGATGTTGCGGTTCACCACGTAGGTCACGACGTCACCCACGGTGTCGCGGCGTACGTCGTCGGCGAGCGCGCACACGGCGTCCAGGTCGGCGCCGCTGGCGGTGATGAGCGCGAGCGCCTGGTCGGCGGTCAAGGCGGCGGGCCGGTCGCCGGCGACGCGCAGGGCCGCCGCCACGTCGGCGTCCAGCCGGGGTGGAGGGGCTGGGACGGCCTCGCCGATCGCCTGCCAGTCGCCGTAGACCTCGGCAAAGTCCGAACGGCGCTCGGACGTACGCCCGGTGCTGTCGACGGTGGCGTGCAATTCGGTGCGGCCGGTCGCGGCGAGTCCACCGTCGGGCTCCTGCCAGGGCCGGCCTTGCGGGCGTTCGTCGTTGGCGAGCCCGTCCGGGGTGCGCAGCGCCTCGACGTGGGCGGTGAGGCGCGGATCGAGCCACGGCTCGGCCAGATACGGCGGGTGGGCTGTCAGCCTCGCCCGCAGGTGAAATCCGGCGCGGGCCGTCGCGGCGGCAAGCGCCTCGACTTGTGGCCACGGCCGTTCGGGGTTGACGTGGTCGGGCGTGAGCGGCGACACGCCACCGAAGTCGTCGACCCCGGCCTGGAGCAGCAGGCCGAGATCGGCCTGGTCGACCAGATTCGGCGGCGCCTGCACCCGCATCCCCGGTCCCAGAACGATGCGGGTCACGGCGATCGCTGCGAGGTAGTCCTCGAGGGTCGCGTCCGGTGTCGTCCGCATCGGGGTGTCCGCCTTGGCCCGGAAGTTCTGGACGATCACCTCCTGCACGTGACCGTGCCGTCGGTGTGCGGCGCGGATCGCGAACACGGTCTCGACGCGGTCACCGGGCGATTCGCCGATCCCGATGAGAAGACCTGTGGTGAAAGGGATCGCATGACGGCCGGCGTCCTCGAGGACGCGTAGCCGCACGGCCGGGTCCTTGTCCGGGCTGCCGTCGTGCGCCGGGATCCGCGCGGTCGTCTCGAGCATCATCCCCATCGAGGGGGCGACCGGCTTGAGCCGCTGGAGCTCCGTCCAGGTCATGACGCCGGGGTTGAGATGCGGCAGCAGCCCGGTCTGCTCGAGCACCGCGATCGCGCACGCACGGACGTAGTCCAGCGTGCTGTCGTAGCCGGCCTCCGCCAGCCAGGCGCGGGCCGCGTCCCAGCGGTCCTCAGGACGGTCGCCGAGGGTGAACAGTGCCTCCTTGCAGCCGAGTCGGGCCCCTGCCCTCGCGATGTCGAGGACCTCGTCCAGGGACAGGAACGGCGCCGGCAACCGGCCCGGCACGGTCGCGAAGGTGCAGTAGTGACAGCGGTCCCGGCACAGCCGGGTGAGCGGGACGAAGACCTTCCGTGAGTACGTGACCGTTCCCGGCCGTCCCGCATCGAGCAGGCCGGCGTCGCGAACCCGGCCGGCGATGGGCAACAGCTGCTCGAGGTCGCGACCGCGCGCCGCCATGAGAACGGTCGCCTCGTCGAGGTCGAGCGCCTTCCCGGCGCCGGCCCGCGCGAGCGCGCGGCGCATGCCCGAGTCCATCTATCGACCCTACGGCGCCAAGCTCGAGAACCGGACATTCGACGAAACCATTTTTTCGGCAGCTTCTTTCGCGTTCCGGCTTCTGTCGGGGGCTGGTTCGATCCTCGGCGGCGCGGGCCGGGTGGGGACGGAGTGCACGCTCCTGGCCAGGCGTTCCTCCGCGGTGCGAGCCTGCCTGGTCTCGGAGACTCGTCAGAGGAGTGTGACGAGGCGCCCGCTCAGTTGCCTTGGTCTGAGCGCCGGAGCCGCCACCGGACTCACTAGGCTGAGACCGCCCCCTCCGACAGGATCGCCCCGAGCGCATGGCGCACCCCGAACACCACACCTCGGCGTCAGCCGTGCCCGCAGCACCCGGCGCTGAGCCGTTCGACCCTGCCACCACGACCATTGTCGTCGTCACCTTCAACCGCAGCGGCCTGCTCGCCAAGCTGCTCGACAGCGTGTCGCGGATGGACCCGTCCCCGGGTCGCGTGCTGGTCGTCGACAACGCCTCGACGGACGACACCGGCGACATCGTGTCCGCCTTCGCCGATCGAGGGGTGGTCGAGGTCGCCTATCACCGCATGGACACCAACACCGGTGGTGCCGGGGGGTTCTCGGAGGGAATCCGGGTGGCCTACGACCTCGGGGCCACGTGGTTGTGGCTCATGGACGACGACGTCGAGGTCCTTCCCGACGGCCTGCGGCGGATGGGCGTCTGGGCCGAGCGCTTCCACCACGTGCAGGGCCGGCGCTACGACTACGACGGCAGCGAGTTCTACTGGCAGTACCGCCTCAACATCGCGCTCGGAATCCCGATACCCTTCGCCGCGGCGGGCTTCGACGAGCGTGGCTACCGCGCGATGAACTCCGGATGCTTCGAGGGGATGTTCATCCATCGCGACGTCGTCCGCCGGATCGGCCTGCCGGATCCGCGCTTCTTCATCTACTGGGACGACTCGGTGTACGGCTGGCTGGCCTCCCGGGTGACGCCGTCGGTGATCGTCGACGAGTTCGTGCTCAAGCGCACCCGTGAGATCAAGCAGTGGGACATGGGGCTGCGTCACCTGAACGCCTCCAGCGACCGCTATCGCTACTACATCCTGCGCAACCGCGGCATCATGAAGCACTACTTCGAGGCCCACGGTGCGTACCGTCCGGCGCTGTTCACCCTCGGGACGGCCCTGACCTTCGGCAAGGAGATCATCCGGCTGGTTGCGGTGGAGCGCACGGCTCGGGGGACCAGCCACCTGTGGCGGGGGCTGCGCGACGGCCGCAGGATCGCCCGTGACCGGAGTTTCGACGTGATGCCCGCGCTTGCCGGGCCACAGACCGGCTGACGCATGGGCCACAGCCACAGCCACAGCTCCACCGACGTCGCCTGCGCGATGGCCCACGGTGACGTCCCCGTCCCGACCGGAGAGCGCCGCCTCGTCGTCGTCTTCGCCTCGCCCGTCGCGCTGCAGCTGGTCCACCTCGCCGCGCACGTCGGCTACGAATGCGTCGTGCTCGATCCCGAGGCTGACCTGGACGGCGTGCCGACCGTACGCTCCGCCGCTTCCGCCGGCATCGACGCCGCCACCGACGTCGTCGTCACCGACCACGACCGCCCGGAGCTCGGCGATGTCCTCGCCGACGTCCTCGCGCAACCCGCCCGCTGGGTGGGCGTCATGGGCAGCCCCCGGCACACCGCCCCGCACGTCGCGGCCCTGCAGGCCCGCGGGCTGCCCGCCGCGGACATCGCCCGGGTGCACCGGCCGATCGGCCTGGACATCGGCTCCCGCTCCCCCGCCGAGATCGCCATCGCCACGGTGGCCGGCCTGCTCGCCGACCGGGCCGGCCGCCCGGGCGGCACCTACGAGGTGCAGCCCTGAGAATCGTCGCCCTGGCCGGCGGGATCGGCGGCGCCCGGTTCCTGCGCGGTGTGCAGGCAGCTGCGCCGGACGCGGAGCTGACCGTGATCGTCAATACCGGCGACGACATCACGATGTACGGCCTGCGTATCTGCCCCGACCTCGACACCGTCATGTACACCCTCGGCGGCGCGATCGACGAGCAGCGCGGCTGGGGTCGTGCCGGCGAGACCTTCGCCGCGAAGGCAGAGCTCGAGGCGTACGACGCGCCCGGCGCCTGGTTCGGACTCGGCGACCGCGACCTGGCGACCCACCTGCTGCGCCGGCAGCTGCTGGACGCCGGCTACCCGCTCTCGCAGGTGACGGCCGCGCTGTGCGCGCGCTGGCAACCCGGCGCGACGCTGCTGCCGATGAGCGACGACCGGGTCGAGACGCACGTGCGGGTCGAGGCCGGCGGTGAGCGGGTCATGCACTTCCAGGAATGGTGGGTCCGTCACGGGGCTGCCCTGCCGGCCAGAGCCATCGTCGCCGTCGGCGCCGAGACCGCCTCGCCGGCGCCGGGGGTGCTCGAGGCTCTCGAGGCGGCCGACGTGGTGCTGCTGCCGCCGAGCAACCCCGTCGTCAGCATCGGCACCATCCTGTCGGTGCCGGGCATCGCCGCCGCCCTCGCCGGTCAGCGGGTGGTCGGGCTCTCACCCGTCGTCGGCGGACGGCCGGTGCGCGGGATGGCTGACGCCTGCCTCACCGCGATCGGCGTCGAGACGAGCGCCGAGGCGGTCGGCCGGCACTACGGGTCGGGGTTGCTGGACGGCTGGCTCGTCGACACCGCCGACGCCGGCGCGACGGTGCCCGGCGTCGAGG
>JAHWJP010000019.1:0-17859 GCA_019348355.1 Actinomycetota bacterium
GCCGGCTACTTCGCCGACGAGGGCGTGGCGACGGCGGCGTACCTCGCCCTTGCCCTGTCCCGCCCGCTGTTCCTCGAAGGTGAGGCCGGTGTCGGCAAGACTTCCCTGGCCACGGCGCTGGCGAAGGTGGTCGGAGCCGACGTGCTGCGACTGCAGTGCTACGAGGGCATCGACGCCAGCCAGGCGTTGTACGACTGGGACTTCCCCCGCCAGCTCCTGCACCTGCGGGCCGCCGAGGCGGCCGGGGACGCGAACGCGGGCCAGCTGGAGGCCGAGGTCTACAGCCGGCGCTTCCTGCTGGCCCGCCCACTGCTCGCCGCCCTCGAGACCTCGCCGGCCGTCCTGCTGGTCGATGAGATCGACCGGGCCGATGACGAGTTCGAGGCGTTCCTGCTGGAAGTGCTCAGCGACTACACGGTCACGGTGCCCGAGCTCGGGACGGTGCGCGCCGAGGTGGCGCCGGTCGTCGTGGTCACGAGCAACCGCACCCGCGAGGTGCACGACGCGCTCAAGCGGCGCTGCCTCTACCACTGGGTGGAGCACCCCGACTTCGACCGCGAGGTCACGATCGTCCGGCAGCGGGTGCCCGAGGCCTCCGCTGCGCTGGCCGAGCAGGTCGCCCGGGCGGTCGCGGTGCTGCGCTCGGAGGACCTGCTCAAGACCCCCGGGGTCGCCGAGACCATCGACTGGACGCAGGCGCTGGTCGCGCTCGGCGCCGAGCGGCTCGACGCCGGCATGGCGACGGCGACACTCGGGGCGGTGCTGAAGTACCGCGAGGACCAGCTGCACGCCAGCCGCCTCGATGTGCAGCAGCGCATCGCGGCCGCGGTGCTCGGTGGCTGAGCCCTACGACGCGGTCGACAGTCTGGTCGGGCTGGCCGCCACGCTGCGCGGCATGGGGGTGGCGGCCTCGCCGGACCGGGTCAGCGCGGCGGTCTCGGCACTTGCGCAGCTCGACCCGATGCGGCGGGCCGATGTCTACTGGGCCGGACGGCTCACGCTGTGTGGCTCGGCAGGGGATCTGACCCGTTACGACAGCGCCTTCCAGGCCTACTTCGGGGACCGGCCAGGTGCGGTCGTACGACGCCAGCGGCTGACCAGGACATCGCTGCGCCTGGTCGCCGAGGCCGGCGGCGGGACCGGCGAGCAGGACAACGAGCCGCCGCGGCAGTCGCTGAGCGCGGCGGCCAGCAGCGTCGAGCAGCTGCGCCACCGCGATGTCAGCGCAATGACGCCGGTCGAGCTCGAGCAGCTGCACCGTCTGCTCGCCGCGCTGCGCCTGCCGGGCGAGCGCCGGGTCACCCGCCGCCTGCGTCCGGCCGGACGTGGGCGGGTCGACGGCGCGAGAACGCTGCGGGCCTGGCTCTCGGCGGGCGGGGAGCCGGCGCGGCTGCACCACCGCGCGCCGGTTCGCCGGCCGCGGCGGGTCGTGCTCCTGGTCGACGTCAGCGGCTCGATGGACAGCTACGCGGGCGCGCTGCTGCGCTTTGCGCATGCTGCCGCCCGGACAGATGGGAGGTCCGGGCCCACGGAGGTCTTCACGATGGGCACCCGCCTGAGCCGCCTCACCCGGGAGATGTCGTTGCGGGACCCGGACGCCGCCATGGCCGCGGTGGCCGAGGTGCTCGTGGACGCCGGCGGCGGCACCCGCCTGGGTGAGCTGCTCAAGCAGTTCCTCGACCAGTGGGGGCAACGCGGCACGGCGCGGGGCGCGGTGGTCGTGATCCTGTCCGACGGCTGGGAGCGCGGTGACGCGGCCCTGCTCGGTGAACAGGTCGCCCGGCTGCACCGGCTGGCGCACCGCGTCGTCTGGTCGAACCCGCGCAAGGCGGCGCCGGGCTATGCCCCGGTTGCCGCCGGGATGGCAGCGGCCCTGCCGCACGTTGACGACTTCGTCGAGGGTCACAGCCTGGCCGCCCTCGAGGATCTCGCTTCGGTGGTGCTCGGCCGGAGCGCCACGGGCACTGCCGTACGGAGAGTGCAGGGAAGGGAGCGGCATGCGTGACATCGCCACCGGGGTGCGGGAGCTGCTCGACGCAGGAGCACCTTTCGCCGTCGCGACGGTCATCAGCGCACGCGGGAGCTCGCCCCGGCCGGCCGGTGCGGCCATGGCTGTCAGCGCCGACGGGGCAGCCCTCGGCAGCATCTCGGGCGGCTGCGTCGAAGGCGCGGTCTACAACACCGCGGAGCGGGTGCTCGACGGCGCGGGCCCCGTGATCGAGACCTACGGCTACAGCGACGACGACGCCTTCGCGGTCGGGCTGACCTGCGGGGGCACGCTCGAGGTGCTGGTCGTCCCGGCAGACCGCGAGCTGCTGTCGACGTGGACGGACAAGGTCTGCGCCGACGAGCCGGTGGCGCTCGCGACTGTCGTCGGCGGTCCCGCGCCGCTGGGCGCCCAGCTGCTGGTCGGCCCGGTGGACGTGCAGGGCTCGCTGGGCGCCGAAGGGCTCGATGTCGCTGTCGTCGCCGACGCGCGCGGCATGCTCGCGGCCGGCCAGACCGGGAATCGGCACTACGGCTCGAGCGGCGAGCGCCGCATCGACGACGTGACGGTGTTCGTGCAGTCCTTCACCCCGCCACCACGGATGCTGGTCTTCGGAGCCACCGACTTCGCCGCGGCGGTGAGCCGAATGGGTGCGTTCCTCGGCTACCGGGTCACGGTCTGCGACGCCCGACCGGTCTTCGCGACGCCAGCGCGCTTCCCAGAGGCAGCAGAGGTCGTCTGTGACTGGCCGCACCGCTATCTCGAGGGCGCCGAGGTGGACGGCCGCACCGTGATGTGCGTGCTCACTCACGACCCGAAGTTCGACGTGCCGCTGCTGCAGGTCGCCCTGCGTCGGCCGGCGGCCTACATCGGGGTGATGGGCAGCCGGCGGACGCACGACGACCGCCTCCGGCGCCTGCGGGAAGCCGGGGTGAGCGAGGACGACCTCGCCCGACTGCACTCGCCGGTCGGGCTGGACCTCGGCGCACGCACCGCCGAGGAGACCGCCGTGTCCATCGCCGCGGAGATCGTGCAGAACCGCTGGGGCGGGTCCGGCCGCCCGCTCGCCGAGACCGAGGGCGCCATCCACCTCGGCACCGGTTCGCCGGACGCCTTGCAGCTGTCCTCGTGACGTCGCCGACGATCGCGGGGTTGCTGCTCGCTGCCGGGCAGGGGCGCCGCATGGGTGGACCCAAGGCGCTTCTGGAGGTGGCGGGCGAGCGGCTGGTGCGGCGCGGGATCCGGCTGCTCGACGAGGGAGGCTGCGCTCCTGTCGTCGTGGTGGTGGGTGCCTCGGCGGACGAGGTGCGCGCGTGCTGCGACGGAGCCCAGGTGGTCGAGGCGCGCGAGTGGGCCACGGGCATGGGCGCGTCCCTGCGCGCCGGGCTCGCCGCCCTCGACGCTGACGCCTGCGTCATCGCCCTGGTCGACCAGCCGCTGCTGACCCCCGAGGCCGTCCGCCGGCTGCGCGCCGCGCACAGCAACGGCGCCGTCGCGGCGGTCGCGACGTACGCGGGAAGACCGCGCCATCCGGTGCTGCTCGATCGCAGCACCTGGCCCGGTGTCGTTGCCACCGCACGCGGGGATGAGGGAGCGCGAGCGTGGCTGCGCGCGCACGCTCCACTCGTGGTCAGCGTGGACTGCACCGATACCGGCGCCTCCGACGATGTGGACACTCCACAGGACCTGGCGGCTTTACGAGAGGTAACCCGATGAAGCTCGAGAACCGTTTCACGGTGGCCGTTCCGGTCGACGAGGCCTGGCAGGTGCTGCTCGACGTGGAGCGGATCGCGCCCTGCATGCCAGGCGCGGCGCTGACCAGGATCGAGGGCGACCACTTCGAGGGCACCGTCAAGGTCAAGGTGGGGCCGATCAACCTGACCTACGGCGGCAAGGCGTCGTTCGTGTCGAAGGACGAGGCCGGCCACGTCGTCGTGATCGACGGCAGCGGCAAGGAGACCCGCGGCACCGGAACGGCGAAGGCGCTGATCACCTGCCGCCTCGTTGCAGACGGCGACAGCACGCAGGTCGAGGTGGACACCGACCTCAACGTGACCGGAAAGCCGGCGCAGTTCGGCCGGGGGGTGCTCGCCGAGGTCAGCGGCAAGCTCGTCGACAGGTTCGCCGCCTGCCTGTCCGAGGAGATCCTGGCCGGCAGCCCCGAACCGGTCTTCGCCGCAACGGCAGCCGATCTCGGCGCGCCCGAGGGTGTCGACCCGCCTGCCGTGTCGGTCGCGCCTCCGGCGATGCCCCGTCCCCCGGCCGAGGCGATCGACCTGCTCGATGCGGCTGGAGCGCCAGTCCTCAAGCGACTCGCGCCCGCGCTCGCCGCGCTCGTCGTCCTGCTCCTGCTGGTGCGCAAGCTGCGTCGCTGACGGCTCAGAGTCGGTGTTGTTGGCGCGAAGCGCGCGCCGCCACCCGCAGCGCGGCGTCCCGCGTCGAGGCGAAGGCCAGCTCGGGCAGCGCCTGTGGGCCGAAGAAGCCGGCGTCGAGGGCGTCGTCGTCGGCGGCGAGCGTCCCACCGACGGCCACCGCCTCGAAGGCCAGGAAGAACGACGCGCCGCTGTGCCCGCCTGTGGCCGTGCTCGGGTAGACGTCGATGACGGCGCCCACCTCGACCTCCAGGCCGGTCTCTTCGAACGTCTCGCGCGCAGCGGCGTGGCGCGGGTCCTCACCGGCGTCCACGAACCCGGCCGGCAGCGCCCAGCGTCCCTTGCCGGGATCGACGCCGCGTCGTACGAGCAGCAGCCGCCCTTGCTCGTCGAGCACCACCACGCCGACCCCCACCTTCGGATCGCGGTGGTGCACCCGCCCGCAGCCGGTGCAGACCGGGTGTCGGCCAGCCGGCTGCAACGGCTCGGCGCAGAAGGTGCAGAACACCGGCGCGTCCATGCCGCAGCGTACGCACCGGACAGGCATTAGCCTGCGACGGAAGGCCTTCCCGGTCCCGAGGAGCCGCCGTGACACCCGAACAGATCGCCGCCGGCCGCGAGCGCTGGCAGCAGCGCTTCGATGCCGCTCGGCGACGGGACGCCGACTTCACGACGCTGTCCGGTGTCGAGGTGGCGCCGGTCTACGGCCCGAAACCGGGCGAGTCCTACGACGGGTTCGAGCGGATCGGGTGGCCGGGGGAGTTCCCCTTCACCCGCGGCCTGCACGCCACCGGCAACCGCGGTCGGCTGTGGACCATCCGGCAGTTCGCCGGTTTCGGCAACGCCGTGCAGACCAACGAGCGCTACCGGATGCTGCTGGCCGAGGGAGGCGGCGGGCTGTCGGTGGCCTTCGACATGCCGACGCTCATGGGCCGCGACTCCGATGACCCGCGGGCGCTCGGGGAGGTGGGGCACTGCGGCGTCGCGGTCGACAGCGCGGCCGACATGGAGCTGCTGTTCGCCGACATCCCGCTCGGCGAGGTGACCACGTCGATGACGATCAGCGGTCCCGCGGTCCCGGTCTTCTGCATGTATCTCGTGGCCGCCGAACGGCAAGGCGTCGACGTGACGAGCTTGAACGGCACGCTGCAGACCGACATCTTCAAGGAGTACATCGCGCAGAAGGAGTGGCTGTTCCCGCCCGAGCCGCATCTGCGGCTGATCGGCGACCTGATGGAGCACTGCGCGCAGAACATCCCTGCGTACAAGCCGATCTCGGTGTCCGGTTATCACATCCGGGAGGCCGGCTCGACCGCCGCGCAGGAGCTCGCCTTCACCCTTGCGGACGGCTTCGCCTACGTCGAGCTGGGGCTCTCGCGCGGTCTGGATGTGGACACCTTCGCTCCTGGGCTGTCGTTCTTCTTCGACGCCCACATCGACTTCTTCGAGGAGATCGCGAAATTTCGGGCGGCGCGGCGCATCTGGGCGCGCTGGATGCGCGACGTCTACGGGGCCCAGACCGAGAAGGCCCAGTGGCTGCGCTTCCACACCCAGACCGCCGGGGTGTCCCTCACCGCGCAGCAGCCCGACAACAACGTCGTGCGCACGACGATCGAGGCGCTGGCCGCAGTGCTCGGTGGCACGAACAGCCTGCACACCAACGCCCTCGACGAGGTGCTCGCCCTGCCCAGCCAGAAGGCGGCGCAGATCGCTCTGCGCACCCAGCAGGTGATCGCCGAGGAGACGGGTGTCGTCAATGTGGCCGACCCGCTCGGCGGCAGCTGGTACGTCGAGCAGCTCACCGATGAGCTCGAGGCCCAGGCCGAAGCCATCTTCGCGACGGTGCTGGCGATGGGGGATGAGGCGTCGGCATTCCCGATGACCAGCGGCATCCTGCGCGGCATCGAGGACGGCTGGTTCACGGCCGAGATCGCCGAGGCTGCCTTCACCTATCAGGTGGCGGTGGAGAAGGGCGAGAAGAAGGTGGTCGGCGTCAACACGTTGACCGGCGGTGTGGACACCCCACTCGAGATCCTGCGCGTGAGTTCCGAGGTGGAGGCAGAGCAGGTACGAGAGTTGCTCACCCGCAAGCAGTCTCGGGACGAAAGGGTGGTGGAGGCTCGGCTCGTCGACCTCGTCGAGGTGGCCCGCGGGCAGGGCAACACCATCGAGCCGATGCTGGCGGCCATCCGCGCCGAGGCCACCCTGGGCGAGGTCTGCGGCGTGCTGCGCGAGCTGTGGGGCAGCTACACCGAGCCGCCGCGCTTCTGACCGGAGATCGCCCCAGCCGGGGACCGGGCAAGATGGTGCCCATGAACATGCGTCCCACCGACATGAACATCGCCGGGGCTGTCGACCTGTCGGCGCTCAAGGCCCCTGCGGCCGTCCCGGGCGGTGGCGCGCCTGTTCCGTCCGCCGGCGCGCACGTGCTGGACGTGACGGAGGCGAGCTTCGAGCGGGAGGTGCTCGACCGCTCACTGGCGGTGCCGGTCCTGATCGACTTCTGGGCCGACTGGTGCGGGCCGTGCAAGCAGCTGTCGCCGGTCCTCGAGAAGCTGGCTGCCGAGGGCGCCGGCGCGTGGGTGCTCGCCAAGATCGACATCGACACCAACCAGGCGCTGTCGGCCCAGCTGCAGATCCAGAGTGTTCCGACCGTGCTGCTGGCGCTGGGTGGCCGGCTCATCCAGGGCTTCACCGGCGCCTTGCCCGAACGCGACCTGCGTGCCTTCCTCGAGCAGGTGCTGGCCGCCGCGGCGCAGGCCGGACTGACCGGGGCCGCCGCCGGAAAAGGCGCCGGCGCAGCTGAGCCCGGGCCGCCGCCCGTGCCGACCGAGCCAGAGCTGCTTGCCGCGGAGGACGCCATGGCGACTGGGGACTACGCCGCCGCCACCGCCAGCTACGACGCCCTGCTGTCCCGCAAGCCCGGCGACAGCGAGGCCGTTGCCGGTCGCGCCTGGGCGGCGCTGCTCGCGCGCGCGGTGGACCTCGACGCCGAGCAGGTCCTCTCCGCAGCGGCCGGTGCGCCGGATGACGTTGCTGCGCAGACCGCGGCTGCTGACGTCGAGATCCTGTCCGAGCGCATCGACGAGGCGATCGCCCGGCTCGTCGAGCTGGTGCGCCGCTCGGCCGGTGACGACCGTGACGTCACGAGGCGGCACCTGCTCGGCCTGCTGGACGCCCTCGACCCGCAGGACGCGCGCGTCGTCGCCGGGCGCCGCTCGCTCGCCAACGCGCTGTTCTGATCGCCGGCTACTCCGGTCCGCTGCTGGTGAGCCACACCGTGCCGAGCGGGGGGACCCGCAGGACGGTGGACGCCGGCTGGCCGTGCCAGCTGTCCGAGGTGGCCGTCACCTCACCGAAGTTGCCGACACCGCTGCCGAGATACGCCTCAGCGTCGGTGTTCAGGACCTCCCGCCACTGACCGGCCCAGGGCAGACCGAGGCGGTAGTCCTCATGGGGCGCACCGGCGAAGTTGGAGATGCAGGCCAGAGCGGAGCCGTCGGCCCCGAAGCGCAGGAACGAGAAGACGTTGCCGGTGGCATCGTTGGCGTCGATCCACGAGAAGCCGGCTGAGTCGACGTCCTGCGACCACAGCGCGGAAGTGGCCTTGTAGACGGCGTTGAGTTCCTTCACGAGCAGCGCCACCCCGCGGTGATCCGGCAGGTCGAGCAGCCACCAGTCCAGCGAGCGCTGCTCGCTCCACTCGGATTCCTGCGCGAACTCGCAACCCATGAACAGCAGCTGCTTGCCGGGATGGGCCCACATGAAGCCGAGGTATCCCCGGACGTTCGCCAACTGCTGCCAGCGGTCACCGGGCATCTTTCGCAGCAACGATCCCTTGCCGTGCACGACCTCGTCGTGGCTGATCGGCAGGATGTAGTTCTCGGCGTAGGCGTAGACCATCGAGAAGGTCATCTGATGGTGGTGGTAGCCCCGGTAGACCGGCTGACGGGCGATGTAGTCGAGCGAGTCGTGCATCCAGCCCATGTTCCATTTGAAGCCGAAGCCGAGGCCGCCGAGATGGGTCGGCCGGGACACTCCCGGCCAGGCGGTGGACTCCTCGGCGATGGTCATCACACCGGGCGTGCGGCGGTAGACCACCGAGTTCATCTCCTGCAGGAACTGCACCGCCTCGAGGTTCTCGCGACCTCCGAACTCATTCGGGGACCACTGCCCTTCCGCGCGTGAGTAGTCGAGGTAGAGCATCGAGGCGACAGCGTCGACCCGCAGCGCGTCGATGTGGTACTCCTCGAACCAGTACGACGCGTTGGCCACCAGGAAATTGCGCACCTCCCGGCGACCGAAGTCGAAGACCAGGGTGCCCCAGTCGATCTGCTCACCACGCTGGGGGTCTGCATGCTCGTACAGCGGGGTGCCGTCGAAGCGGGCCAGCGCCCACTCGTCTTTCGGGAAGTGCCCGGGCACCCAGTCGACGATGACGCCGATGCCGGCCTGGTGCAGGGTGTCGACCAGATGGCGGAACTCGTCAGGAGTGCCGAAGCGTGCGGTCGGGGCGTAGTAGCCGGAAACCTGATAGCCCCAGGATCCACCGAACGGGTGCTCGGCGACCGGCAGCAGCTCGACGTGCGTGTAGCCGAGCCAACTGACGTACTCGGTGAGCTGCTGCGCGAGCTCGGTGTAGGAAAGGCCCTGCCGCCACGAGCCGAGATGGACCTCGTAGCAGCTGAGCGGCGACGCGTGTGCAGCGGTGGTAGACCGCTTCGCGAGCCACGCCTCGTCAGACCAGACATAGGACGACTCGTCCACGACGCTGGCGGTCAGCGGCGGCACCTCGGTGCGCCGAGCCATCGGGTCAGCCTTCTCCCGCCACACCGAGTCGATGCCGAGAATGGCGAACTTGTAGTGCGTGCCCGCGCCGGTGTCCGGCACGAACAGCTCCCAGACGCCACTGCTGCCCAAGGCGCGCATCGGGTGGCTGCGGCCGTCCCAGCCGTTGAAGTCGCCGATGACCCGCACGCCTTGTGCGCTCGGGGCCCAGACGGCGAACGACGTGCCGGTGACCGGACCGGAGGCGGTGTCGTATCGGCGCACGTGGGCGCCGAGCACCTGCCACAGCTGTTCGTGGCGCCCCTCGCCGATCAGGTGCAGGTCGACCTCGCCGAGGGTCGGCAGGTAGCGGTAAGGGTCGTCCCCGGGATGGACCTCGCCGTGATAAGTGACCTCGAGCCGGTAGTCGGTGACCGAGCCCGGGCTCCGTGCCTCCCAGATGCCCGCGTGCAGGTGGTCGAGGGGTAGCCGGTTGCCGTCGACGACGGCAACGACGGCGTCCGCCCCGGGGCGCAGCGCCCGCACGACGACGCCGGCACCGTCGTGGTGCATGCCGAGAATGCCGTGCGGGTCGGGATGCTCTCCGCCGGCGAGCCGGTCAAGCTCCGCCATGGAGGGAGCAATGCCGGCGGTTGCAGCCACCACGGGTGCGATCGCCTCGGCGGCCGTGGCTGGGTCCACCGGCTTGTTGCCGCCGCTCTTCTTGGCCGGTGACGCGTTCTCGGCGGGGGCCTTCTTGCCCGGATGCTCGCTCATGGCGCCGTCCTCTTCGGGGCGTTGCGCGCGAGCCGTTCGATGCTGCCGACCGGGATCTGCACCCAGGTCGGCCGATTGCGCGCCTCGTACACCACTTCGTAGACCGCCTTGTCCAGCTCGAACGCCCGCAGCAGCACCACATCGTCGCGGGGGTCGGCACCGGCGGCGCGGGCGTAGCCGTCGCAGAACGCCTGTCGATTGCGCTCTGCCCATTCCGAGGCGCGGTACGCCAACTGGGCGTCGCCGCCCCGCGCGGCGAGCAGGTGGCGGGCGGCGTAGTCGTAGGAGCGAAGCATCCCGGCGACGTCACGCAGCGGGCTCATCAGGGCCGTCCGCTCGGCGAGCGGACGGGCCGGCTCACCCTCGAAGTCGAGCAGCACCCAGCCGGTCTGCGTGCGCAGCACCTGCCCGAGGTGGTAGTCCCCGTGCACGCGCTGCACCGGGACCGGCGCGGACAGCTCGGCGACCGCGTCGTAGCTCGCGCGCAGCGCCTCGGCATAGGGCCCGAGGTCAGGCACCACCGTCAGAGCGGCGTCGAGCCGCTCGTGCAGCTGGCGGGTGGCTCCCGCGAGCTGGTCCGGTCCAACGGTCCTGCTGGGGAGCGCTTCGCGCAGCGCCTGGTGCACCTCGGCTGTTGCGGCGCCCAGCCGCTCGGACTCGGCGGCGAAGTCGCCGCCGACCTCGTCGGCATGCAGGTCACCCTCGGCGAACAGGTCACGCACGCTGGCGGTCGCCATCGCCCAGCCCTCGGTCGCGTGCCGCTGAAAGCACTGCAGCAGGCCGAGGGTGGTGGCCTCGCCGCCCACCTCGCCCTCGATCCAGCCGAGCGGCTGCGCGACGTGCGGGTTCCCGACAAGGGCGCGGCTGAGCTCGAGGTCGGGGTTCAGTCCCGGCTGAAGGCGCCGGAAGAGCTTCAGGATGTACTTGTCGCCGTAGACCAGCGAGGTGTTGCTCTGCTCGGCGCCCACGACCCGGCTGGGGTGCCCGAGCTCGATCTCGGCGAGGCGGTGGAAACCCAGTCCGTCGACGGACTCGCCGGCGGCGATCCGCCGCAGCAGCAGATCGGCCGCCTCCTGGTCATGGGCCGCGTCGTACCACGTTGCGCCGTCCGCCTCGCCGATGGTGGCGTGCGCGAGGCGCTGCGGGGGCGGGCCGTCGAGCCGGCCGAGCAGCAGCTGGTAACGCGCGTCGCCGTCTGGTCCGTGCACCGTGAGCAGCACGTGGGTCAACCCGGATCCGCCGTTCATCGGCGTCTCCCGCTCCACCTCGACCGACGAGATCGCGGTCCCCTTGCCGCCGAACCAGCGCTGAGCAGGCAGCCACTGCTCGAGCAGTGTCGTCAGGGCGCTCATCACCGTTCACCTTCCTGCAGGCCGAACCACATGAAGCCGTGGCCGGGCAGGGACAGAAGGTATGGCAGGTCGCCGACCCTCGGGAAGTGCACCTGGCCGGTCAGCTCGACCGGCACGTTGTCCTTGAACCGCCGCAGGTCGAGCTCGACCGGTTGCGGGAAGCGGGACAAGTTGTTGACGCACAGGACCTTGTCGTCGCCGAACTCGCGGACGAAGGCCAGCACCGAAGGGTTGCTCGACCCGAGTTCGTCGTAGGTGCCCATCCCGAAGACCGGGTGCTGGCGACGAACGGTGAGCATGTTGCGGGTCCAGTGCAGCAGCGAGGACGACGACCGCATCTGCGCCTCGACGTTGAGCGCCTGATAGCCGTAGACCGGGTCGAGCAGGGTCGGCAGATAGAGCCGCTGCGGATCGGCAGTCGAGAAGCCGGCGTTGCGGTCGGCGCTCCACTGCATCGGCGTGCGCACCCCGTCGCGGTCGCCGAGGTAGATGTTGTCCCCCATGCCGATCTCGTCGCCGTAGTAGAGGACCGGCGAGCCGGGAAGGGACAGCAGCAGGCCGGTGAACAGTTCGATCTGGTCGCGGCTGTTCTCGAGCAGCGGCGCCAGCCGGCGGGCGATGCCGACGTTGGACTTCATGCGCGGGTCCTTGGCGTACTCGGCGTACATGTAGTCGCGCTCGTCATCGGTCACCATCTCGAGAGTGAGTTCGTCGTGGTTGCGCAGGAAGATCCCCCACTGGCAGTTCTTCGGGATGGCGGGTGTGTTGGCGAGGATCTCCGAGATGGGATAGCGGGACTCACGGCGTACGGCCATGAAAAGCCTGGGCATGAGGGGAAAGTGGAAGGCCATCTGACACTCGTCGCCGTCCACCGGGTCACCGAAGTAGGCCACGACGTCCTCTGGCCACTGGTTGGCCTCGCAGAGCATGACCCGGTCGGGGTAGAGCGCGTCCACCTCTTTACGCACCCGCCGCAGGAACTCGTGGGTCTCCGGCAGGTTCTCCCCGTTGGTGCCTTCCCGCTCGAACAGGTAGGGCACCGCGTCGAGTCGGAAGCCGTCGATGCCGAGGTCCAGCCAGAACTTCAGGACCTCGATCATCTCGGCCTGCACGGCGGGATTGTCGTAGTTGAGGTCGGGCTGGTGGCTGAAGAAGCGGTGCCAGAAGAACTGCTCGCGCACCGGGTCCCAGGTCCAGTTCGATTTTTCGGTGTCGACGAAGATGATCCGGGCCTCGGCGTACGGCTCGTCGGTGTCGGACCAGACGTAGTAGTCGCCGTACCGTCCGTCCCGGTCACTGCGGGACGCCAGGAACCACGGATGCTGGTCGCTCGAGTGGTTCATGACCAGGTCGGCGATGATGCGCATCCCGCGGGCGTGCGCCTCGTCGACGAGCTGCACGAAGTCGCCGAGGTCGCCGAACTCCGGCAGCACTTTCATGAAGTCGCTGATGTCGTAACCACCGTCGCGAAGGGGAGACTCGTAGATCGGCAGCAGCCAGACGCAGTCCACTCCCAACCACTTCAGGTAGTCGAGCTTCGAAGTCAGGCCGCGGATGTCCCCGGTGCCGTCACCGTTGCTGTCGGCGAAGCCGCGGATGAGGACCTCGTAGAAGACCGCTCGCTTGAACCACAGCGGGTCACGGGACTGTTCGAGCGAGACGAGTTCGCCGTGCTCCAGCTCCTCGCTCATGTGGTCACTCCTGTCGTGGCGCTCGCACGGACTGTGAACAGGTGCGCGGGCTCGTCGAACGGGTCGAGGCGCACGTAGTTGTGGGCGCCCCAGTCGTAGGTGGATCCGGTCACCGCGTCGTGCACCTCGATCCGGTCGTTCGAGCCGTAGCCGAGTGCGGGCAGATCGAGCGAGACGGTGGCCTCGCGGGCCCCGTACGGAACCAGGTTGAGCACGACGAGAACGACGTCCTCGCCGAGGACCTTGCTCCACGCCATGACGTCGGGGGAGTTGGTGGCATGGATGTGCAGGTTACGCAGCCAGTGCAGGGCTGGGTGCTCGCGGCGCAGCCGGTTGAGCAACGTGAGGTACGGCGCCAGGGTGGAGCCCGGATCGGACCAGTCGCGCGGCCGCAGCTGGTACTTCTCGCTGTCGAGGTACTCCTCGCTGCCCGGTCTCACCGCGACATGCTCGTAGAGCTCGTAGCCGGCGTAGACCCCGTAGGTGGGGGAGAGCAGCGCCGCGAGGACAGCCCGGATCTTGAACACCGGCGGCCCGCCGTACTGCAGTGAGGCGTGCAGGATGTCCGGGGTGTTGACGAAGAAGTTCGGGCGCATGTAGTCCGACGCCTCGACGAGCTCGAGCGCGTAGTCCTCGAGCTCGGCGCGAGCGGTCCGCCAGGTGAAATACGTATAGGACTGGGTGAAGCCGATCCTGCCGAGTTCGTGCATCATCGCCGGCCGGGTGAACGCCTCGGCGAGGAAGAGCACGTCGGGATCGGTCTTCTTGACCTCCCCGATCAGCCACTCCCAGAACTCGAGCGGCTTGGTGTGCGGGTTGTCGACGCGGAAGATCCGCACTCCGTGGGCCGCCCAGTGCCGCACCACGCGCAGCACCTCGGCGTAGAGCCCGGCCGGGTCGTTGTCGAAGTTCAGCGGATAGATGTCCTGATACTTCTTGGGCGGGTTCTCGGCGTACGCGATGGTGCCGTCGAGACGGGTGGTGAACCACTCCGGGTGGTCCTTCGCCCAGGGATGGTCCGGGGCGCACTGCAGTGCGAGGTCGAGGGCGACCTCCATGCCGAGCTCCACCGTCCGCGTGACGAAGGCGTCGAAGTCGGCCAGTGTCCCGAGATCGGGGTGCACCGCGTCGTGGCCGCCGTCCTTGGATCCAATGGCCCACGGCGAGCCGACGTCGTCGGGTCCCGGGGTGAGCGTGTTGTTCGGGCCCTTGCGGTTGACCTCGCCGACCGGGTGGATCGGCGGCAGGTAGACGACGTCGAAGCCCATCACCGCGACCGATGGCAGGCGCTGCATCGCGGTGCGGAAGGTGCCGGTGCGCAGCACGCCCGCCTCGTCAGGCGCTGCGCCTTCCGATCGCGGGAAGAACTCATACCAGGCGCCGTAGAGAGCGCGCTGGCGGTCGACCCAGATCGTGCGCGGCTCGGCGGCCGTGACGAGTTCGCGCAACGGATGCTGGTTGAGCAGCCCCACGACATCGGGATCGAGGGCGGCGGCGAGGCGGTTCAGCGGCTCGCGGCTCGCGTCGCGGAGCACCTTCACGAGTGCCGTGACGGGCGGGCGGAGCTTTTTCGCCAGGGCGGTTGCGGCTCGCTCGTAGAGCCGTGCCCCCTCCTCCAGCATCAGGTCGACATCGACACCGGCCTCGATCTTGATCGGCGCGTCATGCCACCAGGTGCCGAGCGGGTCACTCCACGCCTCGACCTGGAAAGACCACATCCCCTGGGCCGAGAGATCGGCCGGCAGGGCAAGGGCGGCTGACCAGCGGTCGGTCCCCGGAGCACCGGGCTGCATGCGAAGGAACGGCTGCCGCGTGCCGTCAGGGGCGGTCACCACGACGTCCGCGGCGACGGCGTCGTGCCCCTCCCGGAACACGGTCGCCGAGAAGACGACCGTCTCCCCCGTGACAGCGCGCGCGGGATACTGGCCGCACGACACCGATGGGCTGACCTGGGTAACTGCTATCCGTCCGACCATTGAGGCGACCGTACCCTTCGATCTCGACCCGGAACATTCGCCCCTCGCGGGGCTGGCTAAGGTCCCTCGCGTGAGAGCTCTCCGTAGGTTCACCGTCCGTCTCGCCCTTCCGCCGGCACTTGCGCCCCTCGCCGAGTTGGTGATGAACCTGCGCTGGTCGTGGCATCCCGACTCGATCGAGCTGTTCCGCTCGGTCGACCCGGACACCTGGGACGCCGTGGGGCAGGACCCCGTCCGGCTGCTCGGGGAGGTCAGTCCGAAGCGGCTCGCCGCGCTCGCCGCGGACGAGGAGTTCCTCGGCCGCCTCGGCGCTGCGCACGAGGACCTGCGCGACTACCTGACACGCCCGCAGTGGTATCAGGGGTTGCGGGACGCACCGCAGGGGATCGCCTACTTCTCGCCCGAGTTCGGCATCACCGAAGTGCTCCCGCAGTACTCGGGCGGTCTCGGCATCCTTGCCGGCGACCACCTCAAGGCTGCCTCCGACCTCGGAGTCCCCATTATCGGCGTCGGGCTGCTCTACCGCGCCGGCTATTTCAAGCAGTCGCTGAACGCCGAGGGCTGGCAGCAGGAGCGCTACCCCCCGCTGGACCCGCACGGTCTCCCGCTGACGCTGGTCACCGACGCCGCGGGCGCGCCCCTGACCGTGCGCATCGCCCTGCCGGAGGGCCGCACCCTGCACGCCCACGTCTGGCGTGCGCAGGTCGGACGGGTTCCCCTGCTGCTGCTGGACTCCGACGTCGAGGAGAACGCCCCGGAGGAGCGGGAGGTCACCGACCGGCTCTACGGCGGCGGCTCGGACCACCGCCTCCATCAGGAGATGCTGCTGGGGATCGGCGGGGTGCGCGCCATCCGGGCGTGGACCGCGCTGACCGGCGACCCGGAGCCGGAGGTCTTCCACACCAACGAGGGTCACGCCGGGTTCCTCGGTGTCGAGCGCATCCGGGAGCTCGTCACCCAGGGGCTGAGCTTCGACGAGGCCCGCGAGGCGGTGCGCGCCGGCACGGTCTTCACGACGCACACCCCGGTCCCGGCCGGCATCGACCGCTTCTCGACCGACCTGATCCGGCGCTATTTCGGCGGCGAGAACGGCGTCGAGGATGTCGCGGTCGACCGCATCCTGGAGCTCGGCGCGGAGGGTGACCCGTCGGTCTTCAACATGGCCCACATGGGCCTGCGCATGGCGCAGCGCCGCAACGGCGTTGCCAAGCTGCACGGCATCGTCAGCCGCGAGATGTTCGCCGACCTGTGGCCCGGCTTTGACAACGCCGAGGTGCCGATCACGTCCATCACCAACGGCGTGCACGCCCCGACCTGGATCGCCCGCGAGGTCTTCGAGCTCGCCGACCGGGAGGCTGGGGGCAGACTCACCACCGACGCGCAAGGCTGGGAGAACATCGCGAAGGTCGCCGACACGAGCATCTGGGCGACCCGGCGGGTGCTGCGCGAGCGGCTGGTCGAGGAGGTGCGGCGGCGGCTCACGGAGTCCTGCCTGCAGCGCGGCGCGACCGAGGCCGAGTTGGGGTGGACCACGTCGGTGTTCGACCCCGACGTGCTGACGATCGGCTTCGCCCGGCGGGTGCCCTCCTACAAGCGCCTGACCCTGATGCTGTCCGATCCCGACCGGCTCACGTCGCTGCTGCTCGACCCGGACCGGCCGATCCAGCTCGTCATCGCCGGCAAGGCGCATCCCGCCGATGACGGCGGCAAGGAGCTGGTCCAGCAGATCGTGCGCTTCGCCGACCGTACCGACGTCCGGCACCGCATCGCCTTCCTGCCCGACTACGACATCGGCATGGCGCGCTACCTCTACGGCGGGTGCGATGTCTGGCTGAACAACCCGCTGCGGCCGCTCGAGGCGTGCGGCACCTCGGGCATGAAGTCCGCCCTCAACGGCGGGCTCAACCTGTCCATCCGGGACGGGTGGTGGGATGAGATGTACGACGGCGAGAACGGCTGGGCGATCCCGACCGCCGACGGGGTGAGCGACCCGGACCGGCGCGACGACCTCGAGGCGACCGCGTTCTACGAACTGGTCGAAAAGCAGGTGCGGACCCGTTTCTACGACCGCGACAGCAGCGGCGTCCCGCAGCGATGGGTCGACATGGTGCGCCACACGCTGCAGACACTCGGTCCGAAGGTGCTGGCCAGCAGGATGGTTCGCGACTATGTCCACCAGCTCTACAGTCCGGCAGCGCAGTCCTCCCGCGCGCTGTCGGCGTCGGACTTCGCCGCCGCCAAGGAACTCGCCGGGTGGCGGTCCAGAGTTGTCGAGCGCTGGCCGCAGGTGCGGGTCGAGCACGTCGAGGCCGGCGGCGTCGGTGACACCCCGCAGGTCGGGACCGTGCTGGAGGTACGGGCGATCGTCGACCTCGGTGGTCTGCCGCCGACCGACGTCACCGTCCAGGCGGCGTACGGCCGGGTCGACGAGGCCGACGAGCTGCGCGCCCCGGCCTACATCGAGCTGCAGGACGTCGGGCCTGGCGAAGGCGGGCTGCAGCGCTACGAGGGAACCGTGCGGCTCGACCGCCCCGGGTCGTTCGGCTACAGCGTGCGGGTGCTGCCCCATTCGGCGGCCTTGCCGAGCGACGCCGACCTCGGGCTGCTCACGACCGCCTGAGCTTTCCGTGAGCCCGGCTCTGCGGATGGCGGCGCTGCTCATGTCGACATCGCACGTGACGGCGTGGCCGTCCGGCTACCCCGTCGGGACGATCTGTGGACAGCGGTCAACCTCGTACACCTGATCAACGCGGGACTTGGGACGGTTCTCGCCGCGAGGAACCGACCGAGGTCCGGCGCTGATCACTGAGAGGAAGGGGGGTGGGGGTGGGCGCGCAGGACGACGACCGAGCGGGGGGAGAGTTCGAGCAGGGTTCCGGAGTCCAGGGTCGGGCCCGGACCCGGCTGCTCCTCGGCGGTGTCGAGCACCACGTCGTA
>JAHWJP010000019.1:17959-30205 GCA_019348355.1 Actinomycetota bacterium
CCAGGGTCGGGCCCGGACCCGGCTGCTCCTCGGCGGTGTCGAGCACCACGTCGTACGCAGCCCCCCATGCCGCGCCGGGCAGCCGGAAGGACGCAGCCTGCGCGCCGAGGTGCAGCACGACCAGGAAGCTGTCGTCGACGACGCGCTCCCCCTGCGGGTCCGGGGAGCCGATCCCGGAGCCGTTCAGGTACATCCCGAGCGTCACCGTCTCGGGGTCGAACCACTGCTGCTCGGTCAGCTCCCTGCCGCTCGCGCCGAACCAGGTCAGGTCCTCCCGGCCGAGGAAGAACGAACGCTGGCGGAACACCGGGTGCTCGCGCCGCAGGCGCACCAGGCGCGCGGTGAACTCCCGCAGGGCGGTCGCGTCGGACCCGAGCTGCCAAGGCTGCCAGGACAGCTCGCTGTCCTGGCAGTAGGCGTTGTTGTTGCCCCGCTGGCTGCGGCGGACCTCGTCGCCCATGGTCAGCATCGGCACGCCCGCACTGAGCAGCAGCGTGGTGAGCAGGTTGCGCGCCTGCCGGCGGCGCAGCGTGAGCACCATCGGGTCGCCGGTGTCGCCCTCCACGCCGCAGTTCCACGATCGGTTGTGCCCGTCGCCGTCCCGGCCGTCCTCGCCGTTGGCCTCGTTGTGCTTGGCTTCATAGGCGGTGAGGTCGTGCAAGGTGAAGCCGTCATGGGCGGTGACGAAGTTGACCGACGACCATGGCCGGCGACCTTTCGAATCGAACAGGTCCGAGGAGCCGGACAGGCGGTACGCCAGCTCCCGCACCCCGCCCGCGTAGCCGCGCCAGGCGTCACGCGCGGTGTCGCGGAAGCGGTCGTTCCACTCCGCCCAGGGCGCTGGAAAGCGCCCGAGCTGGTAGCCGCCCTCGCCGATGTCCCACGGCTCGGCGATGAGCTTGACCTGCGACAGCAGCGGGTCCTGCTGGAGCACCTGCAGGAAGGCCGCTCGCGGGTCGACCGCCGCACGGCCACGCATCAGCGCCGGGGCCAGGTCGAAACGGAAGCCGTCGACGTGCATGTCGCGCACCCAGTAGCGCAGCGAGTCGGTGACCAGCTGCAGCACATGCGGCTGCTGGATGTCCAGGGTGCTGCCGGTGCCCGCGTAGTCGCGGTAGCGCGCCGGGTCGAGGGGATCGAGCCTGTAGTAGCCGGCGTTGTCGAGCCCGCGGAAGGCCAGTGTCGGCCCGCGCTCGTCGCCCTCGCCGGTGTGGTTGTAGACCACGTCCAGCAGCACCTCGAGGCCGGCTTCGTGCAGTGCGCGCACCATGCCCCGGAACTCGTCGACCTGCTCGCCGCGCGACCCGCTCGAGCTGTAGCCCGCGTGCGGCGCGAAGAAACCCACGCTGTTGTAGCCCCAGTAGTTCGTCAGACCGCGCCGCAGCAGGTGCGGCTCGCTGACGAAGTGGTGCACGGGCAGCAGCTCCACCGCCGTCACACCGAGCGCCAGCAGGTGCTCGATCGCCGCGGGATGCGCAAGGCCGGCATAGGTGCCGCGCAGGTGGGCGGGGATGTCGGGATGCCTTGCGGTGAAGCCTTTCACGTGCATCTCGTAGATGACCGAGTCCGACCAGGGTGTGCCGGGCGGGCGGTCGCCCTGCCAGTCGAACTCGTCGTGCACCACCACCGAACGTGGGACGTACGGCGCGCTGTCGCGCGGCTCGGGCGCGCCGTCGCGGCCGGCCACCGAGCCGAACGCAGCTGTGTGCAGGCGGAACTCACCGCAGATCGCGCGCGCGTACGGGTCGAGCAGCAGCTTGCTCGGGTTGTGCCGATGGCCGGCGGCCGGGTCGAACGGGCCCCTGACCCGGAAGCCGTAGCGCTGCCGCGGGCCGACGCCGGGCAGGTAGCCGTGCCAGACGTGCCCGCTCCTCTCCCCCAGTGGGATCTGCGCCTCGTGACCACTGGCGTCGAACAGGCAGAGCTCGA
Organism: Actinomycetota bacterium; assembly: GCA_019348355.1. Classification (GTDB taxonomy): domain Bacteria; phylum Actinomycetota; class Actinomycetes; order Mycobacteriales; family SCTD01; genus SCTD01. Next base: position 19,889 of record JAHWJP010000019.1, read on the forward strand.
CGCCGTCGGCAGTCGAGCTGTGGACGGCGAAGTTCGTACCCGTCCCGTCCCAGCTGGCGCCGAGCGGCGTGGGGCTGCCGGGCCAGGGCCGTCCGGGGATCATCCGGGCGATCCTGCCCGATCAGCGATCAGGAGTTGCGGGTGCCCCTGGCCAGCAGGCGCCGGGCGACGACGATGCGCTGGATCTGGTTGGTGCCCTCGTAGATCTGGGTGATCTTCGCGTCGCGCATCATCCGCTCCAGCGGGAAGTCCCGGGTGTAGCCATAGCCGCCGAGCAGCTGCACCGCGTCGGTGGTGATGGCCATGGCGGCGTCCGAGGCGACGCACTTGGCGGCGGCCCCGAAGTAGCCGACCTCGCGGTCGCCGCGCTCGGACATGCCGGCCGCGACGTAGACGAGCGCCCGGGCGGCCTCGAGCTTCATCGCCATGTCGGCGAGCAGGAACTGGATGCCCTGGAAGTCGGCGATCGCCTTGCCGAACTGACGGCGCTCCGTCACGTAGCCGAGGGCGACGTCCAGTGCTCCCTGCGCGATGCCGACAGCCTGTGCGCCGATGGTGATGCGGGTGTGGTCCAGCGTGCGGAGGGCGAGCGTGAGGCCGTCGCCCTCCACACCCACCAGCCGGTCCGCGGGCAGTGGCACGTCGTCGAACAGCAGCTCGCGCGTGGGCGAGCCCTTGATGCCCATCTTGCGTTCCGGCGCGCCGAACGTGAAGCCGGGATCGCCCTTCTCCAGGACGAAGGCCGAGATGCCCGCCTTGCCGGCGGCCGGGTCGGTCACCGCCAAGACCGTGTAGTAGTCGGCGATGCCGGCGCCCGTGATCCAGGACTTCTGGCCGTTCAGCACCCAGCCGTTCCCGGTGCGTACGGCGCGCGAGACCATGCTGGCCGTGTCCGAACCGGCGTCGCGCTCGGACAACCCGTAGGCGAACATCGCCTCGCCCCGGGCCACCGGGGGCAGGTAGCGCGCGTTCAACGAGGGATCACCGGCAAGCAGCAGCGGCATGGTGCCGAGCTTGTTGACCGCCGGGACGAGCGAGGTCGACGCACAGACGCGCGCGACCTCCTCGATCACCAGACAGGTCGCGAGCGCGTCGGCACCCATCCCGTCGTACTCGACGGGCAGGTGCGGTGCGTGCAGGTCCGCCCGACGCAGTGCGGCGTAGGACGCCTGCGGGAACTCGGCCCGCTCGTCCGCTTCTGCCGCATGCGGCTCGATCTCGCTCTTCGCCAGTTTGCGGACCACCTGGCGCAGGTGCTGGTGCTCCTCGCTCAGCCGGAACACGTCGTCGCTCACGCGCACAGTCTCGCAGGGCTGCCCGCTAGGGTGCGGCGAGAGGCTCCGGGAGGCGTTGATGGGCGAGGCAGGCGGATTCGTTCGGCTCGAGGTCGCCGACGCAGTGGGCACCGTCCGCCTCGACCGGCCGAAGATGAACGCGATCGACGAACAGTTCCGTGCCGAATTGCACGCGGTGGCCGTCGAGGCGCGTGACCGTGACGACGTCCGTGCGGTCGTGCTGTACGGCGGGGAGCGGGTCTTCGCGGCCGGGGCCGACATCGCGTACATGTCCGGTCTGGGCTATGCCGGCATGGTCGCCTGGGCAGCGCTGCTGCAGGACACCTTCCGGCTGCTCGCCCGGCTGCCCGTCCCGGTGGTCGCGGCCGTCAACGGCTACGCCCTGGGTGGCGGCTTCGAACTCGCGCTCACCGCCGACTTCCGGGTGCTCGGAACGCGGGCCAAGGTCGGCGTCCCCGAGATCACCCTCGGCGTGATCCCCGGCGCCGGCGGCACCCAGCGGCTGACCCGGCTCGTCGGACCGGCGAAGGCGAAGGGGATGGTGTTCACCGGCCGGCACGTCGACGCTGAGGAGGCGCTGGCACTAGGGATCGCCGACCGCGTCGTGCCGGACGGCGAGGTGTACGAGGTGGCCCGGCAGCTGGCTGCCACCTACGCAGGCGGCCCGGCGGTCGCGCTGCGCGCCGCCAAGCAGGCCATCGACGACGGCCTCGACTCGGATCTCGACAGCGGCCTGCGCCTCGAGTCTGCGCTGTTCGCAGGGTTGTTCGCGACCGAGGACCAGGCGACCGGGATGGCGTCGTTCCTCGAGAGCGGACCGGGAAAGGCGCGCTTCGCCGGACGCTGAGGATCCGGGGCGTGACGCGCACCACGTGCCGTACAGGTTGCCGGAAAACTACCCGCGGGTAACGTTGACGATGCAGGGTGATGACTGGCTCGAGGTCGCACGGCGATACCGTGGGAACCGCTCTCGGACGGCGCTTCGCCCCGAACCGAGCTTTTCTGAATCCGGAGGTCGGCGCCCCACGTGAACATCGTCGTACTGGTCAAGCAGGTGCCTGACACCTGGGCCGAGCGCAAGCTGCAGGACGATGACAAGACCCTCGACCGAGCCTCCGTCGACGTGGTGATGAACGAGATCGACGAGTACGCCGTGGAGGAGGCCCTGCGGATCAAGGAGAGCGCGGGTGACGGCTCGGAGATCACCGTCCTCACGATGGGCCCGGACCGCGCGGTGGAGACGATCCGCAAGGCGCTTGCGATGGGTGCCGACAAGGCCGTCCACCTCAGCGACGAGGCGCTGCACGGCTCGTGCGCGCTGCAGACGTCGTACGCGCTGGCGACGGTGCTCGGGACGCTCGACTACGACCTGGTCATCTGCGGCTCGGAGTCGACTGATGCGCGGCTGTCGATCATGGCGCCGTTGCTCGCGGAGCGACTCGGCGTCCCCCAGCTGTCCGGTGCCCGCAAGGTCACCGTTTCCGACAAGACGGTGCGCATCGAGCGGCAGACCGAGAGCGGCTATGACGTCATCGAGGCCGCGACGCCGACCGTGATCTCCGTGGTCGAGAAGATCAACGAGCCGCGCTACCCCTCGTTCAAGGGCATCATGGCGGCCAAGAAGAAGCCGCTGACGACCCTGACGATCGCCGACGCCGGCATCGCGCCCGACCAGGTCGGCCTGGCGGCGGCGACCAGCTCGGTCGAGTCGTTCTCCACCCGGCCACCGCGCCAGGCCGGTCAGATCGTCAAGGACGAGGGCGACGGTGGCTCGCGGGTCGCCGACTTCCTCGCGTCGCAGAAGTTTCTCTGAGAGGGCTGGCATCCATGGCTGAGGTACTTGTCATCGTCGACCACCTCGACGGGACCCCCAAGAAAGTGACATACGAGCTCCTGACCAAGGCGCGTGAGCTGGGGGAGCCGTCGGCCGTCTTCCTCGGTGCTCCGGGCCAGTCCGCGGCAGCGCTGGACGGCCTCGGACGGTACGGCGCGCAGAAGGTCTATGTCGGCGAGTCCGAAGACATCGCAGGCTTTCTCACCGCACCCAAGGCCGAGATCATCGCCGCTCTCGTCAAGGACAAGGCGCCGGTGGCCGTGTTGTTCGCCTCGTCCGCCGAGGGCAAGGAGGTCGCGGCCCGGGTCGCGGTCAAGACGGGGAGCGGGCTGCTCGCCGACGCCGTCGACCTCGACGCCGATGGCACGGCCACCCAGTCCATCTTCGGTGGCGCCGTCGAGGTGAAGTCCACGGTCACCACCGGCACCAACCTCGTCACCATCCGGCCCAACTCGACGCCTCCGGTCGAGCAGGCGAGCGAGGCCGTCGTCGAGCAGCTGACCGTCGAGGTCACCGAGGCGGCCAAGGGGGCGCGGATCGTCGAGTCGGTCGTCGAGGGCAAGGGCGGCCGGCCCGACCTCGGGGACGCCGCCATCGTGGTCTCCGGTGGCCGCGGGGTCGGCGCAGCCGAAGGTTTCGGCATCATCGAGGCTCTGGCGGACAGCCTGGGCGCCGCCGTCGGCGCCTCGCGTGCCGCGACCGACGCCGGCTGGTACCCCCACCAGCACCAGGTCGGCCAGACCGGCCGCACCGTCTCGCCGCAGCTCTACATCGCGGCCGGGATCTCCGGTGCGATCCAGCACCGCGCCGGGATGCAGACCAGCAAGACGATCGTGGCGATCAACAAGGACGCCGAGGCGCCGATCTTCGAGCTCGCCGACTTCGGCCTGGTGGGTGACCTGTTCACGGTCGTGCCGGCGCTGACCGAACAGATCGTCAAGCGCAAGGGCTGACGGCCGGGTCAGGCGGCAAGCCGGCGGCCAGCGAGCCTGCCACCCCGCGCGGCGGCTGTCGTTCCCTAGACTCCGAGCTCATGGCCTCCTGGGATTCCCTGACCACGCGCCAGCTCACGGCCCAACGCGAGGCGGCGGTGCGCACCCAGGTGCTGGACGCGGTCGCGCCGTTCTCGCCGTTCTGGCGCTCGCGCCTGTCCGCACTCGGCCGAACCGCCAAGGACGTCGCCTCGCTGTCCGGGCTGCGCGAGCTCCCCGCTGCGGGGGAGCGTGACGTGTGCCCGGACGGAAACCCTTCCGGGGCAGCCGGTCTGGTTCTGCAAGCGAAAGAGTCTGGTTATGCCTTGCACGCCGACGGACCGGCGCTGCGCAAGGCGCTCGGGCGCCGGCTGACCAAGCCGGACGACTACCGCGAGATCGTCGAGGCGGACACGCGGCCGACGTCGTACGTCTATGCCGGTCAGGCCTTGCGCTTCCCGGTCGCGAGCACTCGCAGCGACCTCGACGTCGTCGCCCGCACCGGCGCACGGCTGTGGCAGGTGCTGGGTCTGAGCCGGGCCGACATCGTCGTCAGCGCCCTGCCCGCGGCGTCGTCCGCACTGGTGCAGGCGCTCTCGCTCGCCGCCCTGGGCGCGAGCTCGCCGCTGTTCGCGCCCGGCGGTCAGGTCGAGCAGGTGGTGTCCACGCTGAACATGGTCGACGCGACGGTGCTGGTGCTGCCTGCCGTCGGCGGCGCCGATCTGCTCGGTCACCTCACCGACGTCGGGGCGGCGCTGTCGTCGGTGACGACGGTCCTGGTCGCGGGCCCACCCGACCCGCACGAGCGCAGTGCCATCGCCGACGCGATGGCGGGGATCCGTGGCGCGCGTCCGGTCCTGCTGGCGGTCCATGTGCCGGACGGTCACCGGCTGCCCTGGGCCGAGTGCCGGGAGTCGGGGGGCAGCACCGGCCTGCACACCTACCCCGACCTCGAGGTCGTCGAGACCATCGACCCCGAGACGGGTGAGCAGGCGGGGCAGGAGGGGCCCTACGAAGTCGTCCTCACCCAGCTCGGCCTGCGCGGTACGGCGCTGCTGCGCTGGCGTACCGGCGATGTCACCGACGCCGTCGAAGAGGAGGCGTGTCGCTCCTGCGGCCGGACCGTCCCCCGCGCGCTGGGTCTGCACGGCGGCGCGCTGGTGCCCCAGCTCATGCTGCGCACTGGGCCCCAGGCGGCCGACCTGCGGGCGATCGCCTCGGCGCTGTCCGGCCGACCCGACGTGACGGACTGGCGGGTCGTGATCGGCCGCAGCGTTCGTGACGGCACCGACGAACTGCTCGTGCACGTGCTGCCGCCGGACGGCGTGGAGCAGGCCGACGTGGCCGTAGCGGTGGCGCGCGATCTGCGCTTGGCCGCAGGGATGCTGCCCAGCCAGGTGATCGTGTCCGACGACGGCCGGTTGCCCGACGGCACCGGTCTGTCGCAACGGCTGCTCACCTGAGGGCAGCGCGCCGGCATTCGCCGCAGCCCCGCGGCGGCTAGTCTCGACCCGTGGCCTACCTCGACCATGCGGCCTCGACGCCGATGCTTGCCGAGGCCGTGGCGACGGTGACTGCGGCCCTGGCTGCTGCGCTGTCCGCGGCCGGCAACGCCTCCTCGCTGCACTCTGCCGGCCGGCAGGCCCGACGCGTCGTCGAGGAGTCCCGCGAGCAGTTGGCGGCAGCCCTCGGTGCGCGGCCGTCGGAGATCGTCTTCACCGGCAGCGGCACCGAGAGCGACAACCTCGCCGTCAAGGGCATCTGGTGGGCGCGGCACGACGCCGATCCCCGCCGCACCCGGGTGCTGGCGAGCGCAGTCGAGCATCACGCGGTCCTGGACGCCGTCGAGTGGCTCGCCGGTCACGAGGGCGCCACCGTCGAGTGGCTGGAGGTCGACGAGCAGGGCCGGCTCCATCCGGATGTCCTGCGCGAGGCGATCGAGCGCAGTCCCGACGACGTCGCGCTCGTGACGGTGATGTGGGCCAACAACGAGGTCGGCACCGTTCAGCCCGTCCGGCGGCTCGCCGACATCGCCCACGAGTTCGGCATCCCGTTCCACACCGACGCGGTGCAGGCCGTCGGGCAGCTGCCGGTCGACGTCGGCGCGAGCGGGGTCGACGCGCTCACCCTCGCCGGTCACAAGTTCGGCGGACCGCTCGGCGTCGGCGCGCTCGTGCTCGGCCGTGACGTCGCCTGCGTGCCGCTGCTGCACGGCGGAGGCCAGGAGCGCGACGTGCGCTCCGGCACCCTCGACACCCCGGCGGTCGCCGGACTGGCGCTCGCCGCGGCGCTGGCCGTCGAGCGCCAGCCGGCCCTGCACGCCCGGCTGTCGGGGTTGCGCGACGATCTCGTACGCCGGGTGCAGCAGGCGGTGCCCGACGCAGTCCTCAACGGCGCACCGGGCCGGGATCGGCTGCCTGGCAACGCCCACTTCTCCTTCCCGGGCTGCGAGGGCGACTCCCTGCTGCTGCTGCTCGACGCCCGGGGCGTTGAGGTGTCGACCGGCTCGGCCTGCTCGGCCGGCGTGGCGCGTCCCAGTCATGTGCTGCTGGCGATGGGGGCGGCCGAGGTCGCCGCCCGCAGCTCGCTGCGCTTCTCGCTCGGCCACAGCTCCACAGGAGCAGACGTCGACGCCCTGCTCGATGCCCTGCCTGGCGTGGTCGAGCGGGCCCGCCGGGCAGCGCTGCCAACCTTGCGTCGGTGAGGCTGCTCGCCGCCCTGTCCGGCGGCGTCGACTCCGCGGTGGCGGCCGCCCTCGCCGTCGAGGCGGGCCACGACGTCACGGCCGTGCACCTCGCGCTGTCCGCCGCCCCCGCGACGCTGCGGACCGGCTCCCGGGGGTGCTGCTCGAAGGAGGACGCCCGCGACGCCTCCCGCGTCGCCGACCTGCTCGGCATCCCCTTCTACGTCTGGGATCTCGCCGACCGCTTCCGCGCGGACGTCGTCGACGACTTCGTCGCGGAGTACGCCGCCGGACGCACCCCCAACCCGTGCCTGCGCTGCAACGAGAAGATCAAGTTCGCCGCTGTGCTCGACCGCGCCCTGGCGCTCGGCTTCGACGCCGTCGTCACCGGGCACCACGCGCGGCTGGCGGGGGGTGAGCTGCGCCGGTCGGTCGACGAGGCGAAGGACCAGTCGTACGTGCTGGCCGTGCTCACTCCCGAGCAGCTGGCCGGCACGGTCCTGCCGCTGGGCGGGCTGACCAAGGCCGAGGTCCGGACCGCCGCGGCCGCGCGCGGTTTCGGCGTCGCCGACAAGCCGGACAGCCACGACATCTGCTTCATCGCCGACGGCGACACCGCCGGCTTCCTGCGCGACCGGCTCGGGCCGCAGCCCGGCCCGGTGGTCGACGCACTCACCGGCGCGGTCGTCGGTGGCCACGAGGGCGCCTACGCCTACACCGTCGGCCAGCGCCGTGGGCTCGCCCTGACGGTGCCGGCTGCGGACGGCCGGCCGCGCTACGTGCTGTCGGTCGAGCCGGTCAGCCGCACGGTCACGGTCGGGCCGGGGGAAGCGCTGGACACGACATCGGTACGCGCCACCGCTGCGTTGTGGCTCGCGCCCCGCGCGCTGCCGCTCGCCTGCGAGGTGCAGCTGCGGGCGCACGGCGCCGTACACGCCTGTGTTGCTTCGAAGGACGGCAGCGGCGGCTGGCGGCTGGAGCTGGCGACGGCGGCGCGGGGTGTCGCCCCCGGCCAGGCGGCGGTGCTCTACGAGGGTGACCGGGTGCTCGCGAGCGCGACGATCGCCTGAGCGGCGCCATCCGTCCCCCTCAGGCGTGATCTTCGACACATGGTCGCCGACACGCCGTAGGCAACCGCATTGTGCGGAAGATCGGCGGAGCAAACCGTCGTTGGCGGCAGCGGCACGAACCAGCCACCCGGCGATGACCGTGGGCTTCTGGCTAGGCTTCCCGCATGGCCGACGACGTGCAGCTCACCGACCTCGAGGTCATCCAGCGCTACAGCCTGGCGGTACGCGGGGCGACGGCGTCGCGGCGGGAGTTGGTGCAGGCGCTCGAGTCCGACCTGCTCTGGCTCACCGGCGACCGCCGGTTCCGTCCAGCTGAACCCCCCGAGTCAGAGGAGCCCGCGGCGCCTACTGTCCAGGGCCCGGCGAGGAGGGCTCCGGCTCGAAAGTCGGACCCTGCGAAGGCGACCACGAAGCGCACCGCTCAGGCTTGAGCGCGCCGCCCGTGAGTCCGTGGCACGGTGCTAGCGGCGTCGGCAGCATGCCGGGCACCGATCCGGAAGAAGCGGTACGGGTCGTGCTCGGGGAGCTGCCTGACCTGCCTTTCCTGCCCGAGCTCCCGGCCCGTGGCCCGCACGGTGATCTCGCCGGGCGCGCGACCGCCCTGCTCGTCGACCTGGCGGTCGACCTGCAGCCGACCGGCTGGCGCCTGGTGCCGAGGGATTCCCGGGACGGTCGCCGAGCCCGCGACCTGCTCTCCCGGGACCTCGATGCCCTGGAGGGCGCGACGCAGGGTGGCCCGCCCGCCGCGCTGAAGGTCCAGGTCGCCGGCCCGTGGACGCTCGCGGCGATGCTGCAGCTGCCGCGTGGTGAGCGGGCGCTCGCCGACCACGGCGCCGTCGACGACCTCGGCCAGTCGCTCGCGGAAGGTCTGCGGCGCCACCTGGCGGATCTGAGCGCCCGCCTGCCGGGCACCCGGCTCGTCCTGCAGCTCGACGAGCCGTCGCTGCCGGCTGTCCTCGGCGCCGGGATTCCCACCGCGAGCGGCTTCGGCCGGCTTCGGGCGCCGAGCCGGCAGCGGGTGCGGGAGGTCCTCGCGTCGGTCCTGTCGGTCGGTGACGACACCGTGGTGCACTGCTGTGTGGCAGACCCGCCGGTCGAGCTGCTGCACGAGGCGGGAGCCGGGGCGGTCAGCCTGGACGCCACCGTGCTGACGCCACGCGGCGACGACGCGATCGGCCTGGCCGTCGAGGGCGGCTGCGGGCTGCTGCTCGGCGTCGTCCCGGCCGTCGACACGCGACTGGCGGACCTCGGGGCCATCATGGAGCCGGTGCGACGACTGTGGCGGCGGCTGGGCTTCGAGCCCGACCTTCTCCCGGCGACGGTGGTCGTGACCCCGACCTGCGGGCTGGCGGGGGCCAGCCCCCGGCATGCTCGGCAGGCGCTGGGCGCGGCGGTGGAGATCGCCAGACGACTGGGGGAGCAGCCCGAGGATGACTGAGATCGTCGACGGCGTGCCGGTCGACGTCCGGGAGCGGCACGGCGCGCTGTCTCGTGCGCTCGACGAGAACGCGTTCCGTTACTACGTTCTCGATGCGCCGACGCTGTCCGACGCGGACTACGACGCGCAGATGCGTGAGCTGGGGGCGATCGAGGACGCGCACCCGAGCCTGCGGACACCTGACTCGCCGACCCAGCGGGTGATGGGCACCATCTCGACCGACTTCACACCTGTCGACCATCTCGAGCGGCTGATGAGCCTCGGCAACGTGTTCAGCGAGGCCGAGCTGCGTGAGTGGGCGGCGCGGGTGGCGAAAGAGGCTGTGGCAGCGCGGTTCCTGTGCGAGCTGAAGATCGACGGCCTGGCGGTGGCGCTCGTCTACCGCGACGGCCGGCTGGCCCGCGCGGCCACCCGCGGCGACGGCCGCACCGGCGAGGACATCACCCCCAACATCCGTACGCTGCGTAGCGTCCCGGAGCGGCTGACCGGCGACGACGTGCCGCCGCTGCTCGAGGTGCGCGGGGAGGTGTTCCTCGCCACCGACGACTTCACCTGGCTCAACGAGCGGCTGGTCGCCGAGGGCAAGGCGCCGTTCGCGAACCCGCGTAACGCCGCTGCCGGAAGTCTGCGGCAGAAGGACCCGCGGGTGACCGCGACTCGGCCGCTGTCGCTGACCCTGCACGGCATCGGCGCCCGCGAGGGGTGGGATCCGGCGAGCCAGAGCGAGGCCTACGCCCGGCTCGCGTCCTGGGGGTTGCCGGTGTCGGCGTACGCCCAGGTCTTCGACGACCTCGACGGTGCGCTCGGCTTCATCGCTCACTGGGGGGAGCACCGGCACGACGTCGCGCACGAGATCGACGGTGTCGTCGTCAAAGTCGACCAGGTGCCCTTGCAGCGGCGGCTCGGCGCGACCAGCAGCGCGCCGCGGTGGGCGATCGCGCACAAGTACCCGCCCGAGGAGGCGACGACCCAGCTGCACGACATCCGGGTCAACGTCGGGCGCACCGGGCGGGTCACGCCGTTCGC
>JAHWJP010000095.1:0-1977 GCA_019348355.1 Actinomycetota bacterium
TGGCCGGCCTCGAGGTCGACCACGTCGACCATGAGAAGTCGGCACGCGCAGCACTGGCCGACCTGGCGGCACACTTGGGTCTGGCCATCACCGGCAGCAGCGACTTCCACGGGGAGAACAAGCAGGTGCAGCTCGGCGCGTACACGACGTCCCAACCGGCGTACGAGCAGCTGATGGCGGCAGTTCGCAGCGGGACGGCGGTGCTGTCGGGATGAGCGCCCCCCGCCGTCTCGCCTCCATCCTGCTCCTGTCGGCCGGATTGCTGCTTGCCGCGCACCCGGCCGCGGCCGACGCGGAGCAGGTGGTGGCGAACCTTCGCGAACAGCGGCTGTTTATCGCACCGGAGAGCGCCGTCCGCCCCGATGCGGGCGCCGTGCTGGCCGCTCTGGACGCGGCGGCGGTGCCGACCTACGTCGCCGTCGTCCCGCAGGCCGACGTCGACGCCGAGGAGCTCGGGGTCGACGGCCTGCTGCTGCAGATCGTCGAGCAGCTCGCCGAGCCGGGGGCCGTGGTGCTGCTGGTCACCGACGGACAGGAGCTGCAGGCCCGCGACGGCGGGCGGTCCGGCGCGGACCCGAGCGCGGTGCTGGAGCGGGTGCTCGCATCCCGCCTGGACCAGCCGTTCACACCGGCGAACCTCACCGCTGCGGTCGTCGACTTCGTCGAGCAGGTGGACCAGCAGGCGCAGACCGCCCCAGCCGGACGGGACACGACGCTGCGTACGGTCGGCCTGACCGGCCTGGTCGTCGTGGCGGCACTCGGCGGCGGCGGATGGCTCTACGGCCGGGCCCAGCGACGCCTGCCGGACCCGAGCTGGCCAGGTGCATCCGGGCGTGAGGAGGGGACCATGGGGTCATGACGCGTCGTCGCGGATCGATCGTCCTCGCCCTTGCTGTTCTTGCCCTGCTGTTGCTGTCCGGCCCCGCGCAGGCCGTGTCGTCGGACGAGGTGGTCCAGCAGCTGCAGAACGGGCCGGTCTACGTCGAGCCAGGGGCGCCCGAGATCGACGAGGCACAGGTCCGGGAGGCGGTCGCGACGGCCCGCGTGCCGGTCTACGTCGCTGTCGTGACCGAGGGGACCACGGAGCGGGCCGGTGGCCCCGCGGGCCTGGTCGAGCTGATCGGAAGGGGCACCAGGAACAGCGCGTCGTCGGTGCTGGTCATCACTGAGCGAGGGAGCACGCCTGTGCTTCGGGCCGCGAGCGGGCTGGCGGCCCGCAACGCCGGCGTCGACGGCGCTTTGGCCATCAACCAGGTCGTGCGCGGCAGCAGCGGCACCTTCGACCGGGCCACCGCGACGGCTGCCGTCGTGCAGTTCGTCGGGATCCTGGACCAGCAGGCCTCGACCGGGCGAGGCAGCACGCTCGACGGCTCGGGGGGCGTAGGCGCGGGAACGGGGATCTTCCTGGGGCTGCTCGCCGTCGGCGGGACGGCCGCTGGAGTCGCGGTGCTGCGCCGCAACAATCAGCGGCAGGCGAAGTCGCTGGAGGCCGCCCGGGCAGACGTCGAGTCGCTGCACGGCCGGCTCGGTGCTGACGTGTCGATGCTCGCGGCGGGCGACGACGACGTCGCCCGGCAGGCGCTGGCCGACGCGGGGGAGCGCTACACGATGACCGGGGCGCTGCTGGCCCGGGCGGACACGCCGGGGGAGTTCGCCGCCGCCCGCCGTACGGCCGTCGAGGGGCTGACGGCGGCCCGGGTCGCCCGGGAGCGGCTCGGGCTCGACCCCGGTCCGGAGATCGCGCTGCCACCCGGGCAGGGGCCGCAGCTCCAGGCACCGGGCCGGGTGCAGGTGGGCGACGAGGAGTACGAAGGGTCGCCGACCTACGCCCCCGGCCGGGGTCACTACTACGGCGGCGGCATCCTCGGTGGCCGGGTCGTCCCGGGCGGCTGGTACGCAGTGCCGTTCTGGGAGACCCTGCTGCTCGGCAGCATCCTGTCCGGCGGGCTGGGCGGCTTCGGTGGCGGGGGCTACGAG
>JAHWJP010000095.1:2077-3424 GCA_019348355.1 Actinomycetota bacterium
GGCTACGAGGAGGGCGTCGAGGACGCGGGGGACCGGTGGGGCGGCGGCGGTGACGGTGGCTTCGGTGACGGTGGCTTCCAGTGGGGCGGCGGCAGCATCGGGGGCGGCGACTGGGGCGGTGGCGGCGGTGGCGGGGGCGGTGGGAATTGGTAGCCGACAGCGGGAGCCGCTGGGCCAGTACGAAGGCCGCGACCTTCTCCGAGTCGGTGATCCGCGAGATGACCCGGCTCTGCACCGCGTCGGGCGGGGTCAACCTAGCGCAGGGCTTCCCGGACTTCCCCTGCCCGCAGGAGCTCAAGGACGCCGCCAAGCAGGCGATCGACGACGACGTCAACCAGTACGCCATCACCTGGGGCGCCCAGGCGTTCCGCGAGGGGATCGCGGCCAAGACGGCCCGTACGTACCCCGGTTGGACGGTGGATCCGGAGACCGACGTATGCGTCACGTGCGGCTCGACCGAGGCGATGATCGCCACCCTGCTCGCGACGGTCGACCCCGGCGACGAGGTCGTGATCTTCGAGCCCTTCTACGAGAACTACGGGCCGGACGCGATCTTGTCCGGGGCGACGCCGCGCTACGTCCGGCTGCACGCGCCGGACTGGACGATCGACGAGGCGGAGCTGCGGGCGGCCTTTTCGGACCGGACCCGCGCCGTCATCGTCAACACCCCGCACAACCCGACCGGCAAGGTCTTCTCGCGCGCCGAGCTGGAGCTGATCGGCGAGCTGTGCCAGCGCCACGACGTGCTGTGCCTGACCGACGAGATCTACGAGCACATCATCTACGACGCCGAGCACGTGCCGCCCGCCACGGCGCCCGGTCTCGAGGACCGCACGGTGACGATCAACGCCCTGTCCAAGACCTACGCCGTCACCGGGTGGCGGGTCGGCTGGGCGATCGCGCCGGCTGGGATCACGAGCAGCATCCGCAAGGTGCACGACTTCCTGACCGTCGGTGCGGCTGCGCCGCTGCAGGCGGCGGGCACCGCGGCGATGGCGCTGCCCGCCGACTACTACCTGCGGACGGCAGTGGCCTACCGCGAACGACGCGACCTGCTGTGCGAGGTGCTGGACCAGGCGGGGTTCGCGTTCCGGGTGCCGGACGGGGCCTACTACGTGCTGACCACGACCGGCGCGCTGGACCCGGGCCGGGACAGCAGCGCCTTCGCCCGGCGCCTGGTGGTCGACCCTGGCGTGGCTGCGGTGCCGGGCACCTCCTTCTACGCCGACCCGGCCGACGGGGCCGGGCAGCTGCGCTTCGCGTTCCCCAAGCGCCTCGAGACGCTGCGGGCGGCGGCCGAGCGACTGGAGCGGCTCACCGCCCCTCCTCCTGCTTGATCAACGCCGG
>JAHWJP010000095.1:3524-9976 GCA_019348355.1 Actinomycetota bacterium
GGGTGGGTGGTGGCGGGCCGAGGAGGCCTACAGCAACCCCATCCGGGCTTGGCCGTTCTTGAGGTTCGGTCCGTGCCGGAGGGACTCCGGGACGATGAGCAGTCCGGAGCGGAAGGCGAGTCCGGCGGCGCTCGCGGCAAGGTCGGTCGTCGGCAGCCCCGGCAGCCGGTAGATCCGCCGGGCCCAGCGAGGGAGCATCGCGAAGGCGGCCGACGTGAGCGCCACCCAGGCGGGCCGGGCCGGTGTCCCGAGTCGCACCAGCGCCGACATCGGTGGCCACATCACGAACCTCACCGCCTTCTTCGCAGCGTCTGTCAGGCGTAGCTCCGGCTGCATCTCTTGGAAGTAGGCAGCCATCTGCGCGACCGAGCCTGGGACCGTCACCGGGTCCAGGCCGACCAGCGCGGCGCCGACGGTCTGCTCGGCGTAGTAGCGGTCCTGGTCGGCAGCCGACACCCGCAGCCCGCAGCGCATCGCGGTGGTCAGGAAGGACTCGACCTCGACGCAGTGCACCCAGCGCAGCAGGTGCGGGTCGTTGATCCGGTACGTGACGCCGGTCTCCGGCTCGATCCCGGCGAGCCGGCCGTGGATGCCGCGCACCTTGGCCCCTGCCCGGCGGGCCTCCGACGTCGTCCCGTAGGTGGTCACCCCGACGTACTCCGCCGTACGAAAGAGCCTTCCCCACGGGTCTTCCCGGAAGTCGCTGTGCTGGGCCACCCCGGCCATCGCCAGCGGGTGGACCGCCTGCAGCAGCAGGGCGCGCAGGCCGGACAGCGCCATGGTCGGGTCGGCGTGCACCCGCCAGGTGACGCTGTCCGGTCCGTAGAGGCCGGGGTCCGGCTCGAGGTCGGGCTGCTCGCTCATCTTGTTCAGCGTGGCATGCGTGCCTCGGCTCCGCACGTCGACAGTGGCGCTCCGCAGCCCGCTGCCGCGGCCTCTACGCTCGTCGGGTGTCCTACGTCGTGATCAACGTCCTGACCGTCCCCGACGGTGCCGGCGCGACCCTGGAGGAGCGCTTCGCCGCCCGCCAGGGAGCCGTCGACAGTGCGCCGGGCTTCGAGCACTTCGAGCTGCTGCGTCCGCGCGAGGGGACCGGCGACTATCTCGTCTACACCCGTTGGCGCAGCGAGGCGGACTTCACTGCCTGGCGGGAGTCGCAGGCCTTCGGCCAGGGCCACGCGTCCGGTGGCGGGCGACCGGAGGGCGCCCGTCCCGCGGCGACCGGCTCAACCATCTGGGCCTTCGACGTGGCTCAGCAGTCCTCGGCGCCGTAGAAGTCCAGCAGCACCTTCGCCGTCGCGGCTGGGTTCTCGACGGCAGGGGAGTGCTGGGCGTCCGGGATGACGGCGTACGCCGCTCCGAGTCGCGTCGCCATCTGCTCCTGCAGGGCCGGGGTCCACGCGTCGTCGGCCGCGCCGTGCAGCACCAGCAGCGGCACCCCGGAGGCGCGCAGCTCCGCTACCCGGTCCGGCTCTGTCGTCAGCGCATCGGCCATGCCCAGCAGCGCATGCGGGCTGGCGGCGAGCATCCGGTCGCGCAGGAATCCCTGGAGCGAGGCATCCAGCGCCAGATAGCGCGCGTCCTGCGCGTTCATGGCGTCCATCGCCGCGACCACCACCGGCATGCCGCCCTGCAGCAGCAGCGGTCGGAGCAGGGACAGGATCTCCACCCGCGGGCCGGTCAGCCCGGCCGGGCCGGACCCCATGAGGGTCAGCGAGCCGAATGCGGCCGGCCGGGACAGCAGGGCCGCTCGCGCCACCAACCCGCCGAAGCTGTGACCGACGACGTGCATCGGCTCCCCACCCAGCGCGTCGATGGCGGCGAGCAGGTCGGCGCCGAGGGCCGCGGTCGTGTAGGCCGCGAGGTCGTCGGGCCCGGGTGACTGGAACTGACCCCGCTGGTCCAGGGCGACGACCGGATGGCCGGCTTCGGCGAGCGGCGGAAGCAGCAGCCGGAAGTCCTCCTTGCTCCCGGTGTAGCCGGGCACCAGCAAGACCGTCCCCCGTCGCACCTCGCCGGTCGGCTCCCGCCGCAGCACCGCGAGCGGCCCGCCCGGCACCTCGAGGCGCTCCCACCGGACAGCCGGATCGGCGAGCACGGGGTGCAGGGTCACGGGCCAAGATTAGGCGCCCCACGCCAGCCGGGCCGCCTGGGCGAGGTAGACCGCGCCGATGGCCGTGACCACCCACCGGGTCGCCGACCGGAAGCCGGCGTCGGAGAGCCGGTCCAGCAGCCGGCCACCGACAGCGGTGCCGAGCATGGACAGCGGCACCGCGAGCAGCACCACGGCGTACGGGATGGTGCTCTCCCCCGCGCGCAGCAGCGGCCCGCCGTAGACGACCACCTTGGCGAGGTGGGCCAGGACCTGGGTGGCCGCCTTGGTGGCGACGACGCTGTGCCGGCCGAGCTGCGTACGCACGAAGAAGACGTCGAGCAGCGGTCCGGCCACGCCGGCGACGAGGTTGACGGCGGTGGTGAGCAGGCCGGCGAGCAGGGCGTGCGAGCGGCGTGTCGCATCCAGGCGCAGCAGGCCCTTCGGCAGCCAGACGAGCGCCGGCACCAGCCCGAGCAGCAGGTAGGTGACCGGCTTGGACGGCACGTAGCTGACCGCCGCGACGGCGACGGCAGCAACGGCGGCGCCCAGGGCGTACCAGCCGACGATCGACCAGCGCAGGTGTTGGCGCTGCAGATAGGCGCGCCAGCCGTTGCTGACCAGTTGCAGCAGGCCGTGCACGACGAAGGCGACCGTCGCCGGCAGGACCAGCAGGAGCGCGCCGAGCAGCAGCAGGCCGCCGGCCATCCCGAGGACACCGGAGACGGCGGCGGTGAGAAGTGCTGCGAGCATGACGAAGGCTGCGGCGGCGACGCTCACGGCTCCCGCGCCGTCGGGTGCAGCACGACGTCATGGACGGCGCCGCCGTCGAGCCGCGCCGTCATGTAGGTGCAGCTCGGCTGGCGGCGGCGGTCGGTCGGGGAGCCGGGGTTGAGCAGGCGCATCCCGCCGGGGGTCACGGTGTCCCAGGGGATGTGGCTGTGGCCGAACACGAGCAGGTCGGTGTCCGGGTGGGCGAGGTCGGCGCGGGCTTCCCGGCCGCCGCTGGCGCCGGTCTCGTGCACGACGGCGAGGCGTACGCCCTCGACGGTTGTCCGGGCCACCTCGGGCAGCCGGGCGCGCAGCTCGGGGCCGTCGTTGTTGCCCCAGCAGCCGAGCAGCGCGGCCGAGCGCTGCTCGAGCCGGTCCAGCAGGTCGGCGCTCACCCAGTCCCCGGCATGGATCACGAGGTCCGCGGCCGCCACCTCCGCCCAGACCTGCGCCGGCAGGTCGCGGGCGCGGCGCGGCAGGTGGGTGTCGGCGAGCAGCAGCAGGCGCACCTGCCCAGTGTGCCGCTCAGAGCGCGGCGAGCACCTGGTCCGTGGGCAGCCCGTCGACGACCATGTCGGTGAGCCCGGCGAGCCGGCCGCATTCGACGCAGCGGGCGGCGAGGACGACCCAGCTGACCCGTTCGACGTCGGGCAGGTGCAGGCCGGCGGCGAGCTCGACGATGGAGTGGCCGCAGCCGTCGCAGGCGAACATCGGCGGGTGCGTCCAGCGCGGCTGCGAGTCGAGCAGCCAGACGCTGGCGCCGCAGGCGAGGCAGCGCCGGCGGGCGATCCCGGTTGCGGCATCCGCCTCCACGTAGGCCCAGGTCGGTTGCTCCTCGCCGTGCCCCGCGCAGCCGAGCATGACCACCTCATGGAGCTGCGGAGCACCGGGCAGCTCGTGCAGCCAGGTCCGCAGGTCGGCGAGATCCTCGCCCGTACGCGCACCCGCCACCGTCCTCAGCACCATGGGCGGTGTGTCGGCAGGTCGAGGGGTCCGACTGAAGCCGGGCTACTCGGCCGGGACGCCCTCACCCGCGCCACGTCCCCGGCCGCGTCCGCCGCGCCGGCGACGCTTGGGCGCCCCGTCCCCGTCCGCGGCGGGTGCCTCGGTCGCCGTCGCGGCGTCAGCGCCGCCGCCTTCCCCTCCGGCCGCCGCACTGCCGGCGCGGGTGCGCCGGCGCGGGCTGCCCGTGCGCTTGGGAAGCTGTGGCGCGTCGTCGGCGGCAGCCGTCGGCCGGTCGTCGCGGCCCCCTTCGCGCCCCCCGGACCGGCCCGCCCGCCCATCGGACCGGCCCGCCCGCCCATCGGACCGGCCCGCCCGCCCATCGGCGCGGTCCGGTCGCCCACCCGCCGCCGGTCGCCGCCGGCCGGTCTCGCCCAGGTCCTCGACCTGCTCGGCGGACAGACCGGCCCGCACCCGCGCGGACCGGGGCAGCGTGCCCTTCGTGCCGACCGGGATGGCCTGGTCGCTGAACAGGTGCGGGGAGGAGCTGTAGGTCTCGACCGGCTCCGGGAAGGTCAGGTCGAGCGCCTTGTTGATCAGGCCCCACTTGGGGCTGTCGTCCCAGTCCACGAAGGTGACGGCGACGCCGTTGGCGCCCGCCCGCCCCGTACGCCCGATGCGGTGCAGGAAGACCTTCTCGTCCTCGGGGCACTGGTAGTTGACGACATGCGTCACGTCGGCGACGTCGATGCCGCGGGCGGCGACGTCGGTCGCGACCAGCACGTCGATCTTGCCGGAGCGGAACGCGCGCAGCGCCTGCTCGCGCGCGCCCTGCCCGAGGTCGCCGTGCACGGCGGCGGCCGCGAAGCCGCGGTCGACCATGTCGGCGGCCACCTTGTCGCAGGTGCGCTTGGTGCGGCAGAACACCATCGTCAGGCCGCGTCCCTCGGACTGCAGGATGCGGGCGAGGATCTCGCCCTTGTCCATCGAGTGGGCCCGGTAGACGAAGATCCGGGTGTTCGGCACGGTGCGGTTCTCATCGGGCTCCTCGGCCCGGATGTGCGTCGGCTGCTTCATGAACCGCCGCGCCATCGCGACGACCGGGCCGGGCATGGTGGCCGAGAACAGCATCGTCTGCCGCTCGCCGTGGATCTGCTCGAGGATGCGCTCGACGTCGGGCAGGAAGCCCAGATCCAGCATCTCGTCGGCCTCGTCCAGGACGAGCACCTCGACCGCATTGAGGTTCAGGTGTCCCTGCCGGGCGAGGTCGAGCAGCCGGCCGGGCGTGCCGACGACGACGTCGACCCCCTTGCGCAGCGTCTCGACCTGCGGCTCGAAGGCACGGCCGCCGTAGATGGTGACGACGCGGATGTTGCGTACGCTCCCGGCGTTCTCGATGTCTTTGGCGACCTGGACGGCGAGCTCGCGGGTCGGCACCACGACCAGGGCCTGCGGAATGCCGTCCGCGCCCTCGGCCTTGCTCTTCACCTTCTGCAGCAGCGGGATGCCGAAGCCGAGGGTCTTGCCGGTGCCGGTACGCGCCTGGCCGATCAGGTCGTGACCGGACAGTGCGATCGGCAGGGTCATGGTCTGGATCGCGAACGGGGCGGTGATCCCCATCTTCGCGAGCGCTTCGACCGTCTCGGGCAAGGCGCCGAGGGCGGCGAAGCCGTTGGGGAGTTCGGTGGTGGTCAGGGCAATGCCTCTCGTACGGTCGCGTCGACCGACGACAGGAGCGGGCTCGCAGCGGACGAACCGCACGCCGCCGGAAGTGGCAGCGGGGACCGGCCGGCGCGCCGCGGGAACAGCGGCCAACGCACAGGGTCGGGAGCGGCGAGCGCCACTCCGTCTCCCGAAGCCTACCGGTCCGCAACGACAGCCGGCGTACGGCAGGATCGCTCTCATGACGGTGCGGCTCGACCAGGCCACGATCGACCTCTTGGGCGTTCTGGCGTACGGAGAGCTGACCGCCTTCGAGCGGCTCGCCGGCGACGCCCGGCTCGCCCCGTCGATCTCCGACAAGCACGCGCTGGCGGCCATGGCGGCGGCCGAGTTCGAGCACTACCGGCGGCTGAACGACCACCTGATCACCGAGGGCATCGACCCGGAGACGGCGATGGCCCCGTTCGTGGCTCCTCTCAACGAGTTCCACGACCTGACGCCGCCGAACGACTGGCTCGAGGGCCTCATCAAGGCCTATGTCGGGGACGGCCTGGCGACCGACTTCTACCGGGAGGTGGCGGCGTTCGTGCAGGATGCCGCGACGCGCGGGTTGATCCTCGAAGTGCTCGCCGACACCGGGCAGGCTTCCTTCGCGGTGGCGAAGGTCAGGGCGGCGATCACGGCCGACCCGGCGGTGGCCGGTCGGCTGGCGTTGTGGGGGCGACGGCTCGTCGGGGAGGCCTTGATCCAGGCGCAGCGGGTGGCGGTCGAGCACGACGCGCTCACCGAGATGCTCGTCGGCGGCAGCGGCGACCTCGCTGGCATCGGCCGCCTGCTGACCCGGCTGACCGACAACCACACCGCCCGCATGCAGGCGCTGGGGCTGCAGTCCTGACCGTCGGGCAGGCTGGTCGCCTGGACCGCACCTCAGGAGTCGGGGATGAGGCGTCACGTGTCGGCACTCAGCGTGGCGGAGAAGTTGGTC
>JAHWJP010000096.1 GCA_019348355.1 Actinomycetota bacterium
CGAAGGCAACATGGAACGCGGGTGATCCACCGACGAGAACGGTCCGTAGCCTCGAAGACTGCCGTTGTCAGCGGCGGCCTTCGGGACGGGAGGGTCCTCGGTAGCTCGCTGGCGGAGCGCTACGACGCCGGTCGCTGCCAGCGGCTCGTGTTCCTACTGAACCATGTAGGTGAAGCGCTCGGTCAGTCCCATGCGGCGTCGTGGTCTTGCGCCGCCTGCAAGACCGCAACGCAGGCCTCGAACTCATTGCCGAGGAGTCGCCAGCGGGACTTTTGTGCTGGCCGATCGGTGGTCGCATGAAAGATCGAGGGTAGGAAGCGGTGACGTCGTGAGGGCCACCCGCACCAGCTTCGTGCTGTCGGAAGACAGATCAGCGGAAGCCAGACGGTCGTTGCATCTCAGAAGAGAAGTCGCTACCCCGGAGCAGCCTCCGGTGCCACCGTCCGGGCTCCCTCTGAACGGATCCGAAGCCCCATCAGCACGAGCTCGCTCGCGAACACAGCGCCGACGCCCTCACCGGAACGCAGCCGCAGGTCCAGCAGGGGCTCCAGGCCGAGCTGGCGCAGGACCGCCGGATGCGCCCGCTCCCGGCTCCGCTGGCCGGCGACGAGATGGGCGGCGACCGCGGGCTCAGCCTCCATGGCGACAAGCGCGCAGACGCTGGTGGCCAGACCGTCCAGGACGACCAGCCCGCCGGAACGAGCCGCGCCGAGGATGACGCCGGTGAGGAACGCGAACTCCGGTCCCCCGAGAGCGGCGAGCCGGGCCACCGGCCCGGGCGGCAGGTGACCGAAGCGCGCCAGCGCAGCCTCGACGACCGCGGTCTTGCGTTCGACCATGTCGCTGTCGGCACCGGAGCCGAGACCGATCACCTCACCCGGCGTGCAGCCGAGCAGGCTCGCGGCCAGGGCAGCAGCCACGGTGGTGTTCCCTACCCCCACCTCCCCCAGCGCGACCAGACCCCTGCGCGCTGCCTGTGCGCCGATCTCCTGACCGCGGGCCAGGAGCACCTCGACGGCATTGGCAGCGAGCGCGTCCTCGTCACGCAGGTTGCCGGTGCTGCTGCCGGCGTCGACCACCTGCACGTCGAGGCCGGCTGCACGTGCCGCGACGACACCGAGGGCCTGGCCCGCCCGCGCGGCGTCCAGCACGTCGTCGGTGACACCGGCTGCGAAGGCGCTGACAGCCAGGTCGGTCACCCGGTGCCGCCCCGCGGCCAGCACCAGGGTGCCGGTGTCGAGGCCAGCCAGGCCGAGTGCAGTCGCGCGGTCGAGGGCGCGGTCCAGCACGCCGAGCGAGCCGAGCGCCGTGAGCAGCGTGTCAGCGTCGTCGCGCGCCCCGACGACGGCGTCCGGGTTCGGCGCCCGCAGCCGCGATGGCGGCGCGGGCGGCTGGCGCTCGACGCCCGGCCAGCGGTTGCGCAGGACGACGCTGCGCAGCGGCGCGCGCTTGGACCAGCCGGCGCGTTCCAGTCCCGGCGCCGGCGCGCGCTCGTCGGGCCAGCCGAGGCAGAGCCAGCCGAGCGTCACGACGCCTGGCGGGACGTCCAGCAGCGCCGCCAGCTCGTTCGGCTGGAACAACGTGACCCAGCCGAGGCCCAGGCCCTCCGCGCGCGCTGCCAGCCACAGGTTCTCGATCGCGCAGGCGCACGACCACAGGTCGGCGTCAGCGAAGGTGGCGCGGCCGAGGACACCCGCGGCGGGAGTGCGCCGGTCGCAGCAGACGACCACTCCCAGCGGCGCCTCGCGGATCCCCTCCAGCTGCAGGTCCAGCAGGTGGCGCGCCGACTCGGGGTCCAGCTGAGCCGCCTGCGCCAGGCGCTCCACGTCGGCCATGACGGCAGCGCGCTCTCGCACCGCGGGGTCGTCCACGACGACGAACCGCCACGGCTGGGAGTGGCCGACCGACGGCGCCGCGTGCGCCGCGCCGAGCACACGCTCGAGCACCTCGTCGGGTACCGCATCCGGGCGGAAGCGACGGACGTCCCGGCGCGCCCGCACCACGTCGTACAGGGCGGAGACTGCCTCCTCGGGGAAGCGCCACCCGTCCGGCTTCGCCCCTCGCTGCGCGGCCGAGGTCTGGTCGCCGATCAACGGGGTCGGGCGGGGCCAGGTCATGACGCGCCGCCGCTCACTTCGTCACCAGCGGCGGCACGATCCCGCTGTAGCCCGTGAGCACCAGCAGACCGAGGACGAACGAAGCGACTCCGGTGACGACGCCGAGCCCGAGCTGCACGCGCGGGGTGCGGCGCGCGCCGAGCAGGCCGGACACCCAGGCGCCGGCGATGGCGAGGTCGGCGAGCACCAGACCGACCACGAACGCCCCCAGCACGACCGCAGCGGTGCCGGCGGAACCGCTGGCTCCCGCACTGGCGAACAGCACGACCTGGGTGGGTGTCTCGGCGCCGGTGCCGTGCAGAAGTCCGACGGTGAAGGCGCCGCGGCGGTCGACGTCGTTCGGCTGGGTCGGCGCCTCGCGCCGCCGCGCGCGGGCCCAGCCGCGGCGCAGCGCGCCGACGACCAGGCTGATCCGGCCGGCATACCGGTAGTCCCCGCGGTCCCTACCGAGCACCAGGCCGTGGCCGGCGCAGTACCAGAAGGACAGGCCGAGGCCGCGCCGCGCATGGCGGCGCGGTGCATGCTCGTCGTCCTTGCGCGGCGCGGTCAGGTCGGTGATCGCGGCGATGTGGTCCCGGTCCAGGCCGTGCCGCGCGCCGAGCGCGAAGCTCGTGGCGGCCGGGGCAACCGGCAGGGCGTCGAGCAGCTCGGTCATCTGTTCCTCGTGGGCGGAGGCGGATGTGACGACACCGCTCCGCCGGCGATCTGGCTCGCCGTCGCAAGACGGACGTCAGTAGCGCACCTGCACCGGACTCGCACCGGACTTCCCCGACGGAGAGTTCGCGGAACCGTACCGGACGCTCACCGGGTCGCCACCAGGACGTCGGTGAGCGCGTCGAGCAGCTGGGCGCTGGTGCTGCTGTCGCGTACCGCCGTGCGCCAGTGCTCGGCGGTGAGCCCGGGGAAGGTGTCACCGCGCCGTACGGCGATCCGCCTGCTGCGCAGCGCGTCCCGGACGTCCGGACGCCCGGGGACACGGCACAGCAGGAACGGCGCCCGCGATCCCCCCGCCACCTGCACGCCCACCGCCTGCAACTGCGCCGCCAGCCGGGTGCGCTCGTCCGCCAGAGCTCGCGCCTGCGTCTGCGCGGCGTGTACCGGCCCGGGTGCCAGGCACGTCTCGAGCGCGACGAGCGCCAGCGTCGAGACCGCCCACAGCGGTTGGGCCGCACGTAGGCGCGCCACCAGGTCGGGTGCGGCGAGCAGGTAGCCGACGCGCAGCCCGGCGAGGGCCCACGTCTTGGTCAGGCTGCGGACGACCACCAGCCCCGGAAGTTCGCCGCGGCCGGCCAGCGTGTGCGGCTCGCCCGGGACGGCGTCGGCGAACGCCTCGTCGACGACGACCACCCGCCCGGGCCGGCACAACTCCGCGAGGCGCTCGTGCACCACCCCGGTGGGGTTGGTCGGGTTACCGACGACGACGAGGTCCGCGTCGTCCGGGACGGCGGCCGGGTCCAGGACGTACGGCGGCTGCAGCACGAGCCGGTCCACGTCGTGCCCCGCCGCGCGCAGCGCCGCCTCCGGCTCGGTGAACGAAGGGTGGACGCAGACGGCGTGGCGGGGACGGAGCACCCGGGCCAGGAGCACGAAGGCCTCCGCGCCGCCGGCCGTCAGGAGCACCTCGCCGGTGTCGCGCGCGTGGCGCGTCGCGGCGGCGCGGGTCGCCATGGTCGGGTCCGGGTAGGCGCCGAGCCGGTCGAGCGCCCGCTCCAGCCGACCGCGCAGCCACGGCGGTGGAGCGGCGGCACGCACGTTCACGGCGAGGTCGAGCAGCCCTGGCTCGACCTCGGCGTCACCATGGTGACGCAGGTCGTACCCGGTCACACGTGCTCGTGGTCGTGCGCGTGCGGGTGCGCCGGGTCGTCCGGGTGGTCGTGCGGGGTCTGCGGCGCCCCGACCTTGCCCTCGAAGCCCGGGAGCGTGATCCGGTACGCGCAGGTGTCGCAGTTCATCCGCAGGTCGCCCGACTCCAGCTCGCGCCACCGCTCGAGCACGACGGCGGCCAGCGCGTGAGTCGGTCCGAGCAGGCCGGCGAGTCGCACGTCGACGTCCGGGTGGTGCACCGCCCAGTCCTGCGACTGCGCGACGATCCGGTCCGGCAGCACGCCGGCGAACAGGAACCACGGCAGCACGACGATCCGCGCGTAGCCAAGTCTTCGGGCGCGCTCCAGCCCCTCGGGCACCGACGGCTCCGCCAGCGAGATGAACGAGGTCTCGACTGTCCCGAACCCGCGGCCTTCATGCAGCAGGCGGGCCGTCTTCGCGATCTCGCTGTTCGCGTCCGGGTCGGTGGCACCACGGCCGACGAGCACCACCGCGGTCTGCGGCCACTGCTCGCGCGGGACGACGGCGAGCAGGCGCGCCGCCGCCTCCGCGAGCAGCGCCGGGTGCGGGCCGAGCGGGCGCGCGTACCGGAACGACAGGCCGGGGTGGCGGAGCTCCTCGCGCCGCAGCGCCGCGGGGATGTCGCCCTTGCTGTGCCCGGCCGCCACGAGCACGAGCGGTACGACATCGACGGTCCGGTGGCCGGCCGCGACCAGAAGCGCGGCGGCGTCCTGAATCGGCGGCGGCGACAGCTCGAGGAAACCGCCCGCGACGTCGGCGTGCGGCGCGGCGTCCTGCACCCGCTGCACCAGCTCGCCGAACTGCGCGACGCCGGCGGGTGACGTGGTGCCGTGGCCGATCACCAGCAGGGCGGGTCTCACGACACCTCCGCGTAGAGCAGGGCGTTCAGGGCCGCGGCGGCGACGGCCGAGCCGCCCTTCTCGCTGACGTTGCTGACCGCGGGCAGGCCGCTCTCGCGCAGCGCCCGCTTGCTCTCGGCCGCACCGACGAACCCCACAGGTAGGCCCACGACGAGCGCGGGCTGCACGTCGAGGTCGATCAGCTCAAGAAGTGCCGTCGGTGCGCAACCCACGACCCAGACCGCGCCCGGGCCGACCTCGGCGTACGCCAGTCGGACCGCAGCCGCGCTGCGCGTCAGCCCGTCATGGGCCGGCGCCTGCCGGACCCGGCAGACGGCGTCGCGCGCGGTGATGCCGGCGGCCACCATCTCGACGTCGGCGACAACGGCGGCGCCGGCGAGCAGCGCCGCCTGGCCCGCACGGAGGGCGGCCTCGTCGGTGACCAGATCGTCGACGTAGCCCAGGTCCGCGCTGGAGTGCACGACCCGCTCCACGACCGCGCGGTGCAGGGGCGGCAGGTGTGACAGGTTCACCCGGGAGCGCAGGATCGCGAACGACTCCTGCTCGATCGGGTGCACGGCGGATCTCATGCGTCCTCCAGGTCGGGTCCGAACCAGCGCAGGGTCTCGCGCAGGCGCACGACGTCCCCGACGACGGTCGTGACGGGTGCGCGCAGCCCGGAGTCGGCGACGTCGCGGGCGAGGTATTCGAGGGTGCTGACGACGACGCGCTGCTGCGGCGTCGTCCCCTGCTCGACGCAGGCCGCAGGCGTATCGGCGGCGCGGCCGTGCCGGATCAGCCCGGCGGTGAGCAGGGAAAGGCGGTCGTGGCCCATGAGGATGACGAGTGTTCCGGGGCCGGTGGCGAGCGCCTGCCAGCGCACCCGGCTCCCCGGGTCGTCGGGATCGAGGTGGCCGGCCTCGACGCACACGCCCTGCGTGTGGCCGCGCGCCGTCACCGGGATGCCGGCGTAGGCGGGGGCGGCGATCGCGCTGCTGATGCCGGGCACCACCTCGAAGGCGATCCCCGCCGTGACCAGCGCCTCGGCCTCCTCCGCTCCGCGACCGAACACGAAGGGATCGCCGCCCTCGAGCCGTACGACGCGACGGCCCGCGCGGGCGGGCGCGACGAGCTGCGCGTTGATCTCCTCCTGGCTCACCAGCCGGTCGACGAGCACGACGTCGGCCTGCGCGAGCAGCTGCGCCGCGCGCAGGGTCAGCAGTCCGGGATCGCCCGGCCCGGCACCGACCAGCGCGACGGGGCCGGGCCTCACGCCCGAACCTCGATGAACTCCCGCACCTCGACCAGCGCGTCCGCGGGACACACCTCGACGCACTCCCCGCACGCGGTGCACCGGTCCGCCCGCACCTGCAGGGGCAGGCTTGGCACGACCGCGTGCTCGGGGCAGGTGAGCAGGCACGCGCCGCATGCGGTGCAGGCATCGGTGACGCGGTAGGTCACTCCATCCACCGGTACCCCCGGGGCGTGACCATCCGGCCGGCGACGAGCCGCGTCTGCGTGGAGCCGACGACGAGGACGGCAAGCATCGTGACCTGCTCGACGTCCAGCTCACCAAGGCTCGTCAGGTGCACGCGCTGGTTCGACCGGCTGGCATCGGTGACGACCCCCACGGGTGTCGCGGCAGGCCGGTGCTCGAGCAGTACCGAGACTGCCTGAGGCAGCTGCCAGTCGCGGCCGCGGCTGCGCGGGTTGTAGAAGGTCACCACGAGGTCGGCCTCGGCGACAGCTCGGATGCGCGCCTCGATCGCGGGCCACGGGGTGTGCAGGTCTGACAGGCTGATGCTGGCGTGGTCGTGTCCCATCGGCGCCCCCAGCAGGCTGCTCGCCGCGAGCGCGGCTGTGACGCCGGGGACGCCGACGACGTCAATGTCATCTCCTGCTACCTCGAGTGCCGGGCTGGCCATCGCGTAGACGCCGGCGTCACCCGAGCCGATCAGCGCCACCGCGTGCCCCTGCCCGGCCTCCCGCACGGCGCTGTGCGCCCGCTCCTGCTCCTTGCCCAGGCCCGTCTCGAGGATCCGGGTGCCGGGCCGGGCGAGGTCGCGGACCTGGTCGACGTACTGGTCGAGACCGACCCAGACCGACGCGCGGCGCAGCTCGGCCTGCGCGCGCGGCGTCAGCAGGTCACGCGCCCCAGGGCCGAGGCCGACCAGCGCCAACCGTCCCCGCGGGCTCCGCCGGGCGACCGCGACGGTGGCCATGGCGGACTTCGTCTTCTCGACGAGCAGGACGCCGCCGCTGTGCAGCAGCGCAGCCGCCTCCGCGACGCTCGGCGTGCCGAGAACCTTCGCCGGCTCGTCGCTCGGGTTCGGCACGTCCACCTCGGCGAGCTGCGCCGCAGGGTACGTGGCCAGCCGCCACCCGCGGCGGCGGCACGCCTCCACCAGCCCCGCCTCATCGGCCTTCGCGTTCACCGTGGCGACGGCAGCGACGCTGGCGGCGCTGAGGCCGGCATCCGCGAGCGCACGGTCCACGAGCTGCTCGACCTCGTCGCCGCCCACACCGCGCGAGGTGCCGATGCCGAGCACCAGGGACGGTGGGCGCAGCACGACGGTGCGCTCGTCGGTGTCGACGATTCGGTCGGTCACGCGCAGCCGGTGCTCGCCCTGCTCCCCGACCAGCAGCGGCGGCAGCGGCCACACCGCGTCGGCTTCGAACCGGACGGGCTTCCCGTCGAGCAGCGCGCGCGAGACCGCGGCGACGGCGCCCTCGAAGGGCCAGCCGAGCATGTCCAGCGCGGGCAGCCCGACGGCGTCGGTCGCGGTGGTGACCACCGACTGCGCACCGAGCACGTCGGCGACCTGCTGCGCGAGGTCGTTCGCGCCGCCCTGGTGGCCGCCGACGAGCGCGACGGCGAAGCGCTGGGCCTCGTCGACGCAGACGACGCCGGGGTCGCTCACCTTGTCCTGCAGCAGCGGCGCGAGCAGCCGGACGGTGGCGCCGGTGGCGAGAAAGCAGACGAGCGCGTCACACTCGGCGAAAGCGGTGGCCAGGTCGCGGACGTCGTAGGACCGCGTGTCCGGCAGCGCCTCGGTCAGTCGGCCTGCGGCGCGGCGGCCGGCGGTGGTGGTGGCAACGAGGCCGATCACGTGAGGGCCCCAGAGATGACGAAGACGGGGTTGGTGGGAACGAGGCGGGAGCCATCGCCGAGCGGCAGCAGGCGTTTGCTCTCCAGCAGCACCGCCTCCGGCGCCCACGCGCGCAGCGCGTCGACGACGGGCACGACGCGCTCCAGTGTGGCCAGCGCGACCACGAGCCGCGCCGGCCGGCACGCGACGATCGCCTGCACGACGTCCAGACCACCGCCGCCGACGAAGACGGCATCGGGCTGCGGGAGGCCGTCGAGTGCGGCGGGAGCGGTGCCGTGCACGACCTGCACGTCGACGCCGTGGGCCTTGACGTTGGCCTCGAGATGGCTGGGGTCGTCCTTCTCGATGGCGACGACCGCCGCGCCGAGCCGGGCACACTCCACGGCCACGGAGCCGCTGCCGGCGCCGACGTCCCACACCATGTCGCCGAGCCGCGGGCCGAGACGCGCCAGCACCAGCGCGCGCACCTCCGGCTTGGTCACCATGCCGCTTCGGTGCTCGAAGCGGCCCTCCGGCAGCGCCCAGCCGGCGGGCTGCACCCGGCCGGCGAGCCAGCCCTTGTCGCCCGCGACGGCGCGCGCGTCATCGACGACGAGGACGACGTGAAGCGGGTCCCAGTCCGCGCCCGCGGCGGCCGCCTCGGGGGTGAGCCAGGTGACCCGCTCCCCCTCTAGCCCGACCCGCTCGACGACGCACATCCGCCGCTCGACACCGGCAAGCGCCGCGCCGAGCTCCGCCGGCCCCGCGCCCGGCGAGGTGAGCACGGCGACCTTCGGGTGCGCGCGGCACGCCGCGACCGCGTGACGCGGGTCCCGGCCGTGGGCCGAGACGACGACGGCGTCGTCCCACGGCAGCCCCGCACGGGCGAACGCCAGCGCGACGCTGGACAGCCCCGGCAGGACCTCGACCTGGTCGGCCGGCAGGCGCTCGCGCAGCAGCCGCAGGACGCCGAAGAAGCCGGGGTCACCGGAGGCGAGGACGACGACGGGACCGTCTGCCTCCAGCACCTGGCGCATTGCCTCGCCCGGGTCGTCGCGCAGCGCGAGGGCGGGAGTGCCGAGAGGGAGAGGGATTTCGCGCAGGTGGCGTCGGCCACCTATGACCAGGCTCGCCGCGGCGAGCCGCTCCTGCGCGACCCCGCACAGCGGTGAGCCATCGAGTCCGATCACGGTGATCACGCGGCGCGCACCCAGGCCGGCTCAGTCGCGGCGACCACCGCCGCTCCCTGTGGGTCGACCATCACCACCTTCGCCGGCAGGCCGCAGAAGCGCGTCAGAACCGCGGCGACACGCCTACAGAGCAGGTCGCCCGCTTCGCGCAGCAGGCCGGCCCCCTCCCACAGCTCGTAGGCGTGCCGTGCGGTGTTCGCGCGGCGCACCGCCTCGAGGAGGGAGGCGTCGCCGCCCGCCTCGGTGGTGACCTCGACCAGGACCGCGGTGTCGACCTTGCTGCGGGTGTAGTGCGTCATCAGGACCCCGCTGGCCAGCTTGGTGAGCTTGCCCACCATCCCCACGAAGACCACGTCTCGAAGCCCGTCGGAGACCGCCTGCTTCAGGGCCGCGCCGGTGAAGTCGCCGACCTCGACGAAGCAGACCTGCGGCAGGTCCGGCAGCAGCCGCATGGCGGCCTTCTCGGTGCGGCCTCCGGTGGCCAGCACCAGAGTCGGCAGCCCCTGCGCCGCCATGACGTCGACGGCCTGCACCACCGACGCCCGCCATGACTCGGTGCTGAACGGGCGGACGACGCCCGTCGTCCCGAGGATGGAGATGCCGCCGAGGATGCCGAGCCGCGCGTTGGTCGTCTTCTTCGCCCGCTTCTCCCCGTCCGGCACGCTGATGACCACGACGAGGCCGCGCTCGGCGAGATCGACCGCCTCGCCGACGTTCTCGAGCAGCATCTGCCGCGGGACCGGGTTGATGGCGGGTCCGCCCACCTCCAGCCCGAGGCCCGGCTTGGTGACGACGCCGACGCCGACGCCGCCCTCGATGGTGAGGCCCGCACTGCCGCTCCAGCGGACGGTGGCCGTCAGGTGCGCGCCGTGCGTGACGTCGGGGT
>JAHWJP010000097.1 GCA_019348355.1 Actinomycetota bacterium
TCGAGCCGGCGTGCGGGTCCCGGTTTCCGCCGCCACGCAGGGATGCCCGCTCGTCGTCGCGTCCCCTGCCGTCGTTGTGGTTTGCCACCGCGCGCGGGTTCGGCTCCTTCACGACCGGAGCCGCCTCCTCACCGTCCGGGTCCTCAGCAACAGGGTCCTCGGCAGGAACGTCCGGGGTCTCGGTGGGAACGTCAGGGTCCTCGACCGGAACCTCCGGCTCCACGACGGGCACCTCGGGATCAAGGACCGGGTCCACGACCGGGTCGTCCACCGGGACCGGATCCGGCACCGGGTCACCGACGACCGGGTCACCGACAACGGGCACCTCAGCCCCCGGAAGCGGGTCTTCGACGGCCGGCGCAGGATCGACGACCGCAGTCTCCTCGGCGACGTTCTGCATCACGAGGGCGCCACCGCCGCCGACGACGCTGGTGACGAGAGCGGTGCCGGCCACGACGGCCGCGAGCTTGGCCTTGGCGGCCACCAGTGCGTAGAGGGAGGACACGAGGAATCCTTCGTTCGGGACGGGAGGGACCCTGAGACTCTCGGCTCCTGGAACCCCGGTCTTGACCCGAACGCCGACCGGTGTGGGTCGGTTGGCCTGCGCCGTCACGCGAAGCGTTCGTCGCTCTCGGCCGGCGAGTAGCGGACGGTCAGCGCCGTACCGGGGAAGTGACGCTGGACGAAAAGGACGAGCTCCCGGGCTGCGTGGGTGAGCACCACGGCGTGGCCGTCGTCGAGGTAGAAGTCTGCGGACGACAGCGAAACCTGCGGCCACAGGAAGATGGTCGTGCTCGCGAGTCGAGGCGGCCACAGGAGCTGCAGATAGACAGGCGGCTCGTCGGGCGACTGCACCGCGAACGTCTCCTCCACCATGACGACCGCTGAGGAGGCCGGGCCGTCGGCAAGATGCTCATCGGTCACCGGCTGGCCCCGGAACGGCTCGAGGTCGGCATAGAGCGACTGCCACTGGTCGAACTGCGCCTCGGACCACTCTGGAGGAATCTGGGACATCCCGGGACCATAGATCCCCCGCGATGCGGGAAGCCACTTCGACAGGCGCCGGACGCACCCGGATACGGTTGTGCCCGGCAGAGGAGGCGCAGCGTGCGCGTGGCGATCGTCTCCACCTATCCGCCCCGGCCCTGCGGCATCGGTACTTTCACGTCCGACCTTCGGGGCGCGCTGCGTGACGCGGACCCGACGATCGAGGTCGACGTCGTCTCGCTGTCCCGAGACGATCACGGCAGGCCGGCCCCCGAGGTCGTCGCAAACATCCGACAGGACGTACACAGCGACTACCCGGCCACCACGCGGACGCTGGCCTCACGCGGCACAGATGTGGTGCTCATCGAGCATGAGTACGGCATCTTCGGCGGTGCCGCAGGATCATTCGTCACCTCCTTGGCCGACGGGCTCGCGCAGCCGCTGGTCGTGACACTGCACACCGTGCTGGCGGAGCCGAGCGTGCGCGAGGCCGAAGCGCTTCGCGCGCTGTGCCGCCGGGCGACGCTCGTGACGGTCTTCACCGAGACCGCCCGCACGATGGTGGCCGAGTCGCTGCTCGTGCCACCGGAGCGGGTGCGGGTCGTCCCGCACGGCGCGCCGACCGCGTTGCTGCCCGACAGCGTGCGCACCGGCCGAGCGGCGCTGGAGCAGCTGGAGTCGCGCACAGTCCTGTCGACGTTCGGCCTGATCAGCGCCGGCAAGGGCATCGAGACGGTGATCGAGGCGCTGCCCGCTCTCGTGACGAAGCATCCGGATCTGCTCTATCTGGTGGCGGGCAACACCCACCCGGAGGTCGTGAAGAACGAAGGTGAGCGCTACCGGCTCTCGCTCGAACGGTTGGTACGCGACCTCGACCTCACCGAGCACGTGCACTTCCTGGACCGCTTCCTCACCGTCGACGAGCTCTCGGCGCTGCTCGCCGCCACAGACCTCTACGTGACGCCGTACCGCTCGCGGGATCAGACGGTGTCTGGCGCGCTGACCTTCGCCGTGGTCGCCGGCTGCCCGGTGGTCTCCACGCCGTACCGCTATGCCGAAGACCTGCTCTCCTCCGGCGCCGGCGTGCTCGTGCCCTTCGACGACCCCGCGGCGCTCAGCGCGGCGGTGCTGGATCTGCTCGACGACCCGGACGCGCTCGCAGCGGTCCGAGCCGAGGCGCGCCGCGTCGGTGCGTCGCTGACCTGGCCCGCGGTCGGCGTTCAGATGCTGGAGGTGCTCACCGAGGCCGTCGAGCTGGGCACGATCGAAGGCGAGCCGGATGTACTGCCCGCGCCGTCGTCACCGCGCGTACGGCCGGACCACCTGCTCGTCCTGGTCGACGACGTGGGGATCGTGCAGCACGCGGACGGCGTCATTCCGAGGCGCGACAGCGGCTACTGCGTCGACGACGTCGCCCGACTGGTCATCGTCGCCCTCGGGCTCGACCGGGAAGGCCGAGGCGCCGCGTACCGCCGGATGCTCACGCTGGGCCTGGGCTTTCTGCGCCACGCCTGGGATGCGGAGTCCGAAGGGATGCACAACGTCATGTCCTACGACCGGCAGTGGGTCGACGACCCGCATGTCGGCGACCATGTCGGTCGCGCGGCGTGGGCCCTCGGGGAGGTGATCGCTGCCCAGCCGCCACTGGCCGTCGCCGCGCCCAGCCTGCTGCTGCTCGAGTCGATGGCCGGCGCGCTCGCGGGCGAGCACAGCCCCCGCGGCATGGCGTTCACGGTGCTGGGGCTGGCCCGACCGGCCACGGACGTGCTGCCCCCTCCCCTGCAGGAGCTGTTGCGCACCCTCGCGCACCGCCTGCTGGTGCTCTACACCGAGACGCGCACCGACGACTGGACCTGGTTCGAGGACCGGCTCACCTACGACAACGCACGCCTTCCGCAGGCGCTGATCGCAGCCGGACAGCGGTTGGGCGACGCCACCCTGATCAGTGCAGGTCTCGAGTCCCTCGAGTGGTACGCCGAGCAGTGCGCCCTCTCCTCGCCGGTCGTCCGGCTCGTGGGCAACTGCTGGCGGGACAGGAGCGGCAGGCCGGAAAATGGCGGCGACGAACAGCCGTTGGACGCCGCCGCTCTCGTCGAGGCCTACGTCGAGGCGTTGGCGGCCACGGGTGATCGCAAGCACGGGCGGCGGGCCGTACGCGCCTTCGAGTGGTTCATCGGCCGAAATCATCTGGGCGTGCCGGTGTACGACTTCGCCACCGGCGGCTGTCATGACGGGCTCGGGTCAGAGGCACTCAACGACAACGAGGGCGCCGAGTCCACGTTGGCCTTCCTGCAAGCGCTGCTGGCTCTCGATGAAGCCGGTCTGCAGGCCTCCCTGCCTGCGCAGTGAGGATTGCGCTGCTCGGACCGATCGCCTGGCGCACCCCGCCAAGGCACTACGGCCCGTGGGAGCAGGTCACCAGCCTGCTCGCCGAGGGCCTGGTCGCCCAGGGCGTGGAGGTCACGCTCTTCGCCTCGCTCGACTCGCAGACCAGCGCGACGCTGGACGGCGTCTGCCCCAGCGGCTACGCCGAGGACCCCTCGCTCGACGGCCGCGTCTGGGAGGCGCTGCACGTGGCGCGCGCCTTCGACCGCTCAGCCGAGTTCGACCTCGTGCACAACCATCTGGACTGGCTGCCCCTCGCGCTCTCCGCTTTCTGCACGGTCCCGCTGGTCACGACCATCCACGGCTTCTCCGACCCGAAGATCCTGCCGGCCTACCAGGCCGCACGATCGGCGTACGTGTCGATCTCCGACGCCGACCGGGTGCCCGAACTGGACTACGTCGCCACCGTCCACCACGGCATCGACCTCGCCGCGCTGCCGTTCTCACCGGCCGGGGGCGAGGACCTGGTGGTGCTGGGACGCATCCACCCTGACAAGGGCACCGCTGAGGCGATCGAGATCGCGCGGCGAGCCGGCCGCCGGCTGGTCGTCTGCGGGATCATCCAGGACGCGGAGTATTTCCGCGACCGCGTCGAGCCGCACATCGACGGTGACCAGGTGATCTACCTCGGCTCGGTCGAGCCCGAACAACGGGCCGCGGTGCTGGGGTCGGCGCACGCGCTGCTCCATCCGATCGCCTTCGCTGAGCCCTTCGGTCTGTCCGTGGTCGAGTCGATGGCATGCGGTACGCCGGTGATCGCCTACCCGCGCGGGTCGATGCCGGAGGTGATCGACGAAGGGGTGACCGGCTACCTCGTCGAGGGCGTGGACGCCGCCGTTGCGGCCGTGAAGCGCGCGTCGGCGCTGGACCGGGCCGCGTGCCGCCGCGTGGCGGAGCGCCGCTTCTCCGCGGCCCGCATGGTGACGGACTACCGTGCCGTGTATGCCGAAATCCTCAGGCGTCGGCAGTAGCGGGCTGTTCACACGCAGCCCCGCGAACCCGTTGCTCACACCGACCCGCTGGCCCTATCCGATCAACGCCGTCATGAATGCGGGGGCCACCACCGTCGGCGCCGAGACGGTGTTGCTGTGCCGCGTCGAGGACCGCCGGGGCATCAGCCACCTGACGGTTGCCCGGTCGCGCGACGGCGTGTCCAACTGGGTCGTCGACGCGACACCCCTGCTCGCGCCGGATCCCGAGTGGCCCGAAGAGGCCTGGGGCGTCGAGGACCCGCGGCTCACGCGGGTCGACGAGCTCGACGCCTGGGTCATCGCCTACACGTCGTTCAGCGACGGCGGCCCGGGGGTGTCGCTCGCCACCACCCAGGACTTTCAGACCGTGCAGCGGCTCGGCCGGGCGCGGGCGCCCGAGGACAAGAACGCCGTGCTGCTGCCGCACCGGATCGACGGGCACTGGGTGATGTTCCACCGGCCGGTCACCGTGGTGGGTCACCGCGCCGACGTCTGGCTGTCGCGGTCGGCGGACCTGCAGACGTGGTCCGCACCGGAGCCCGTGATGGGTGCCCGGCCGGGCGGCTGGTGGGACGCGGCGCGCATCGGCATGGGGCCGCCTCCGCTCGAGACCCCCGAGGGTTGGCTGGTCGTCTACCACGGTGTGCGCCAGACGGTGTCCGGAGCGCTGTACCGGGTCGGGCTCGCACTGCTCGATCTCGACGAGCCGACCACCGTCCTGCGCCGCAGCAGCGAGTGGGTCCTCGGGCCGGCCGAGCCGTACGAGCTGACCGGCGACGTGCCCGGTGTCGTGTTCCCGTGCGGGCTCGTGCACGACCCGGCAACCGACGAGCTGCGGCTCTACTACGGGGCGGCGGACACCTGCATCGGCATGGCGACGGCCTCGTTGCCGGAGGTGCTCGCCTACCTGCGCACCTGCACCGAGGACTGAGCCGGCGCACAGAAGCGCACCCGTTGCCCGGGACGCAGCTGGGCGCACCGGTCGACGTCGTCGTCGTCGACATAGGCGAGCACCGGATAACCACCGGTGACCGGATGGTCGGCGAGGAAGAGCACCGGCCGGCCCGACGGCGGGATCTGCACCGCGCCGCGGACCAGGCCCTCGCTGGGCAGCTCGTCGTCACGGCACCGCTCCAGCGATGGGCCGTCCAACCGCAGCCCGATGCGGTTGCTGTCGTCGGTGACGACGTACGCCGAGGACTGCAGCACCGACCAGGCCTCCCCGGTGAACCAGTCCGCTCGCGGTCCGAGGGAGACGGCCACAACGACATCGCCGGCCTCGGATTCCGCGACGGGGGCGAGGTCGACGCCCGGCATCGGGCCGGCTGCCGGACCGACGCGAAGGACGTCACCGGCTGCGACCACGTCCGGACCCAGGCCGGCGAGCACATCGGTCGACCGTGACGCCGCCACCGACTCGACGGCGAGCCCGCCGCGTACCGCCACGTAGGTCCGCACTCCGGTGACCGGCCGTCCGAGCCTGATCTCCTCCCCCACCCGCAGGAAGGTGGGGGCGTTGTGCGGCCACGGGCCGGCGCATCGCGCGCCCGTCGTCGCGACAACCAGCTCGCTCTCGGCGCGCAGCACCAGCCCGCCGAAGGTCACCTCGAGCACCGCGGCTCCCGTGTCGTTGCCGACCAGTCGGTTCGCGAGCGCGTACGACCGCCGGTCGCAGGCGCCCGACCGGCCGATGCCCATCGCCGCCTGCCCTGGGCGGCCGGCGTCCTGGACGGTCGTGAACGGGCCGGGCTCGACGACGCGAAGTGTCATACCTGCGATCCCACGTCGACGAAGCGGACGCGGGTGCCCGGTCGCAGCAACGCAGCCGGATCTCTCGACAGGTCGAAGGCGGCGAGGGCGGTCTGCCCGACGAGCTGCCAACCGCCCGGTGAGGCACGCGGGTAGACACCGCAGAACTCCCCGGCGAGCGCAACCGATCCAGGCGGGACGCTGGCCCGCGGCGTCGGGCGGCGGGGCATGTCGAACGGCCAGTCCGGTGAGGTGAGATAGCCGAAACCAGGTGCGAACCCGCAGAAGGCGACCGTCCACACCGTCGCGGTGTGCCGCCGCACGAGTTCCTTCTCGGCGCAACCGAGCAGCTCCGCGGCCGCCGGCAGATCCGGCCCGTCGTAGGTCACCGGAACCTCGACGAGCTCCCCCGGCGGGCGTCCGCCCGGCCGCGGCGTCAGCGCGCGCACCGACGCCTCGAGCGCCGCCAGCGAGGTGACGGCCGGGTCGGTGACCAGCAGCACCGTACGGGCGGCCGGAACGATGTCGACGACGCCGTCGGGACGATCCTCGGTGAGGGCGGTGTACATCGCGAGCACCTGGTCGAGGTCGTCGAACTCGAGCAACAGGGCGGTCGTGCCGCTCGACAGCACCCGCATCAGGTGAAGGCAGCCAGGTGGACGCCCGCGGCCGTCAGCGCCTCCCGGACCCGGCGGGCGATCTCCACCGCTCCGGCGGTGTCGCCGTGCACGCAGATCGACTCAGGCACCAGGGTCACGGCGCCACCGTCGACGTCCGCGATCGGTTGTCCGGTGGCCATCGCGACGCACCGCCGCGCGATCTCGGCCGCGTCGTGCAGGACGGCCCCGGGCAGCCGCCGGGAGACGAGCGTTGCCTGCGGTGTGTAGGCCCGGTCGGCGAAGGCCTCTCGTACGACGCGGAGCCCGGCCTCCTGCGCGCGGCGCAGCCACAGCGATCCCGGCAGGCCCAGCACCGCCAACGTCGGGTCGTGGTCCAGGACCGCCTGGACGACCGCGGCGGCCTGCTCCTCATGAGAGCCGATGGCGTTGTAGAGCGCCCCGTGCGGTTTCACGTAGCGGACCCGCGCACCCGCCACCTGGGCGAAGGCCTGCAGTGCCCCGAGCTGGTAGATCACGTCCTGCGTCAGCGCTTCCGGCTCGATGTCGATGAAACGTCGGCCGAAGCCGGGCAGGTCGCGGTAGCCGACCTGCGCGCCGATGGTGACACCCCGCCCGACCGCCCGGTCGCAGACACGGCGCATCGTCACGGCGTCGCCGGCATGAAAGCCGCACGCGACGTTCGCGCTGGTGACGAGGCCGAGCAGGGCGTCGTCGTCGCCGAGCGTCCAGCGACCGAAGCCCTCCCCCAGGTCGGCGTTGAGGTCCATCGTCAGGCGGCGCCCGGCCACCACAGCGCGACGACGGTCTGCGGATGGGGCTGCAGGGCCTGCAGATACTCCACGATCTGCGGATCACGGTCACTGCCGACATAGAGGCGGCGGCGGAGAAACGCCACCATCTCCGCAGAGACGTTCGGGGTGCGGGCCGGCAGGGCGACGTCCTCGCGTTCGACGGCCAGACCGATCGCGGCGAGGACGGCGCAGAGCTCGTCGGCGACGCGGCAGCCCGGCCGCTGCGTACCGTGGAAGCTTTCCCGCAGCGGATCGAGGCGCGCCAGGGGCGGCTGCGCCGACACCTCGATCACGACGCGGTGCCGGGCGCGGGCGGTCAGCGCGAGAAGGGAGTCCTCGATCTCGGCGGCGTTGTAGAGAGCGTGATGGCTCACAGCGATGTCGGCGGGCTCCACGTCCGGCGCTATCTCGGGCCACGTCCCCATCACGGTCCGCGGCGCTACACCGGCCTCGCGGGCGCTGGCCTGGAACAGGTCGAGCATGCCCTGGCTGGTGTCGACCCCCGTGATCGTCGCGACCCGAGGCGCCAGACCCAGGCTGCTGGCCCCGCCACCCACGCCCACGTCGAGCACCGAGCCGCCGTCCGGGAGCGCCTCCAGGGCGCGGTGGCGGGACGGGCGGGCCGGGTGCTTGGCGTCCTCCTCCGGTCGCCACCGGAACATCTCCGGCTCCAGCCCGGACGGCGGCTCGGGGGCGTTGTCGAGGATGGTCTGCGGCACCGCTCGGGCGGCCAGCGCCGCCCGCCATCGGTCTCCCGGCCGGGCGCTCATGCCGCGCAGACTAGCGTCCGTCTCATGCCAGAACTGCCGTTCGTGATGGAAGAGGGCGACCGCATGGTGCGCGCGGCCGTCGACGGGGAGATCCTCGCCAAGCAGGGGGCAATGGTCGCCTACACGGGCAGCGTCGACTTCGCCTTCAAGGGAGCCGGTCTCGGCGGGTTCGTCCGCAAGGCGGTCACCGGCGAGGGTCAGGAGCTGATGAAGGTCACCGGGCGGGGCAACGTGTGGTTCGCCGACAACGGCGCGCACATATCGCTGTTCACCCTGGAGGCCGACCGGCTGGTGGTGAACGGTCGGTCGCTGCTCGTGCTCGGCCAGGGCATGAGTCATGAGATCAAGAAGACCTCCGGCGGCATCGGGGCGATGGCAGCCGGCGGGCTCTTCCAGACCGAGGTGACAGGCACCGGACAGGTCGCCGTCACCTGTCTCGGGACGCCACTCGTGCTGCCGACCGACCAGCCGGTCTTCGTCGACGCGCAGGCCGCGGTCGCCTGGACCTCACCTGTGCGCACGGAGATCGTGTCGACGTTCAAGGCCGGCGCGCTGATCGGCCGCGGGTCGGGCGAGGCCTTCCAGATGAAGATGCAGGGCGCAGGCGGGTTCGTCGTCGTGCAGTGCGGCGAAGTGCCGGCGGCGCCCCGCTGATCTCAGTCGACCCCGAGGTTGATCAGGCCGAGGTAGGCACCGCCCTGCTTGCTGACGGTGAGAATTGCGTCCTCGCTGAAGAAGGTGTCGTCGCTGTTGAGAGTGCGACGTCCGGAGCGGTCGCTGTACGGGGCGGCGGCGTAGACCTCGGTGGCGAGTTCGTCCTCGACGTACAGCTGGGTGGTGAGCACGGTCTCCCGGTCGAGGTGCACCTTGAGATGCAGGTGCATGGTCCGGCCCCGATACCAACCCGGAAAGATCGTCGTGAACTGGACGATCCCGTTGCTGTCCGCCACCTGCGCGCCGCGCAGGTAGGTCCCGTCGTCGGTGGTCGTCGCCTCCTGGTCGCCCGAGGCATACGACCCGTCTGATGTCTCACCGGAGTTCGTGCCACCACCGCCGGACTCGAAGCCGCTGTACAGCCCACCGGCGTCGCAGTGCCAGATTTCCACGACACAATTGGGTATGGGCGTCGCCCTGCCGTCCGACGAGCATGCGGACACGTCCTGCACCCGCAGCGCGAGCTGCAGCACGCTTCCTGGCCGCTGCTCGCGGATGTCGGACCGAATGCTGTCCACGTCGAACCAGAACGGACCCTGCGTCTGCTCCGGCGATGTCGTGCAGGTCCGGACCGCATCCAGCGCCGCCACGATGTCGTCCGCGGCCGTCGAGGACGGCGTCATCGGCGCGGACGACGTAGCGGAGCCAGCGCTCGTCGCGCTGCTCCTGGCACTGGTGCCTGCGCACGCGGCGAGCAGGGACCCCAACCCGATGGTGCCGCCGAGCGACAGCGCCCGGCGCCTGCTGACCAGCAACCTGCTGCGCCGTACGTCCTCGTTCATCCCGTCCTGCTCCACCAGGTCTCCTTCATTCGTCCGGGGCCATTGTCGCCCGGCGCCTGCTCGGCCGCATGGCGAGAAGCGTCCCCGCACAACCTGCGTCCACCCTGTGAGCCGGTTGTGACTCGGCCGTGTGACGAGCCCGGATTGCCTGTACGC
>JAHWJP010000098.1 GCA_019348355.1 Actinomycetota bacterium
CAGGACCACGCCGTCAAGATGATCACCGAAGTTCGACGGTGGATCCGGGCTAAGCCAACCCGAGGATCGCCCGGTAGCCAGCGCTGTCGTGTCGACCTGCAACGCCGCCAGCTGCTCCTCCCGCTCGTCGAGCACCGCCATCGCATGCGACCGCTTTGCCGGGTCGACGCCGATCACCACTGCCATCACATCCGCCTCCATCGTGTTGTCGGGATGGCGAAGTCGGGCAGTCCTACCTCGAGCGCAGCAGACCCCTCTTGAGCCACGACCCGCCGGGACGGTGGCCGGCCAGAACGCACCCCGCTACAGAGCCACGCACGAATGCGGGCAAGCCCCTAGAGAGCGACCGACCGACCACCTGACCCGAAGCCTTGGCCAGGCCCCGAGCTGCCAGCAGTCAACAGGTAGGCCCCTATCGTCGGAGGCGGCGTGCCACCAGGACGGCCGCGCCGGTGCCAGCCATGGCCAGGACGACAGTCACGCTTGTTCCGACAAGCTCGGCGCGCTCGAAGCCGCGGACCACGGCGGCGCGGAGGTCCGTCAGCATCGGGCGGCCGTTCATCGAGACGTACTCGTCGTTCGAGCTGGCCAACAGCGGCGGTCGCACGACGCCTCACACTGAACACCCTATCGCCCCATAGCGGCGCTACGGGCGGGTGCCTGCGAAGGCCCAGACGTTGACGAGGAAGGCCGACATCGCCGCCGCGAAGGGCAGGAGCGAAGTTCCGCCTCCTGCTAGCGAAAACGACATGCCGGCACCGACGACTACGCCGACGGCAGCGAAGATTAGCGGGCGCTGCCCCCAAGGCGGCGGTGGCCTAGCCTCGCCATTTCGTGATCTTCGTGCGAGACACGCGGCGTAGATGCGCGAAAGTGCTCCCTGCTACTGGGATTCTTGGTCTTGCGACAGACCCAGGAACACCAGCGCAGACCTCGTCGCCTGCCGGCAAGACCTCGTCGCCTACAGGCAAGACCCGGTCGCGGGTCGGAGAGCCGTCGCTGTCGGCGGGCAAGACTCGCTCGGGCGCGGGCAGGAGCACTCCGGGTCCGTGCGGGCGGTGTCGGTCGGTGTCGGCCACCTGTCGTGGGTTGAGCTCGGCAAGACCCGACGGGCCGGCCGGCCAGGTCGGCAAGACCTGCTGCTCGAGCCGGTCGCGGTCTGGTGGCGTTCGGAGACCGACCGCCCGGCGGAGCCGGTCGGGGGTCCAGCCGGCCCAGGCGGCCTCGGCCGTCCAGATCGCGTGCAACACCGACACCTCAGGGTGCTTCTTGCGAGAGCGGGTCTTGAGCACCGCGGTCTTGACCACCCCGACCCGCTCACCCGGGCTCAGGGCGCGGCCGAGGAGCTTTTCATACTCGGCGATCTTCGGCCCCGCTTCAGCATCTATCTTCGCGGTGCGTTTGCTCCACAACCCGAGCAGCTCATCGGGCACCCGGAAACATTGGCCTGCCCGTTCTCGTTAACTTCTCGAAACGTCACGCCAAGGCGCGAAGGCATCTCGTTGCGCAACGCAGCCTGGTAGACCATTCCGGCGCTCTTCTTGTGATGAAACAACTCGGTGGCGTCCAGGTGCGCCACCGACCGTCCTCGCAGCGGACCTTGTTCAGCACCAGCGCATGGGTGTGCAGCTGTGGGTCGCCAGCCCGGCTACTACGATGGTCGAACACCGCCGCGGCCAGCCCCGCCGAGCTGACCTGCTCGACCCCGTCGGTCCCGCGCCGCGACAGCGCCGCGTGCGTGTCCAGATAGCTCAGGCTGGCCCGGACCACGGCGCGGTGCGCCG
Organism: Actinomycetota bacterium; assembly: GCA_019348355.1. Taxonomy (GTDB): domain Bacteria; phylum Actinomycetota; class Actinomycetes; order Mycobacteriales; family SCTD01; genus SCTD01. The sequence continues at coordinate 1,785 of JAHWJP010000098.1, forward strand.
CCACCACCTGCGCTGCCGTTGTCCGATCACCAGCGCCCACAGCGCACTGACGCTCTTCGGGGCTGAGAATGTCAGGTCGAACCCGGTCACCCCATTAGTGCGCCAGGCCCGACCCAACCGGCTCCCGGTGGCCGGGTGCAGGCCCCGGGCGAACAACGCCTCCAACTGCTGCTCACTGACCACAGCACCCGGCTCGAGCCCCAGCGGGTCCAGGCCGCGGCCGTGCCAACGACCAGGCGCCTCACCCACCCCGGCGTAGTACTCAGACGCCTGGCAGGCGACGCCGGCGGTGTAGTACCGCCATGAGCTGGTGCCGATCTTCGCCGACTCAACACCACCCCCCTTCCGACACCCAGCAAGCCGCCGAGCCACCGTACATTCGAAGAAAGCACATGTCTGCAGCCTCAACGCATTGCTCGGAACGGATCTCAGCCAGCCGGGAAAGGGCGGTCAACAGCGGTTTCTAGAGGACGTTCGCGGGGGTCAGCGGCGAAGAAGAGATGAAGTGGGGTTCGTGCGGTTTCCAGGACCGAGCACCTGCTTGATCCGGGGTGGCGACGACTGCAGCGCGCCGGCGCGAGGGCCGGCGACGCTGTCGTCCGCGCGGCGTCCCGCCGTCACGGGCCCTGCCGCAGGAGCCGCCATCCCGTCTCTGCAGCGGCGGCCACGCCGAGCCCGAAGACAGGTGTGTGACGAAGCCGTCCTTACCGGCGCGGTCGTGCGCGCCGTCGTTGTGGTCGCCGCGGTCCGGCACCGCCGCCCGTCGCCCTCCGAGCACGACTGGCTCGCGAGGGCGTACGCCGAACAGCGCCAGCCCGCGCACGCCGCGGTCCCGACCGGCCAGGCCGTTGGCGTTGACGGCGAGCCCGATCCTGCGGCCGGCCAGGAGCATCAGCCCGAGCGCGATCAATGCGGCGCCGGCGGCCAGGCGACGGCGCTGGACATCGGCGTCAGACCTTCACGCCGGCGCGGCGCAGGGCCGTCCTGCAGCTGGCCGAGGGTGCTCGGGACCGAGTCGCCATGAACGACCTTGCCGGCGGCGTCGGTGACGACGGTGCTGCTGGGCCATCTCGTCCCTTGGTCGGTGTCCACCGGCCAAGGGAGGTCCCGTCGCCAGAAGGTCACGCCCAGCGCGACACAGCGCGGCGGCGTTGACGTCCAGCCGCGCGGAGGGTCAGGCTGCCGAACCGGCCCGACTTCCCAGGAGCGCCCCATGGACGTCTACTTCGACTTCTCCTGCCCCTACTCGCGTCGCACCGGGCGCTGGTGGCGCGAGCTCGACGAGGCCGGGCGGTGGCGGCCGTTCGTGCTGCGCGAGAGCCACCGCGAGGACGACGGGCCTGCCGAGTGGGACCGCGACGACGCGCTCGACCGCGTGTCGGTCCTCGCGCTCGCGCTGCACGAGGCCGTCGAGGCCGCTGGTGGCGACACCGCCTCCTACCGGTGGAGGGCGATGGACGCGTTCGACGCCGGCCGCGTCGACGGGCAGGCGCTGCGCAGGCTGGCGGAGGACGCGGCCGGGCAGAGCCTCGACGATGAGACGCTGCGCGAGGGCCTGTCCCGCGTGGCGCGCTCACACCAGGACGCCGTCGCCCTGCAGGTGTTCGGCACGCCGACGCTGGTCGAGGGCGACGCCTGCGCCTACCTCAAACTCGCGGAGCAGCCCAGCCCCGACCGGGCGCGCGCAGTGCACGACACGGTGCTGGCCGTGCTGTCCGGCGCTCCGGAAGTCGCGGAGATCAAGCGGCCGGGCTGACGTTCCCCCGCGCGAAGCAGACCGCGGTCGAGCCTCTGGGCATATCGCGACCCACGAACGACAGGTCCTACACGGGTGTTGCCACCTGGAGCACGCCGTGCGGTGCGGTGTGCCGCCGGCCAAGACCGGGGTCCGACGGGCAGGTCGCGGACGAAGGGGAAGGGTCGCGCCATGGTTGAGGCGGCGGAGCGGGGCTCGAAGCGCACGGTGGTCGTGGACGGCGTGCCGATGGCGTACGTGGAAGCGGGTCAGGGGCGGCCGATCGTGCTGCTGCACGGCAACCCGACGTCGTCGTACCTTTGGCGCAACGTGCTGCCGCACCTCGAGGGGCTGGGCCGCTGCCTGGCTCCGGACCTCGTCGGGATAGGCGAGTCCGGCAAGCTGCCGGGCAACGTTCCTGGCCGCTACTCCTTCGTGACGCACAGCCGCTACCTCAGCGGGTTCCTTGAGCAGGTGGGCGCGGACAGCGACGTGGTCCTGGTCCTGCACGACTGGGGATCCGGGCTCGGGTTCGACTGGGCTCGCGAGCACCCCGACGCGGTTCGGGGCATCGCCTACATGGAGGCGATCGTCGCGCCGTTCCCGTCGTGGGACGTCTGGCCGGAGGCGGCGCGCGGCGTCTTCCAGGCCATGCGGTCGCCGGCCGGCGAGGACCTCGTCCTGCAACGCAACACCTTCGTCGAGCGGATCCTGCCCGCCTCCGTCCTGCGCGGGCTGAGCGAACAGGAGATGGCGGTCTACCGCAGGCCGTTCGTCGAGCCCGGCGAGTCGCGCCGGCCCACGCTCGACTGGCCCCGCCAGCTGCCCTTCCGCGACGAGGGCCCCGCCGACGTCGTCGAACGGGTCCAAGCCTACGCGGACTGGCTGGCGACCAGCGACGTCCCGAAGCTGTTCGTTGACGCCGAGCCCGGATCCATCCTGGTCGGTGCCCAGCGCGAGATCGCGCTGAGCTGGCCGAACCAGAGCGTCGTGCGCGTGCCCGGCAGCCACTTCCTGCAGGAGGACTCCCCCGACGAGATCGGGTCCGCCATCGCCTCCTGGATCCGCGCGCTGCCGTCGTAGCGCACCCGCTGGACGTCAGTCGTCGACGAAGCCGGCGGCGCGCCGGCGCCGGCGGTCGACCGAGACGGAGAAGACGTCGGGCCGGCTGTAGTGGCCGGTGAGGTCGAAGTTCTGCCGCTCACGGCGCACCGCAGCCGCATTGATGTCGGCGACGACCAACCCCTCCGTGTGCTCGACCGGTGGCACCAGCCACGAGCCGTCGGGCGCCGCGACCGCTGAGCCACCGGTCTCGAAGACGGTCTCATCCCGCTCCTCGAGCAGGTCCCGGAACGGGAAGTCGGCCGGGACGTCGTCGAGCCGCAGCAGTCCCCCAGCGGCCAACGACCAGACCCGTCCCTCCATCGCGATGAACCTCGTGATGTCCTGCGTGAGCCGCGCCGAGCCCGGCCAGACGCTCACGTGCAGGTCCTCACCGCCGGCGTAGAGCGCATGCCGCGCCTGCATCCAGTTCTCCCAGCAGTTCAGACCGCCGACGCGCAGGTCGCCGACCTGGTGCACGCGCAGCCCGAACCCGTCGCCGGGTCCCCAGACGAGTCGCTCCTCGTACGTCGGCACGAGCTTGCGATGATGGCTCACGACGCCGCAGCTCGGGTCGACGGCCAGCAGGCTCGCGAACACGGTCCCGCGCGCATCGCCGCTGCCCCGCTCGGCGATCCCGAGGTAAGTGAACACTTCGAGGTCGCGCGCCGCCTCGACGACGGACCGGACCTCGGGGCCGTCGGCCTCCACGGCGGCGTCCAGGTACCAGCCGTAGGCCGCCTTCTGCAGCGCGTGGTCGAAGCGTGCGCCGTCGGTGCGGTCCAGCCAGAACGGGTAGCCCGCCAGCCACGTCTCCGGGAACGCGACGAGGTCGACGTCCTGCCTCGCGGCTTCTTCCAGCGCGGTCAGCGTGCGCTCGGTGGTGACCGCCGGCGCGAGCCAGGCGGGGCGCAACTGCGCGGCGGCGATCCTCATGTCCGGTCCTCCTGGTCGCGGGGGCGTTCCCGCTCGATGGCCATGCCCTCGCGACGTACGTCCGCCCACCTCAGCGGCAGGTCCACGATCGTGCCGCTGTCCGCCGCAGTGGTGACCAGCTCGAGCGCGGCGCGGAGGACCTGCCGCTGCACATCGATGTGGAACGGCACGCCGAAGTGGTGGCCCATCCGGAACGGGACGAACACCGCACGCGGCGGCTTCACGCGCTCGGTGACGTCACGCGCCACGGTCACCGACACCGTCGGGATGCCGCGACGCTCGATCGCCCGCTGAACCAGTCCGACCGACTGGTGGCAGATGGGTCAAGCCGGGGACAGCAGCGCGAGGTCGGCGTACTCCTCGACGACCGCCTCCGCGAGGTCCTCGGCGAGGGTGCGTTCCATCAGGTCCGGGTCCATGTTGTAACCGATGAACGAGAAGAAGGACGGCGTCAGGCTGCCGATCACCCCCTCCACCGCAAGCTCCTGCAGCCGCTCGACCGGGAAGATGACGTTGAGATCGGGGAGTCGGTGGCGTCGGCGCACGTAGCGGACTCGATAGCGCTGGGCACCCATGGCTTCGCCGTCACCGGGGATGGCGGCGCAGGTGGAACCGTCCGAGTCCTCGCGTCAGGGCGACTGCTGTCCCTTGACGTTGGTCTTGGCCAGGAACCAGTCGAGGAGTGACGGCGCAGCCCGGTTGCCCAGGATGGTCAGCGTGGTGGGCAGCCCGACCCACATGGTGCGGCGCACCCAGCGCGTCCTCGACCTGATCGACGGAGGCCTCGACAGCCTGGTGGTCTGCCATGTCGACCGAGACGCCGAGCGCCCGACGGCCCGCGGCCCGGACCTCGGCCAGGGTGTCGTCGAGCCTGTCCTGACCTCGAGCGAGCACGGCAACGTCCCATCCGCGCGCGGCCAGCTCGCGGACGACTGCACGGCCAATGCCGGCCGTGCCGCCCGTGACGACCGCGACGCCCGGAGGACCTGTCTTCTTCGCGTTGCCGAACATGTCATCCTCCTGTTGCTAGGCGGTTGCCGGTCGCGGACACGCTCACCGGTTGCGCCACGCCCCCCACGCCGCGCGTGCCTCGGGAACGACGGCGGGGACCGTCGCGACGAGCAGCGCTGCGCTCGCCGTGCACCAGGAGCAGAGCTTCTTGTGCTTGGTGAGCTGCTCGGCGAACAGGTAGACGCCCCGGCGGCGTCGACGACGCTCTTCGCGAGCAGCGCGAGCGGGATCCACGGCTGCTCCTCGTACCGCTTCGCCCCACCCATGCCCGCCAGCATGAGCGACACGCCCGCGCTGGCGATGCCCAGCGCCGAGTCCGGGGTGCGCAGCATCGTGTACGCCTCGCCGGAGGCGTCGACGGCGTCGGCTCCCAGGCCGGGCAGCGAGGGCTCCGGCACCGAGCGCAGGACGCCGAACTGGTACAGCCCGACAACGCCGAGCGTCGCTGCTACTCCCATCTGGAGCACGGCCGTGCGACGACGGGCGTCGAGGTAGGGGCTGCTTCCGTGGCGCAGTGCGTCCGAGATCGCTTCTGCGGCCGGTGTGCTCCCGCGGCCGACCCCGCCGCTGCCTGGTCGGACGGCGGCAGCAGGCGGTCCAGCTGGGCGCTCGCGGGTCCTCCTGCTCGTTGGGGGCTGTCGTGGGTCCTGCGCCGGGCTGCTGCCGCTGTCGTCGCTGCTCATGTGGTGCCGGAGCCGGACGTAGCGCTGCACCCGCCATGCCCACCCAGCGGCCGTTCCCCAGCGCTTCTCGCGCTTGGCGGCATCGACCACGTAGATGGCACGCGCCAGCTCGGCGTGGCTCCACACCAGCGGCGTGTTGCCGAGCAACGCGCCGGTCTGTGGGTCCTTTCCTCCGACAGCAGGCGCGGCAGCTCTGCGCACAGCCGGTCCAGGCGCTGCTCGGCCTGCTCGACGCGCCCGAGCTTCGCGAGCGCGGTGACCGCCAGGAACGACATCGGCAGGAAGGCGCCTTCCCTGCCCGACGGCTCGTCGTCACTGCCAGGCGGGTAGCGGTAGATGTACGGCCCTGTTCCGAGCTTGTCGAGCAGCGCGTCGACGAGCCTGCCGGCCCGCGGGTCGTCGCCGCCGAGCAGCCCGAACGCGACAGCCATGGGTGCTGGGGCGTCCGGCGTCGGCGGGTCCTGCCCGTACGCCTGCGGCAGCAGGCCCTGGTCATCGACGGCCGACAGGATGCGCTCGCCGATGGTGGCCCGTGCCCGTTTCCAGTCACGTCGGGGTGTCCAAGGACGCCAGCCGCGGGCGATCCACGTCACGCGGTCGAGCAGCAGCCACCGCCCGATGTCGCCGTCGACCAGCGGCTTCTGCTCCGGCATCTCCCAGATGCCGTTGCTCTTCTTGGCCTCGCCGGGGTCGTCGTCGGCGACCTGATCGGCCAGGCGCTCCACGAGCGCCCAGGTCCGACGGTCGAGCTTGCTGCCGACCTGTACGTGACGGACACGGCTTCGGCGAACAGGCCGAGCGAGTCGTACTGCGTCTGGCCGCTGGCGCCGTTGCCGAGCCGGATCGGCAGCGACGCGCCCCAGCCGCTGACGCCGTCAACAGTCCGCTCGTCGGGCACGGCTGCTCCGCGTACGTCGAGAACAGGCTGGGTGACGACGTCCGCGTCACCCCATGCGTCGTTGACGAACTCGAGGTAGCGGCGCGCATCGCTGCCCTTGCCGAGCAGCGCGGCGACGGCCGTGGACAGCGACGCGTCCCGCAGCCAGGTGTAGCGGTAGTCGAACTGCCGGTCGTGACCCGGTGCCTCCGGCAGGCTCGTCGTCGGTGCGGCGGCGACGGCGCCGCTGGCGCGGGAGGTGCAGGCGCGGATGACGGCGAGTGCGTCCAGCGCCCGGCGCGGGTGGTGGCTCGGGAGCACGCCGTCCTCCAGAGCTCGCCGCGCCACCGCGTCCCGCGCTTCCACGTCTGCGATCAGCCGGACAGCGTCCGCGTCCACCTGCGCGTCCACCGCGACGACGAGGGCGGTCCACTCGTGCTCGAGACATCCAGCTGTATCCGCAGCACCCCGTCGCAGCCCTCGTGACGGCCCCCGTGCACGCGGAGATGTCACATGGTCGGCCGCGGAAAGCACCCCGGTCGCCGTTTGCCCGTCGTCCTCCCAATGCACGACGGAGGTGTCGAAGCCTCCCAGGCGCAGCTCTTGCTCGACAATCCCGTGCTGCGCCGCCGCCAATCCACGTCGGCGCCGAAGAAGGCGGACCAGCGCCACACCGTCGTCCACAGAGAGGATGGCATCCCGCACCTCGATGACCCCGAGCTGGTCACGCAACAGGGTCGTCGCACTCGGGGCGGCAGGCACGTCGTCGGCGTCGACGTACTCCAGTGCCGGGAACCTCGCCCTGCCGCCGTACTCGTCGAGCAACCGCCAGCACAGCGGCGGCCCGTCGAAGTCCGGAGCGCACCACCACTGCACGTTCGCGTCGGGGCTGAGCAGCGCCGCACCGCGCCCGTCGCCGACGAGCCGCAGCTTCGCGAGCACCGGCGCCCACGCGCGCGTGGCACGGTCCGCGCTACTGGCGTCGTGCGTCGGGCCCATCGCACCGTCCTCCCTGGTGGTCGTGACCTCCCTACCCCGCGGAGAAGACGTCCACCAGACCCACGTCGAGGAGCACCTCGACAGGCTGCTGCGGCGGCAAGGTGGGTGGGCCCGCGTCCCGAAGGCGTACACCCGCGGCTTGTGTCGGGACGGCGCCCGAAGGAAAAGCCGCCCAAGTCGCATCCAGCGCGGCCGGAAGCGACGCCGGCCCGGGCGGTCGCAGCAGGAGCTGCGCCCGTTCTTCCGCATGAAGCGTCCGCCGGCATCGTCCTGACAGCTGGTGCCGCGCTGGCCGTCATGCTGGTGAACAGCCACGCTGCGGGGCGTACGACGCTCTGCGCACGCCGAGCCACGGCTCAGCGCCGGGCAACGACTTCCTCACGCGGGGCCAGAACCACGCGGCTCGTCAAGTAGTGGGCTCCGTCCTTGACTCGTGCCGTGCCACATCTCGCCGCCGAAGCCGGTCTGACCCTCGCCTGTGGCGTCAAGTCCGACTGGCCAGGCATACGTGCGCCGCCGCGGTGCTTACCCGGTCAGGTGGGTCGCACGCTGGTCGACAAGCCGGTCGGGCCGACACGGTGGCGCGTCCAGGACCTGCGCGACGCCGGCTGGTGGCGGCCATCGTCAGTCGGCGGGGGAGGCGAGCTGCGCCGGGAGCACACCGGCCGCGGTGAGTTCGTGCAGTGCCCGCACCGACTCGGCCTCGGCGAGCAGCGCCACCTGTCGTGCTC
>JAHWJP010000224.1 GCA_019348355.1 Actinomycetota bacterium
CGCATGCCCGATGTCGTCCTGCCGTGCCTCGACGAGGCGGCCGCGCTGCCGTGGGTGCTCGGCCGGATGCCGGCCGGTTACCGGCCGATCGTGGCCGACAACGACTCGACCGACGGGTCGGCGGCCGTGGCCGAGAGGCACGGCGCCCGCGTCGTGCAGGCCCGGCCCCGCGGCTTCGGCGCCGCCTGCCACGCCGGGCTCGCGGTCGCCGACCACGAGGACGGCATCGTCTGCTTCCTCGACGCGGACGGCTCCTTCGACCCCGAGCAGTTGCCTCGCGTCGCGGCGCCCCTGCTGGCAGGCACGGCCGAGCTGGTCCTCGGCCGGCGGCGGGCGACCGAGCGGGGCGCCTGGCCGCTGCATGCGCGGCTCGGCAATGCCGAGGTGGCCCGTCAGCTCGCCCGGCGTACCGGCCTGCAGATCCACGACCTCGGGCCGATGCGGGCCTGCCGGCGCGAGGCGCTGCGCGAGCTCGACCTGCAGGACCGGCGCTTCGGCTACCCGCTGGAGATGGTCACCCGGGCGGTCCGAGCCGGCTGGCGGGTGGTGGAGGTCGACGTGGACTACTCGCCGCGTACCGGGAAGTCGAAGGTGACCGGCACCGTGGGCGGGACGCTCAAGGCGGTGCGCGACATGTCCCGGGTGCTGCGGGCCATCGAATGAGCGGGCGTGCAGTCGCAGCAGTCTCGATCCTGGTCCTCGCCAAGCAACCGGTCGCCGGTCGGGTCAAGACCCGCCTGTGCCCACCGCTGACCCCCGAGGGCGCCGCCCGGCTCGCCGCAGCCGCACTTGAGGACACCCTCGAGTGCGTACGCCAGGTGGGCGTCGCCCGTCGGGTGCTGGTCTTGGAAGGTGTCTACGAAGCAGCCGGTTTCGAGGTGCAGCCGCAGCGCGGCGGGCCGATGCACGAGCGACTGGGGGCAGCGTTCGACGACGCCGCAGGACTGCCCGCGCTGCTCATCGGCATGGACACCCCGCAGCTGACCTCCACACTGCTCGACGCGGCGGTGGAAGCCCTGCTCGCCTCCCCCGCCGTGTTGGGCCTCGCGAGCGACGGCGGCTGGTGGACGCTGGGACTGCAGCGACCGGACGGCGCGCTGCTGCGCGACATCCCCACGTCGCGGGACGACACCGGCGCGTTACAGCTCGCCCGGCTGCACGAGCACGGCGTCGCGGTCCAGGCGCTGCCGGAGCTGCGCGACGTCGACACGATCGAGGACGCGCTGGCCGTCGCGGAGCTGGCTCCGGACGGCCGGTTCACGCGTGAGCTGCGCGCCCAGCTCCGGACCGCTCATGGCTCCTGAGGTCGCGGCGGGCAGGGCTCGCGCGCTGCGCCTGATCCGGGTCACCGCCGAATGCATCGCCGTCGGTGTGCTCGGCGCGGTGCTCGGCATGCTCATCGCCGGTCAGGTCACGACCGGCGTCGGGCCCTTCCAGGCCGAGATGTCGCTGCGACCGTCGCTGTCGGGCAGCACCACGGTCGCGGTCCCACCACTGGGGGAGCTGCGCCTGGACACCCACTCCGGTCCGGTACGGCTCGGCGTGCGCATCACGCAGCTGCGCGGGGACGCGGCGCGCGCCATCGTTGCGGATCCCGAGCAGCTGCGCGGCCTCGGGGCGGAGGTCAACGAAGATCTGCGGGCCGGCCTGCGGTCGCTGATCCTGCGTACCAGCCTCGTCACGGTGTTCGGCGCGACTGCGCTGGGATTGATCGTCTTCCGCCGTTGGAAGGCCACTGCCGTCGCAGCCGGCGCCGGGTTCGCCGCCCTCGCCACCGTCGGGGCGATCACGGCCGCCACCGTCAACGAGCGGTCGCTTGCCGAGCCGCGGTTCACCGGGCTGCTGGCCTCCGCGCCGACGGCCGTCGGCGACGTGCAGGACATCGTGGAGCGGTTCGACGCGTACCGGCTGCAGCTCGGTCGGCTCGTGTCGAACGTCAGCGAGCTATACTCCGTCACCAACCGGCTGCCGGTGTTCACCGCCGGCGACGAGGCCATCCGCGTGCTGCACGTCAGCGACCTGCACCTCAACCCGGCGGCGTACGACGTCATCGGCTCGGTCGTGCGCCAGTTCGACATCGATGTCGTCGTCGACACCGGTGACATCACCGACTTCGGCAGCGTTCCGGAGTCCCGCTACGTCGAGGCGATCAGCACCCTCGGCGTGCCGTACGTCTACGTGCGGGGCAACCACGACAGCCGGCTCACCCAGGCCGCGGTGGCCCGGCAGCCCAACGCGGTCATCCTCGACGGTCCGCAGGTCGTCGAGGTCGCCGGGCTTCGCCTGGTCGGCCAGGGCGACCCGCGCTTCACCCCGGACAAGACCACCCGCGACGACGACGCCCCGCCGGAGGTCCTCGAGCTGGTCGGCCGGCAGGTGCGGGAAGCGGTGGAGTCCTCGCCGCTGGGCGTCGACATCGTGGTGACCCACGACCCGCTCACGACCGGCCCCCTGCTCGGCGCGGTGCCGCTGGTGCTCGCCGGGCACACCCATTCGCGACGGGTGGACACGACCGACGGGACCACCGTGTTCGTCCAAGGGTCCACCGGCGGTGCCGGGCTCCGGGCCCTCGAGGGCGAGGACCCGACCGACATCACCCTGTCGGTGCTCTACCTCGACCCGGAGACGCGCCTGCTGCAGGCGTACGACGACATCACCCTCGGTGGGCTCGGACTCAACGACGCCCGCATCTCCCGGCGGGTCGTCACGCCGCCCGTCGAGCCGGAGCCGAGCCCGGCCGGACCGACGCCGACCCCGAGCGGCTGAGTCGGCTATGCTTCCCCGGTCCCCGACGGCCAACGGCGGAGGCACGACGCCCGCTTCCGGCAGCCATCCGGACGGGCAGCGGTCCCCATCGTCCAGCGGCCCAGGACTCCACCCTTTCAAGGTGGCTACGCGGGTTCGAATCCCGTTGG
>JAHWJP010000020.1:0-20033 GCA_019348355.1 Actinomycetota bacterium
CTGTGGATGAGGCCGGTTGTGGGGGGCCACCTCTCGCGCTTGCGCTGGTTTGCTGGGGGAATCGCCGCGGCGTGTTCCCCAGCAGGCCACCGCGAGAAAGATCATCAGCCGGGGAGCGATCAGCTCACCGACCGAACACAGCTCCTCGTCCGGCAGGATGGCGCTGTGTGGCCGAAGCCCCGGCCGGCCTGCAGGCGCAGGCCGCGCCCGACGGTCACATCGAGGATCTCCGCACACGCTCTGTCACGTGGCAGCACGTCAAGACCGAGTGCCCACAGAGCAGCCCAGTGGCTGAACACCGCGCTCTCCGGCAGGACCCGACGCAGGGCTGCCGAGCGGTAGAGGCCGTCCGCGACGGCAGCTCGTGCCAGGTCCGCTGTACCGCAGACCGCGATCAGCTCGCGCCACGTGAGCACCACGACCTCGTACATGACCGCAGCCTGCCGTCCGCAGCGCCGCCGGACGGGTTATCCCCCGGGGGCAATTTCGCCCCGTCCCCGCTGATCTACGTCCTGTTGGGCTCGTCCGAGCGTGGCTGCGCGCGACAACACGAGGATCATCGGAACAGGTGGGGGGCAGATCGGGGTGAACGCCGTTTCAAACCTCATTGGGCCGTACGGCGCAGACTCGGTGACTCTGTGTGCTCAAGCCTCCCGTCCGTACGGCCGATGCGTCTTTCGAACACCGGATGGGACACCACCGGGCCTCCGCGGTCGTAGGGCCGCTGTCTGAGGGGACGAGCAGTGGCAGGTCGACCAGTAGTAGGTCTGGACATCGGGACCTCCGGCGTACGCGCCGCTGAGGTCACGATGGGCAAGGGCTCGGCGACGCTCGAACGCTTCGGACAGGTGGCGCTGCCTGTCGGCGCGGTACGGGACGGCGAGGTCGAGGACATCGCCGTCGTGGCCGGCGCGATCCGGCAGCTGTGGACGCAGGCGAAGTTCAGCACCAAGAAGGTCGTCGTGGGGGTGGCGAACCAGAAGGTCGTCGTCCGCCAGGTCGACCTTCCCTGGCAGCCCTTGTCGGAGCTGAAGAAGTCGCTGGCCTTCCAGGCTCAGGACTTCATCCCGATGCCGGTGGAGCAGGCCATCCTGGACTTCCACCCGCTCGAGGAGTTCCACAACGACGGCGGCGGCCGGATGCTGCGGGTGTTGCTCGTGGCGGCCTCCCGGGAGATGGTCACCAGCGCCCTCGCGGCCGTCGAGCAGGCCGGACTACAGCCGACCATGGTCGACCTCACCTCCTTCGCGGTACTGCGGTCACAGGTGAGCTCGAGCCCCGGCTTCGCGGTCGAAGCCGAAGCACTCGTCGACATCGGCGCCAGCGTCACCAACATCGTGGTCCACCAGGGGGGTGTTCCTCGCTTCGTCCGGATCCTGCTCATGGGCGGCGGGGACATCACCGACGCCGTCGCCGAGCGACTGGGCGTCGCCGCCGAACAGGCGGAGTCCGTGAAGCAGACGACCGGCCTGTCGCTCGTCGCCGGCGGAGTCCAGGCGCACCCCGCCAACCGTGCCATCGAGTCGACCGGTGGGGCGTTCGTCGAGGAGGTCCGCGGCTCGCTCGACTACTACCTCGCGCAGTCCGGCAGTGCTCGGATCAGTCGCGTCGTGCTGTCAGGGGGTGGGTCCCGCCTCGGCGGGCTGGTGGAGCGGCTGACCACGGCGACCCGGCTGCCGGTCGAGATCGCCCGTCCCATGTCCGTGCTGAAGATCGGCAAGACCGGCCTCACCGACGAGCAGCTCGCGTACGTCGAGCCGATGGTCACCGTGCCGGTCGGGCTCGCCCTGGGGGTGGCGTCGTGAGCATCCTGTCCGATCACGTCCAGGAGACCAAGCAGGCGGTGGGCTCCGGCCTGCCGGCGCTGCCGCGGGTCAACCTGCTGCCGCCGGAGATCGCCGAGCAGGTGCGCTTCCGGCGCATCCAGTACGCCCTCGGCGGCGGTGTGCTCGCCGCGGTCGGCGTCGTCGCGCTGCTCTACCTCGCCGCGGTCGGCAGCGTCAACGACGCCACCACCGAGCTGGAGACGGCCAACACCACCAACACGGCGCTTCAAGCCGAGACGGCAAAGTATGCAGAGGTGCAGTCGGTGTACGCGCAGGCCGCCGCCGCCCAGGCGATGCTCACCCAGGCCATGGGCGAGGAGGTCCGCTTCTCGCAGTACCTCAACGACCTCAGCCTCACCGTGCCGGAGAACGTCTGGCTGCAGAACGTCACCTTCAAGCAGGCAGTGACGCCGTCGGCGCTCGGCACGACCGAGCCGGGCATCGGACAGGTCACCTTCACCGGCGTCGGCTTCAAGCACGACGACGTCGCTGTCTGGCTCGAGTCGCTGGCCAAGCAGAAGGGCTACACCAACCCGTACTTCACCTCATCGACCAAGGCCTTGATCGGTACACGCGCCACCGTGAACTTCAGCAGCACGGTCACGATGACGCCCGCCGCCCTGTCCGGTCGCTTCACCACTCCGGCTGGGGGCTGACATGGACAAGCTTCAGCAGTGGGTCGCCTTGACGGTGGCCGGTTCGCTCGCCCTACTCGCCGCCGGCTGGTTCCTGGTGATCTCGCCGAAGAAGGACGAGGCCGCAGAGCTGCGTACGCAGGCGGCCGCCCAGGTCTCTGCCAACGCGATGCTCGAGACACAGCTGCAGGTGCTGCGCGCGCAGGCCAAGGACCTGCCGAGCAAGCAGGCGGAGCTCGCCCAGGTGGCGGCGAAGATTCCGGACAACCCCTCGTTGCCGGCGCTGATCCGCGCCCTCACTGCGGCCAGCACGTCAGCCGGCATCGACTTCGTGTCGGTCACTCCTGGTGCACCGGCCGCTGTCGTCGTCGCCGCACCAGCCGCGCCGCAGGCTCCCGAGTCGGCAACCTCCCAGACGACACCGACCACACCCACCGCCCCTGTCGGACCGACCGCGGCCGGAGCCGGCGCCGTCGGACCGGCCGGCTCGCTCGCCACCATCCCGGTCGCCCTGAACGTCGTCGGCGACTACTTCGACGTCGCCCAGTTCGTCTCCGAGGTCGAGAACCTGCCCCGTGCGCTGCGGGTCGTGGACCTCACGATGGCCCCCGGGGTGAGCCCGACGGCCCCCAAGGACAGCAAAACCACGCCCGAGGACGGGCGATCGCTGACGACCACCATCAACGGCACCGTCTTCATGGCCGTCAACCGCCCCGCGGCGACACCTGTGGTCGCCCCGCCCGCCGCCCCGGCGAAGTAGGAGACGAACGATGACCGAGTCGGCCTTTCGTAACGAGAGCTCCGCAGAAGCGGAGGAGGCGGAGAAGGACGGCCGCCGCAATGTCGTCCTCTTCGGCGCGTTGGGCGCGGTGGTCCTGGCGGCCGGCGCGTTCTTCTTCCTCGGCAGCGGGGAGGATGAGTCCGAGGAGCTCGCCTTCCCGACGAGCAAGCGGACGCCACGCGTCGAGGCGCCCGTTGCTCCCGCCGAGCAGGCTGTGACGCTGCCGCCCCCGGCGGACGTCCCCTTGGGACGCAATCCCTTCAAGGCGCTGTACGTCCAGCCCGTCGCAGCGCCCGTCGTCGTCAAGCCGCCGCCGCCGCCCCCGCCGCCCCCGCCGCCGCCTCCCGCCCAGGTCATCGTGGTCACCAACGGTGGCCCGCCGACCGCCGTGCCACCGGCAGCGCCCGCACAGAGCACCGTCACGTTCGTCTCGGTGAAGCCGGGCACACCGCCGGTCGGCGCCTTCGTGGTGGACGGCAAGGAGTTCTCGCAGAAGAAGGGCGACGTGTTCGCCGGCAAGTTGCTCCTGGTCAATCTGGTGCCGCACGGCGACGGCTGGATGGCCGTGCTCCGGGTCGGGGAGAGCGCGCCCTTCGAGGTCTACCTGAAGCAGGAGGTCGTGATCCCGTAGCAGCGCCCGTTCGCCGACGCGGCCCAGCCTCCGTGCTGGGCCGCGTCGTCTCGTGTGGGGGCTGCGCTCAGCCGCGGCGGTTGCTCCCCGCCCGGGGTGGGCCGGCGACGCTGGGGAGCAACGGCCCGGCCGGCGCAGGAAGCCGCGTCTGGGAGAATGACCCCATGTTGCGCTGGCTGACCGCAGGGGAGTCCCACGGTCCTGCCCTCGTGGGGGTCATCGAGGGGCTGGCCGCAGGGGTGCGGATCACCACTACGGACGTCGCGGACGAGATGGCCCGGCGCCGGCTGGGCCATGGTCGCGGCGCGCGCATGGCCTTCGAGCGCGACGACGTCGAGTTCCTCGGGGGCGTCAGGCACGGGATCACCCAGGGCGGCCCGGTCGCCATCCGCATCGGCAACACCGAGTGGCCCAAGTGGTCGACCGTGATGGCCGCCGACCCGGTCGATCCCGAGGCACTCGAGGGGCTGGCCCGCAATGCACCGCTGACCCGTCCCCGGCCGGGGCACGCCGACCTCGTCGGCATGCAGAAGTACGGCTTCGAGGACGCTCGCCCCGTGCTCGAGCGGGCCAGCGCGAGGGAGACCGCGGCGAGGGTCGCACTGGGCGCGGTGGCCAAGGCCTTTTTGACCCAGGCGTACGGCGTGCAGGTCTTCTCGCACGTGGTGCGGATCGGCGGCGTGACGGTGCCTGAGGGGACAGCCCTGCCGGTTCTGGCCGACCTCCCCGCGATCGACACCAGCCCGGTGCGCGTGTTCGACCGGGCGACATCCGACGCGATGGTCGCCGAAGTCGACGCGGTGCAGCAGCAAGGCGACACGCTCGGTGGGGTGGTGGAGGTGCTGGCGTACGGGCTGCCGCCCGGTCTGGGCAGTCACGTGCATTGGGACCGCCGGCTCGACGGCCGGCTCGCCGCCGCGTTGATGGGCATCCAGGCCATCAAGGGGGTCGAGATCGGTGACGGTTTCCAGGTGGCGAGTCGACGCGGCAGCGAGGTGATGGACGAGATCGTTCGGGGCGCCGAGGGTTTGACCCGCAGCAGCGGCCGGCTCGGCGGCACCGAGGGCGGCATGTCCAGCGGCGAGGTCCTGCGGGTGCGGGCCGCGATGAAGCCGATCAGCACCATTCCCCGGGCCTTGCGCACCATCGACACGACCACCGGTGAGCCGGCGGCGGCGCACCACCAGCGCAGCGACGTCTGCGCCGTCCCGGCCGCCGGTGTCGTGGCGGAGGCCATGGTGGCGCTGGTGCTGGCCGACGCGGCCGTCGAGAAGTTCGGCGGGGACTCGGTCGAGGAGACCCGCCGCAATTTCGAGAGCTACGTGAAGGCGCTCAGCATCCGATGAGCCCGCTGCTCGTGCTCGTCGGTCCGCCCGGCGCCGGCAAGTCGACCGTCGGCAGGCAAGTCGCACGACAGCTCGGCGTGGCCTTTCGCGACACCGACCGGGACATCGAGCAGTCCGCCGGCAAGCGCATCGCGGACATCTTCATCGACGACGGCGAGGAGCACTTCCGGGCGTTGGAGCGGGCAGCGGTGGCAGCGGCGCTCGCCGGCCACGACGGCGTGCTCAGCCTCGGCGGAGGAGCCATCCTCTCGGCCGAGACACGAGAGCTCCTGCAGGGCCATCGCGTCCTCCTGCTCGACGTCGATCTGTCGGCGGCCAGCGGGCGCATCGGCCTGAACCGGGATCGGCCGGTTCTCGCCCTCAACCCGAGGGCGACGCTCAAGACGCTGCTGGACGAGCGGATGCCGCTCTACCTCGAGGTGGCCGGCCGGGTGGTCCCGACCAGCGGCAGGAGCGTCGTCGAGGTCGTCGAGGACGTCGTCCAGAATCTGCGCGGACACTAGGGTCTCAGGGTGACCGACGAGCCGACCCGCCTTCGCGTCTCCGGCGACCAGCCGTACGACGTCGTCGTCGGGCGCGGTCTGCTCGGGGAGCTGGCCGGCATGGTCAGCGGCAGCAGCCGGGTTGCGGTCATCCACCCGGCCGCCCTGCGCAGCACGGCCATCGCCGTCCGCGACGACCTGGTCGCCGGTGGCCAGGAGGTGCACGCCATCGAGATCCCCGACGGCGAAAGGCAGAAGGAGTTGCAGGTCGCGTCCTACCTCTGGGACGTGCTGGGTCAGGTCGGCTTCACGCGCACCGATGCCGTCGTCGGCGTCGGCGGGGGAGCGACGACCGACCTGGCTGGCTTCGTCGCCGCTACCTGGCTGCGCGGGGTGGCCGTCGTGCACGTGCCGACAACCCTGCTGGGCATGGTCGACGCGGCGATCGGTGGCAAGACCGGCATCAACACCGAGGCCGGCAAGAACCTCGTCGGCGCCTTCCACCCGCCGGCCGGTGTGCTGTGCGACCTCACCGCGCTCGAGTCACTGCCGCGACACGACTACATCGCCGGGCTCGCCGAGGTGATCAAGGTCGGCTTCACGCACGACCCGCGGATCCTCGAACTGCTCGAGAGCGACCTCGAGGGCGCCAGGACCTACAAGGGCGTCCACACCCGCGAGTTGGTCGAGCGGGCGGTCGCCGTCAAGGCGCGGGTGGTGTCGGCCGATCTCCGCGAGCAGGGCGACCGAGAGTTCCTCAACTACGGTCACACCCTCGGTCACGCCATCGAGAAGGTCGAGAAGTACAAGTGGCGACACGGCGCCGCGGTGAGCGTCGGACTGGTCTTCGCGGCCGAGCTGGGGCGCACCGCCGGTCGGCTGGACGATGTCACCGCAGACCGGCATCGCGCCCTTCTCGACGCGGTCGGGCTACCCACGACCTATGCCGGTGACTGGCAGCAGCTGCTGGCGACCATGCGGGTGGACAAGAAGTCACGGGGGAACCGGCTCCGCTTCGTCGTGCTGAACGCCCTCGCCGCCCCCCGCATCCTCGACGACCCCGATCCCGGGTTGCTCGTCGCCGCCTTCGAGGAGGTCCGCAAGGACCGCGGCGCAGCCGCGCTGCTGCTGTGAACCGGGTCCTCATCCTCAACGGCGTCAACCTCGGCCGGCTCGGCAGCCGAGAGCCGCTCGTCTACGGCAGCACGACCCACGCCGAACTCGCCGCGACCTGCGTCGAGACCGGCGCACAGCTCGGGCTCGACGTCGAGGTGCGGCAGACCGATGACGAGGCCCAGATGATCGGCTGGGTGCACGAAGCCGCCGACGCCGGCCTGCCCGTCGTGCTGAACTCGGCTGCCTGGAGCCACTACTCCTACGGTTTGCGCGACGCGTGCGCCCAGCTCACCGCCCCGCTGATCGAGGTGCACATCAGCCAGACGCACGCCCGCGAGCAGTTCCGTCATTCCAGCGTGATCAGTGCCGTCGCCACCGCCACGATCACCGGCCTCGGCATCGAGGGCTACCGCGCCGCGCTGCGGTTTCTGGCGCTGGGTTGACCGTCCAACCGGTTGACGTTTTGGTATCACCGCGGTGTCATGGACGCATGGCGATGACCTTGCGACTGACGGACGAGGAGACCGAGGCGTTGCGTGCTGCCGCCGAGCTCGAGGGTTTGAGCATGCAGGAGTTCGTCCGGATTGCGATTCGCGAAAGAGTGACCGGTTGGTCAGAGCAGCGGGATGCCTTCCTGCAGGACTTCGCCAGGGGGAACAAGGGGCTGCTCGACCGTCTCGGTCGGTGAGATATCTCGACCTCGCCGACCTCCGGGCTATTGGCGCCTTTGTGCTCGACGGTCCCATGACGGTGCGCGACTGGGGTCTGTTGGAGTCGGCTCTGGCCAGACCTCGCACCACCGTGTTCGGAGCGGACGCCTATCCCTCGGTGTGGGAGAAGGTTGCTGCTCTGCTGCACTCGCTGGTGCGCAATTACGGGCTCGTCGACGGCAACAAGCGGGTCGGCTTCAGCGCCGGCATACTGCTCCTGCACAAGAACGGGATCGACGTGACTTTCGAGGAGGACGACGCGTACGACCTGGTCATCGCCGTGGCGGAGGGCCAACTGGACGTCCCGGAGATCGCCGAGAAGCTGCGCGGGTGGGCTCAGTAGACTCGCTGCTCATGGCGACAACCAATGACCTGAAGAACGGCATGGTGCTCAACCTCGACAACGGCCTGTGGGCGGTGAACGAGTTCCAGCACGTCAAGCCCGGCAAGGGCGGCGCGTTCGTGCGGACCACCCTGAAGAACGTCATGACCGGCAAGGTCGTCGACAAGACCTTCAACGCCGGCACCAAGGTGGAGATCGCCACCGTCGACAAGCGCACGATGGCCTTTCTCTACCAGGAGGGCACGGACTACGTCTTCATGGACCAGGACACCTTCGACCAGCTGTACGTGCCGGAGCAGACGCTCGGAACGGTCAAGGACTACCTGCTCGACAACATGGAGGCCATGGTCGCCATGCACGAGGGTGCGGCGCTCTACGTCGAGCTGCCCGCAAGCGTCGAGCTGCTGATCGCGCACACCGACCCCGGCCTGCAGGGCGACCGGTCCACCGGGGGCACCAAGCCGGCGACGCTCGAGACCGGCGCCGAGATCCAGGTGCCGCTGTTCCTGACGACCGGCGAGAAGATCAAGGTCGACACCCGGGACGGGCGCTATCTCGGTCGCGTCACCGACAAGTAGTGGGCGCACGCAGCAAGTCCCGCAAGCGCGCCCTCGACATCCTCTACGAATCCGCGCAGCGCGACGCCGATCCCGTCGCCACGCTCGCTGAGCGGCTCGCGCAGGGCGACCCGCCCGTCTCGGACTACGCCGCGCTCCTCGTCGAGGGTGTCGTCGCGCACCAGGAGCGTATCGACGAGCTGCTCGCGACCTACGCCGAACAGTGGACGCTCGACCGCATGCCGCCGGTCGATCTGGCCGCGCTGCGCATCGGCGTGTACGAGCTGCTCTGGTGCGAGGACGTCCCCGACGGCGTCGCGGTCAGCGAGGCCGTCTCGCTGGTCGCCAGCCTGTCGACCGACGACAGCGCAGGCTTCGTCAACGGCCTGCTGGGCCGGCTGCTGAGCCTGAAGCCCAGCCTGTCGGTGTGAAGATCCACCGCAGCATCGCCGTGCTCAGCAGGATCGTCCGTGCCTGAGCACGGTGATCCTGCGGATGATCAACATGGAGGCGGGCGGGGCTGCGCAGGTCTCGGTCTGACCGGAGCCTCAGGCTTCGACGGCGCGGCGCGCCTCGGCAGACAGCACACCCCAGCCGATCAGCTGCTCGGTGAGCGCCCCGGGGGAGGCGTCGTAGATGACGGCGAGCGAGCGCAGGTCTTCCTGCCGGATGGACAGCACCCGGCCGTTGTAGTCGCCACGCTGGCTCTGGATCGTGGCGGCATATCGGGCGAGCGGGGCGGCCTGATCGGCCGGCACCGAGGACAGCTGCTCCAGGTCGATGATGATGCGGGACGCCGGCCCGACGGCGCTCGCGGCGCTGCCGTCGGGCAGCAGCTCGTTGACCGGGACACCGTAGAAGTCGGCCAGCTCGGACAGCCGCTGCACCGTCACGGCGCGGTCGCCCCGCTCGTAGGACCCGACGACCACCGCCTTCCAGCGACCCTGCGACTTCAGCTCGACGCCGTGAAGGGACAGGCCCTGCTGGGTGCGGATGGCGCGCAACCGACTGCCGAGAGCCTTCGCGTAGTCGGTCACACACGTCCCCCCGTCGTCGTCGGTCGCCCTGTGGCCCGACCGAGCCTCGCCCGCCAAGGTGATTACGGACCGTGACGGTACGGCTCACGTGGGTGGTGGTCAAGTTTCACTCTTCCGGCGTGTCGGAGATGTCCGGGTGTAGCGTCGGGCGTCGAGACACCACCTCCACCGAGCCCGTCCCGTGAGGCGGGGAAGGAGGCCGAGATGACGGCTGCCCCGCCACCGTCGCCCGTGCCGGCTCGGGCCCGCCTGGCCAGGCCGGTGTCTGGTGATCCCGCTGCTGCACGGCCCGTCCTGAGCAGCGCCGACGTCGCCCGAGTCATCGACCGGATGGCCCATGAGCTGCTCGAGAAGACCCGCGGTGGCGACGAAGTGGTGCTGCTGGGCATCCCCACGCGCGGCACGACACTCGCCCGTCGCCTCGCCGCCCGGGTGCACGCCTTCGCCGGCCTGACCGTCCCCTCGGGCTCGCTCGACATCACCCTCTACCGCGACGACCTGCGGCTGAAGAGTCCACGGGCGCTGGAGTCGACCGACGTCCCGGCGGGCGGCGTCGACGGCGCCCTGGTGGTCCTGGTCGACGACGTGCTGTTCTCCGGGCGGTCGGTGCGCGCCGCCCTCGACGCACTGGCCGACCTCGGTCGGCCTCGCGCGGTCCAGCTCGCGGTCCTGGTGGACCGGGGGCACCGGGAACTGCCGATCCGGGCGGACTACGTCGGCAAGAACATCCCCACCTCGCTGCAAGAGACCGTCCATGTCCTGCTCGCCGAGGACGACGGGCGCGACGCCGTCCTGCTCGGTCCAGCCGACGCCGTACGGGAAGACCGGGCTCGCCCATGAAACGTCACCTGCTCTCGGCTGCCGACCTGTCCTACGACGACGCCATCCTGGTCCTGGACACGGCTGAGGAGCTCGCGCAGGTCTCCGAGCGCACCATCAAGAAGCTGCCGACCCTGCGCGGCCGCACCGTCGTCAACCTGTTCTTCGAGGACTCGACCCGCACCCGCACCTCCTTCGAGCTGGCCGCAAAAAGGCTGTCCGCCGATGTCATCACCTTCTCCGCGAAGGGCTCCAGCGTCTCCAAGGGGGAGACCCTCAAGGACACCGCGCTGACTCTGGAGGCGATGGGCTCGGACGCGGTCGTCGTCCGGCACAGCTGGTCGGGAGCGCCCGCGAACCTCGCCCGCTGGATCCGCGGGTCGGTCGTCAACGCCGGCGACGGCACCCACGAACACCCCACCCAAGCCCTGCTCGACGCCTACACGATGCGCCGGCGCCTCGGCCGGCTGGAGGGCTTGCGGGTCACCATCGTGGGGGACATCCTGCACAGCCGGGTCGCGCGCTCCAACGTGTTGCTGTTGTCGACGCTCGGCGCGGACGTCACCCTTGTCGCCCCCCCGACGCTGCTGCCCGTCGGGGTGGGGTCCTGGCCGGCACAGGTGTCGTACGACCTCGACGCGGTCCTGCCCAAGAGCGATGTCGTGATGATGCTGCGGGTGCAGCGCGAGCGCATGGGCCCGACGGGTGAGCAGGCCGCCGCCTACTTCCCCAGCGCCCGGGAGTACTCCCGGCGCTACGGCCTCGACGTGCGCCGGGTCGCCACGCTCGCCGACGAGGCGATCGTCATGCACCCCGGCCCGATGGTGCGGGGCATGGAGATCGCCCCGGAGGTCGCCGACGGCGTGCGCTCGACGATCGTGGAGCAGGTGGCCAACGGGGTGAGCGTGCGGATGGCCGTGCTCTACCTGCTGCTGGGCGGCTCGGACTCCGCCATCGGGAGCCCGTCATGAACCACCTGCTCAAGAACGTCCGGCCGTATGGCGAGTCCGCCACCGACGTGCGGCTGGTCGACGGCCGCATCGCCGAGATCGGGACGGGTCTGCCGGAGGGGAGCAGCCGGGTCCACGACGGTGCGGGCGCGGTGCTGCTCCCCGGCCTGGTGGACCTGCACACCCACCTGCGCGAGCCCGGGCGGGAGGACGCCGAGACCGTCGCGACCGGCACCCTCGCCGCCGCTCTCGGCGGGTTCACCGCCGTGCACGCGATGGCGAACACCGATCCGGTCGCCGATACCGCCGGCGTCGTCGAGCAGGTATGGCGGCTCGGTCGCGAAGCCGGCCACTGCGACGTGGCGCCGGTCGGTGCGGTCACGGTCGGACTCGGCGGTCAGCAGATGGCCGAGCTCGGGACCATGGCCGACAGCGCCGCCCGGGTACGGGTCTTCTCCGACGACGGGAAGTGCGTCAGCGACGCCGGGCTCATGCGGCGGGCGCTGGAGTACGTCAAGGCCTTCGACGGCGTCATCGCCCAGCACGCACAGGAGCCGCGGCTCACGGTCGGCTCGCAGATGAACGAGGGTGTCCAGTCCAGTCTGCTGGGCCTCACCGGTTGGCCGGCCGTGGCGGAGGAGGCGATCATCGCCCGTGACTGCCTGCTCGCCGCCCACGTCGACAGCCGGCTGCACGTGTGCCATGTCAGCACCGCCGGCAGCGTCGACCTGCTGCGGTGGGCGAAGAACAAGGGGTGGAAGGTCACCGCCGAGGTCACCCCGCACCACCTGCTGCTCACCGACGACCTCGCGGCCACCTACGACCCGCTCTACAAGGTCAACCCACCCCTGCGCACGCAGGCCGACGTGGACGCGCTTCGAGAAGGCCTGGCGGACGGCACGATCGACTGCGTCGCCACCGACCATGCCCCGCACGCCCTCGAGGACAAGGAGGCGGAGTGGGGAGCGGCGCTACCCGGCATGACCGGCCTCGAGACGGCGCTCGCAGTTGTGGCGCTGACGATGGTCGAAACCGGCCGGTTGGACTGGCGCTCGGTGGCCGACCGGATGTCGCACACCCCGGCCCGGATCGGCCGGCTCGACGGCGCTCCCGAGCCGCAGGGCCGCCCGCTGGCGGTCGGCGAGCCCGCGAACCTGTGCCTGGTGGACCCGGGCGCCCGCTGGACCGTCGACCCCCACGAATCGGCCAGCCGCAGCCGCAACACCCCCTTCGTCGGCCGGGAGCTGCCCGTCCGGGTCGTCGCGACCTTCCTGCGCGGGCGCCCGACGGTCCTCGACGGCAAGCCGGCGCCGGCGTGACGGGCAACCGGATCCTGCTGACGGTCAGCATGTTCCTGATGGTGGGCGCGCTCTACCTGCTCATGCTCAAAGGATGGCGCTCCCGCCAGCGTCGGCAGGGTGATCTGCCCTGTCCGCCCGCACCGCCGCAGATCCGTGGACAGGTGCTCGCGCCGGCGACGTCGGGGCTGTTCGTGGGCACGACGTTCGCCGACGACTGGCTGGACCGCGTCGCCGTGCACGACCTCGCCCATCGCGCCGCCGGGTGGCTCGTCGTGGCGACCGACGGGGTCCACGTGGAGCGCGAAGGGCTGGACGACCTCTATCTGCCCTATGACTCGCTGGACCGGGCCTTTCTCGGTGATGCCCTCGCCGGCAAGGTGGTGGGCAGCGAAGGACTGCTGCTGCTCGAGTGGCGGCTCGGCAGCCGCCTTCTCACCAGCGGGTTCCGTGCCGACGACCACGGCCTGCACCGCGGCCTCGCCGACGCGATCTCGGCCCGGCTGACCCCCGCCATGACGCGCCCGTCGGAGGCCCCGTGACGCCTGCCCTGCTGGTTCTGGAGGACGGCCGCACCTTTCGTGGGGCCGCGTACGGCGCGGTGGGTGAGACCTACGGCGAGGCGGTCTTCAACACCGGCATGACCGGCTACCAGGAGACGCTCACCGACCCGAGCTATCACCGGCAGGTCGTCGTGATGACTGCGCCGCACATCGGCAACACCGGCGTCAACCACGAGGATCCCGAGTCCGGACGCATCTGGGTGAGCGGCTACGTGGTCCGCGACCCCTCGCGCCTGGCCAGCAACTGGCGCAGCACCGGATCGCTGGAGGCCGAGCTGCAAGCGCAGGGGGTGGTGGGCATCCGCGGGGTCGACACCCGGGCGCTGACCCGCCACCTGCGCGACCTCGGCGCGATGAAGGTGGGCATCTTCAGCGGCGACGCCCTCGCGCACGTCGACGAGCTGCACGCCAAGGTGTACGCGAGCCCTGCGATGGAGGGGGCCGACCTCGCGCACGAGGTGACGACTGCACGGCCGTACGTCGTGCCGGCCGTGGGTGAACGCCGGTTCACGGTGGCGGCGCTCGACCTGGGCATCAAGACGAGCACTCCGCGCCAGCTCGCGCTGCGGGGCTGCGAGGTGCATGTGCTGCCGGCGACCACGACCGGGGAGGAGCTGCTCGCGATGTCACCGGACGGCGTCTTCCTGTCGAACGGGCCGGGCGACCCGGCGACGACCGACGGCCCGGTCGCCGCCGCCCAGGCGGTGCTGTACGCCGGCGTCCCGCTGTTCGGGATCTGCTTCGGCAACCAGATCCTCGGCCGGGCGCTCGGGCTCGGCACCTACAAGCTGCGCTACGGCCACCGCGGGGTGAACCAGCCGGTGCAGGACCAACGCACGAAGCGGGTGCACATCACCAGCCACAACCACGGCTTCGCCGTGGACGCGCCGACCGCCTATGCGGTCGAGACGCCGTACGGCCGGGTGGAGGTGAGCCATGTGGACCTCAACGACAACGTCGTCGAGGGGTTGAACCTGCTCGACACACGGGCGTTCTCGGTGCAGTACCACCCGGAGGCCGCCCCCGGGCCGCACGACGCCACCGGCCTGTTCGACGCCTTCGTGACGATGATGGAGGCCTGAGATGCCACGCCGTAAGGACATCTCCCACGTGCTGGTCATCGGCTCCGGGCCGATCCTCATCGGCCAGGCGGCGGAGTTCGACTACTCCGGCACGCAGGCCTGCCGGGTCCTGAAGGAGCAGGGGCTGCGGGTCACGCTGCTCAACTCCAACCCGGCCACGATCATGACCGATCCGGAGTTCGCCGACGCGACCTATCTGGAGCCGATCACCCCGGAGTTCGTCACGAAGGTGATCGAGAAGGAGCGCCCGGACGCCCTGCTGGCGACCCTCGGCGGGCAGACCGCGCTGAACGCCGCGATGACGCTGCACGCCAGCGGTGCGCTCGAGCGCTACGGCGTGGAGCTCATCGGCGCCGACGTCGACGCCATCCGGCGCGGCGAGGACCGCCAGGAGTTCAAGGCGATCGTGGCGAGCATCGGGGCCGACAGCGCCAGGAGCGCCGTCTGCCACACGATGACCGAGGTGCTCGCGGCGACCGCCGAGCTCGGCTACCCGGTCGTCGTGCGGCCGTCGTTCACGATGGGCGGCAGTGGGTCGGGGGTCGCGCACGACGAGCAGCAGCTGCACCGCATCGCCGGCGGCGGGCTGCACGCGAGCCCGACCACCGAGGTCCTGCTCGAGGAGTCGCTGCTGGGGTGGAAGGAGTACGAGCTCGAGCTGATGCGCGACAGGAACGACAACGTGGTTGTCATCTGCTCGATCGAGAACCTCGACCCGATGGGTGTGCACACCGGTGACAGCATCACCGTCGCGCCGGCGATGACGCTGACCGACCGCGAGTACCAGCGGATGCGCGACATCGCCATCGACGTCATCCGCGCGGTCGGCGTCGACACCGGCGGGTGCAACATCCAGTTCGCCGTCCACCCCGAGAACGGGCGCATCGTGGTCATCGAGATGAACCCGCGGGTCTCCCGATCGAGCGCGCTGGCCTCCAAGGCGACCGGCTTCCCGATCGCCAAGATCGCCGCCCGGCTCGCCATCGGCTACACCCTCGACGAGATCCCCAACGACATCACCCGCGAGACGCCCGCGTCGTTCGAGCCCTCGCTCGACTACGTGGTGGTGAAGATCCCGCGGTTCGCCTTCGAGAAGTTCCCGGGCGCGGACCGGGAGCTGACCACGACCATGAAGAGCGTCGGTGAGGTGATGGCCATCGGCCGGTCCTTCGTCGAGGCGTTGCAGAAGGCGATGCGCTCGCTCGAGCAGGCGCCGGCCGGTTTCTGGGTGGAACCCGATCCGCCGGGCACCGCGCAGGACGCGCTGGAGCAGGCGCGCACACCGCACGACGGCCGGCTGTTCGCCGTCGAGCGCGCCCTGCGGCTCGGCGCGACGCCGCAGGAGGTGTTCGAGGCGACCCGGATCGATCCGTGGTTCCTCGACCAGATCCTGTCCCTGGTCGAGCTGCGGGCGAAGCTCGACGACGCCCCGCAGCTGGATGCGCCGCTGCTGCGCGAGGCCAAGCGGGCGGGGTGCAGCGACCTGCAGATCGCCGTCGTGCGCGAGACGACCGAGGCGCAGGTGCGCGCCCTGCGCCGGCAGCTCGGCGTGCGACCGGTCTACAAGACGGTCGACACCTGCGCGGCCGAGTTCGCCGCCGAGACGCCCTACTACTACTCCTGTTACGACGAGGAGAGCGAGGTCGCGGACAGCGGCAAGGTCAAGGTGCTCATCCTCGGCAGCGGGCCCAACCGCATCGGTCAGGGCATCGAGTTCGACTATGCCTGCGTGCACGCCAGTTTCGCGTTGACCGAGGCCGGCTACGAGACGATCATGGTCAACTGCAACCCCGAGACGGTGTCGACCGACTACGACACCAGTGACCGGCTGTACTTCGAGCCGCTCACCGTCGAGGACGTCCTCGAGGTCGTGGCCGCCGAGCAGGCCAGTGCGGAGGCGGGTGGCGGCAAGCTGGTCGGCGTGCTGGTGCAGCTCGGTGGGCAGACGCCGCTGCGGCTGGCCCAGGAGCTCAAGAACTGCGGTGTGCCGATCGTCGGGACGAGTCCGGAGGCCATCCACCTGGCCGAGGACCGGGGGGCCTTCGGCGCGGTGCTCGAGGCGGCCGGACTGCCCGCGCCACGCTTCGGGCTCGCTACGTCCTACGACGAGGCGAAGTCGATTGCTTTGACGATCGGCTACCCGGTGCTCGTGCGGCCCTCGTACGTCCTGGGCGGTCGCGGCATGGAGATCGTCTACAGCGACGACATGCTCGTCGACTACGTGCAGCGCTCCACGCACATCGGTCCCGACGCCCCGGTGCTCGTCGACCGCTTCCTCGAGGACGCGGTCGAGATCGACGTCGACGCGCTGTACGACGGCGCCGAGCTCTACCTCGCCGGCGTCATGGAGCACATCGAGGAGGCGGGCATCCACTCCGGCGACTCGGCCTGCGCGCTGCCCCCCGTGACGCTCGGCCGGTCCGACCTCGACCGCATCCGCACCTCGACGCTCGGCATCGCCGAAGGCGTCGGCGTGCGCGGCCTGCTCAACGTCCAGTACGCCCTGAAGGACGACGTGCTCTACGTTCTGGAGGCCAACCCGCGGGCCAGCCGCACGGTGCCGTTCGTCAGCAAGGCCACCGCGGTCCCGGTCGCCAAGGCGGCCGCGCGCATCATGCTGGGCGCCACGATCGAGCGCCTGCGCGCCGAGGGGCTGCTGCCGGCGACCGGGGACGGCGGCACCCTGCCCGACGACTGCCCGATCTCGGTCAAGGAGGCGGTCCTGCCGTTCGGGCGCTTCCGCACCGCGACCGGCGAGGGCGTCGACACGGTGCTCGGGCCGGAGATGAAGTCGACCGGCGAGGTGATGGGGATCGACGCGGTGTTCGGCACCGCCTACGCCAAGAGCCAGGCCGCGGCGTACGGCGAGCTGCCCACCAAGGGGCGGGTGTTCGTCAGCGTCGCGAACCGCGACAAGCGGGCCATGATCTTCCCGGTGAAGCGGCTGGCCGACCTGGGTTTCGAGGTCCTCGCGACCGAGGGCACGGCGGAGGTGCTCCGGCGCAACGGCGTGCGCGCCACCGTCGTCGGCAAGCACTCGCACGGCAAGGGCGACGACGTCGTCCCCCGGATCCTCGCCGGTGAGGTGGATCTCATCCTCAACACGCCGTTCGGGGTCGGGGCGCGCAAGGACGGCTACGAGATCCGGACGGCGGCGGTCGCGCGTGGCGTGCCCTGCATCACCACGATCCAGGGGGCCGCGGCGTGTGTGCAGGGCATCGAGGCGCTGGTGCGCGGCGACATCGGTGTCACCTCGCTGCAGGAGCACCACGGCCGGCTGACTGCTTCGCAGCGCGGCCCCGGTCGAGCGGGGGACGCCTGATGCCGGTGCAGGTGCTCGGCGACGTGCTGTCGGTCAAGCGGGTCGGCGCCTACCTGTCCATGACCGTGATCGCACCCGGGATCGCCGAGCTCACCCGGCCCGGTCACTTCCTCGCCGTCCAGGTGGGTGGCCCGGAGTCGAGCATGCTGCTGCGCCGGGCCTTCGCCATCTACGACGTCAAGGACCGCGGCGTCTACGGCGGGACCGTCGAGTTCGTCTTCGCGGTCCATGGCAAGGGCACTGCCTGGCTGTCGAGTCGCCGGCCGCAGGACAAACTCGACGTCGTCGGACCGCTGGGCAAGCCGTTCCGGCTGCCGACGACCGGCGTCAACGCCACGCTGGTCGGCGGTGGCTACGGCAGCGCGCCGCTGCTGCCGCTCGCCACCGCCCTGCGCGAGCGCAGCTGCCGGGTCGACATGGTGCTCGGAGCGGGCAGCGCCGACCGGCTGTTCGGCCTGCTCGAGGCCAAGCGGATGGCGGCCTCGATCGCGGTGACGACCGACGACGGCTCGGTCGGCACGACCGGTCGGGTCAGCGACGTCCTGCCAGGAGTCCTCGACAAGTGCAGGACCGATGTCGTCTATGCCTGCGGGCCGATGCCGATGCTGCGCGCCGTCGCAGCGGTGTGCGCCGAGCGGGGCATCCCCTGCCAGGTGGCCGTCGAGGAGTCGATGGCCTGCGGTATCGGCGTGTGCATGACGTGCGTGCTGCCGGTGATCGGCGACGACGGCCGGACCCGGATGGCGCGCTCCTGCGTCGAGGGGCCGGTCTTCCTCGCCGACCGGGTCCGCTGGGACGACGTCGGCTCCGTGCCGCACGACACCGTCGGCGCCCTGGGCCGCCCGTGACCGACCTGACGACAATCCTTGCGGGGGTGCGCTTCCCCAACCCCGTCTTCACCGCTTCGGGCTGCGCCGCCGCCGGTCAGGAGCTCGACCAGTTCTTCGACGTCACCGCGCTCGGCGGGGTCGTCACGAAGTCGATCATGCTGGAGCCGCGCTCCGGCAGGGCGACGCCGCGGATGGCGGAAACGCCGAGCGGGATGCTCAACTCGATCGGGCTGCAGGGTCCGGGCATCGACGTCTTGCTGGACAAGGACCTTCCCTGGCTGGCCGAGCGCGGCGCGCGGGCGGTGGTGTCGATCGCCGGCGGCAGCGTCGCTGACTACGCGAACCTCGCGTCCCGGCTGCGCGACCGGCCGGGCCTTGCCATGGTCGAGGTCAACATCTCCTGCCCGAACGTGGAGGACCGCGGTCAGGTGTTCGCCTGCGACCCGCAGGCGGCCTCCGGAGTGGTCAGCGCCGTGCGCCGCAACACCGCGCCGGGCATTCCGGTGTTCGCCAAGCTCTCCCCGGACGTCACCGACATCGCTCTGATCGCCCGGGCCTGCGTCGACGCCGGGGCGGACGGGCTGTCGGTCATCAACACCCTGCTGGGCATGGTGATCGACACGACGACCATGCGTCCGGCGCTCGCCGGCATCACCGGTGGGCTGTCCGGCCCGGCGATCCGGCCGGTTGCGGTGCGCTGCGTCTGGCAGGTGCACCAGGCGCTGCCCGACGTGCCCATCCTGGGCATGGGCGGGATCCGCACCGGCCTGGACGCCCTGCAGTTCCTGCTCGCAGGGGCGAGCGCGGTCAGCGTCGGGACGACGGTGTTCGGTGACCCCACGGCGCCGGTCCGGGTGCTCGCAGAGCTGGAGCAGGCGCTGGCCGACCGTGGCGTCGAGCACGTCCGCGACGTCATCGGCCTCGCCCACGGCGCTGCGGGACACCTCGTCCCGGAGGGCCCCGACCCGGTCGGCGACGAGCCGGCCGCAGCGATGGAGGAACCGTGAAGGCCCCGATCGCCGTCGCCCTCGACGCCCCGGACGCCGAGACGGCTGCCCGCTGGGCGCAGGCCGTCACCCCCCACGTCGCGGTCGTCAAGGTCGGTCTGGAGCTGTTCTGTCGGACCGGCCCCTCGATCACCTCGAGCGTGCGCGGCGCGTCCGGGACAGAGCTGTTCCTGGACCTCAAGCTGCACGACATCCCCACCACTGTCGCCGGCGCCGCTCGCGCGGTGGCCAAGCTCAAGCCGCGCTACCTGACGGTGCACGCCAGCGGCGGCGCCGACATGGTGCGGGCGGCTGTCGAAGCCGCCGAGGACGTGACGATCGCGGCCGTCACCGTGCTGACCTCCATGGACGATCGGGCGATGGACGCGGTCGGGACGACCGGCCCGCTGCTCGATGCCGTACGCCGGCTGGCCACCCTTGCCGTCGGCGCCGGCGCCGGCGCGCTGGTCTGCTCGCCCCGGGAGGTCGCCGCCGTACGCGCCGAGGTCGGTCCCGGGATCGTGCTCATCACTCCGGGGGTGCGGCCGTCCGGCGCCGACGCGCAGGACCAGGTCCGGGTGGCGACGCCGGAGCAAGCGCTCGCCGACGGGGCCGACCTGCTCGTCATCGGCCGCCCGATCACCGGTGCGGCCGACCCCGGCGCCGCCGCCGCCCGCATCGCCGCGAGCCTGCTGCCCACCTGACCGCAGCCCGACCGC
>JAHWJP010000020.1:20133-29023 GCA_019348355.1 Actinomycetota bacterium
CCGCCCGCATCGCCGCGAGCCTGCTGCCCACCTGACCGCAGCCCGACCGCGTCCGACCGCTCCGACCGCGTCCGACCGCTCCGACCGCCTCCGCCCGCTCCGACGATCTTCGCCGTCTGGTCGCCGACACGCCGTGGCGCGCCACCAGATGGCGAAGATCGACGTTGCAGGGGGGCGCGGGGGGGCGTCGGGCACCCCGCCCGTTGCCCGGGGGGCGCCCGCGCCGCTAGGTTCCGTGCACGATCCGTGACCGCTCCTATGTCGAGGTGACCCGCGTGCCGCTGCCGTCCCTCACCCCCCAGCAGCGCGCCGCCGCCCTCGAGAAGGCAGCAGCGGTCCGAAAGGAGCGGGCAGCGCTGAAGGTTCGGCTGAAGTCCAGCGGCGCGACGCTCGACGACGTGCTCGCTGACGGCGCCGACAACGAGGTCATCGGCAAGATGAAGGTCGTCGCCGTGCTCGAGGCAATGCCCGGCGTCGGCAAGGTCCGGGCCCAGAAGATCATGGAGCGGCTGGAGATCTCGCCGTCCCGACGGGTCCGCGGGCTCGGGACCAAGCAGCGCAAGGCCCTGGTCGAGGAGTTCGGCGGCTCTTGACCGGAGCTGACGGCCGCCTCACGGTCCTGTCCGGCCCGTCCGGCGTCGGCAAGGGCAGCGTCGTCTCGCTCGTCCGCAGGCGTCACCCGCAGGTCTGGCTGTCGGTGAGCGTCACCACCCGCACCCCGCGCCAGGGCGAGGTCGACGGGGTCGAGTACCACTTCATCGACGAGGCCGAGTTCGAGCGCATGGTCACGGCCGACGAGCTGCTGGAACATGCGTCGTACGCCGGGAACCGCTACGGCACACCGCGTCGCCCGGTGCAGGAGCGGCTGGCTGCCGGCACCCCCGCCCTGCTCGAGATCGAGCTGCAGGGGGCGCGCCAGGTGCGGGCGACGATGCCTGGGGCGCAGCTGGTCCTGCTCGTCCCGCCGTCCTTCGACGAGCTCGCCCGCCGGCTGACCGGCCGGGGGACCGAGGACTCCGGTCGGGTGCACCGTCGGCTGGACCGGGCCCGGATCGAGCTGGCCGCCGAGGACGAGTTCGACGTCGTCATCGTCAACGACGAGCTCGAACGGGCGGCGGACCGGCTGGTAGCGTTGATGCAGATCCCCCCGTAGTTCTTCCTCTGGAGTGCCTTGTGTCCGGAACCGTTGCCAACCCGATCGGCATCACCAACCCCCCGATCGACGAGCTGCTGGCCGCGACCGACTCCAAGTACAGCCTGGTCATCTACGCCGCCAAGCGGGCCCGCCAGATCAACGCCTACTACTCACAGCTGGGCGAGGGCCTGTTGGAGTACGTCGGGCCGCTGGTCGAGACCGGCGTTCAGGAGAAGCCGTTGTCGATCGCGCTGCGGGAGATCAACGGCGGGCTGCTCACGCACGAGCAGGTCGCCGACCCCGTCGTCTAGCCGTGGCAGCGCGATGAGTGACCGGCCCAGCATCGTCCTGGGCGTCGCGGGCGGCATCGCCGCGTACAAAGCCGTCGAGCTGCTGCGCCGGCTCTCCGAGAGCGGCCACGACGTCACGGTCGTCCCCACGGGAGCCGCTCTGCGTTTCGTCGGGGCCGCGACCTGGGCGGCCCTGTCCGGCCGGCCGGTTGCCGACGACCTGTGGGCCCAGGTCCACGAGGTGCCTCACGTGCGACTCGGCCAGAGCGCCGACCTCGTCGTCGTCGCCCCGGCCACCGCAGACCTGATGGCCCGAGCGGCCGCCGGTCTGGCCGACGACCTGCTGACAGCCGTCCTGCTGACGGCCCGCTGCCCGGTCGTGTTCGCCCCCGCGATGCACACGGAGATGTGGGAGCACCCGGCGACCCGCGCCAACGTCGCGCTGCTGCGTGAGCGGGGCGTGCTGGTCGTCGAGCCCGCCGAGGGCCGGCTCACCGGCGCCGACAGTGGTCAGGGCCGGCTGCCCGAGCCGAGCGAGCTCGCCGAGCTGTGCCGAGGCCTGCTCGCCGGCACGGCCCCCGACCTGGCCGGACGGCGGGTGGTGGTCTCCGCCGGCGGCACCCGCGAACATTTCGACCCGGTGCGCTTCCTGGGCAACCGCTCCTCCGGCAAGCAGGGCTACGCGCTGGCCCGGGCGGCGGCCGCGCGGGGGGCCGAGGTGGTCCTGGTCAGCTCCGCCGCCCTTGCGGATCCGGCCGGTGTCAGGGTCGTCCGGGTCACCAGCGCCCTCGAGCTGCGCGACGCCGTGCTCGCCGCGGCACAGGGAGCGGACGCTGTCGTCATGGCCGCTGCCGTCGCTGACCACCGTCCCGTGGAGCGTTTCGTCACCAAGCGCAAGAAGGGCGCGAGGCTGACGGTCGAGCTGGTGCAGAACCCCGACGTCCTGTCCGAGCTGGTCGCGGCGCGGACATCGGGCCAGGTCCTCGTCGGGTTCGCCGCCGAGACGGGCGACGCCGACGGTGACGTACTCACCCACGCCCGCGCCAAGCTCACTACGAAGGGCTGCGACCTGCTGGTGGTCAACGAGGTGGGCGAGGCGGGGCACCCGACCGGGTTCGAGGGCGACCGCAACGCCGCCACCGTCCTGTCGAGCGACGGCGCCTCGTACGACATTCCGCTCGGCTCGAAGGACGTGCTCGCCCACCGGGTATGGGATCTCGTCGCCCAACACTGGACGGGTAGGGTCGCCGCCACGTCCTGATTCGTCCCGGACCGTCCGAGGAGTCGCATGTCCCGTCGTCTGTTCACCTCCGAGTCGGTCACCGAAGGCCATCCCGACAAGATCGCCGATGCGATCAGCGACTCGATCCTCGACGCCTTGCTGAGCGAGGACCCCCGCAGCCGGGTGGCCGTCGAGACGCTCATCACCACTGGTCAGGTGCACGTCGCCGGGGAGGTGACCACCGACGCCTACGTCGACATCCCGACGATCGTGCGCGAGTGCATCCTCGACATCGGCTACGACAGCAGCCGCAAGGGTTTCGACGGCGCGAGCTGCGGCGTCAGTGTGTCGATCGGCTCGCAGAGCGCCGACATCGCCCAGGGCGTCGACACAGCGTACGAAGCGCGGGTGGAAGGTGACGCCGACCCGCTGGACGCCCAGGGCGCCGGCGACCAGGGGCTGATGTTCGGCTTCGCCTGCGACGAGACGCCGGAGCTCATGCCGTTGCCGATCGCGCTGGCCCACCGGCTGGCCTGGCGCCTGTCTGCGGTGCGCAAGGACGGCTCCGTGCCGTACCTGCGACCGGACGGCAAGACGCAGGTCACCATCGAGTACGTCGACGGACGGCCGACCCGGCTCGACACCGTCGTCGTGTCGAGCCAGCACGCGGCCGACATCGACATCGAGACGCTGCTCACCCCGGACATCGCCGAGCAGGTCATCGGCCCGGAGGTGGCGGACATCGGCATCGACACCGAGAGCTACCGCCTGCTCGTCAACCCGACCGGCCGCTTCGAGATCGGCGGCCCGATGGGGGATGCCGGGCTCACCGGACGCAAGATCATCGTCGACACGTACGGCGGCTATGCCCGCCATGGCGGCGGCGCCTTCTCCGGCAAGGACCCGTCCAAGGTGGACCGCTCCGCGGCCTACGCGATGCGCTGGGTGGCCAAGAACGTCGTGGCTGCCGGCCTCGCGACGCGGTGCGAGGTGCAGGTCGCCTACGCCATCGGCAAGGCCGAGCCGGTCGGTCTTTTCGTCGACACCGCCGGGACCGGGATCCTCGACGACGAGAAGCTCCAGGACGCGATCGTGCAGGTCTTCGACCTGCGGCCGGCGGCGATCATCCGTGACCTCGACCTGCTCCGGCCGATCTACCGGCAGACCGCGGC
Source organism: Actinomycetota bacterium (assembly GCA_019348355.1). GTDB lineage: Bacteria > Actinomycetota > Actinomycetes > Mycobacteriales > SCTD01 > SCTD01. The sequence goes on from JAHWJP010000020.1 coordinate 23,953, forward strand.
CTACGGCCACTTCGGCCGTCCCGGGCCCGACTTCACCTGGGAGTCGACCGAGCGCGCCGAGTTGCTGCGCAAGGCCGCCGGGCAGTAACCCGCCAGCGCGGCAGCTGTCGGCTGCCCCGCCTAACCTCGCGGCCGTGAGCGAGTCGCGTGCGCGCCAGGTGCCCCTGGCTGCCGAGCTCGCCGTCGCCCGGGTCGTGGTCGACAGCGGGCTGGCCCACCTGGACCGACTGTTCGACTATGCGGTCCCGGAGCGGTTCGACGACATTGCCCGGCCCGGTGTCCGCGTCCGGGTGCGCTTCGCCGGGCGGCTCGTCGACGGCTGGTTGCTGGAGCGGGTCGAAGGCACCGACCACGACGGTCGGTTGGCTCCGCTCGCCGGCGTGCTCAGTGGCGAGCAGGCGCTCACCCCGCACATCGCCAGCCTTGCGCGGGCGGTCGCCGATCGGACCGCCGGCACGATCAGCGATGTCCTGCGCCTCGCCGTACCGCCCCGGCACGCCCGGGTCGAGGCGGAGCCCACCCTCGACCCCGCGCCGCCTGTCCCAGCTGCACCCGAGCCCGGACCGTGGGGGCGCTACCCGACCGGCCCGGCGTTCCTGGCCGCGCTGGCCGCGGGACGCCCGCCGCGTGCCGTCTGGTCCGCCCTCCCGGGCCCGCACTGGCCGGACGAGATCGCCCGCGCCGTGCAGGCCTGCGTCAGCAGTGGCCGTGGCGCCGTCGTGGTGGTGCCCGACGGCCGCGACCTGAACCGGGTGACCGGCGCACTTGCCGAGCTCGGTGTTCCGGCCGCGTCGCTGTCGGCCGACCTGGGACCGGCCGAGCGCTACCGGCGCTGGTTGTCGGTGCTGCGCGGGGGCGTCCGCGTGGCGGTGGGCACCCGGGCGACGGCCTTCGCCCCGGTCGCCGAGCTTGGGCTGGTGGTCGTCTGGGACGACGGCGACGACCTGCACGCCGAGCCACGGGCGCCCTACCCGCATGTGCGTGAGATCCTCGCGCTGCGAGCTCATCTGGCCGGTGCCGCCATGCTCATGGGTGGGCACGCGCGTACGGCCGAAGGGCAGCTGCTCGTCGACAACGGCTGGGCGCGCTCGCTCGCGGCCGACCGCGCGCAGGTGCGCGCCAGTTCGCCGGCGGTGGACGGCACGTCTGAAGATCAGCTCGCCCGTGACCCGATGGCGCAGGCCGTACGCCTCCCGGCGGTCGCCTTCGACGCGGCCCGCGCGGCGCTCGCGGGCGGCGCCCCGGTGCTCGTCCAGGTGCCGCGCCGCGGCTATGTCCCCAGCCTTGCCTGCGTCCGGGACCGCACCCCGGCCCGCTGCCCGGCCTGCGCCGGACCGCTCGCGACCGCGTCCAGCTCCGCGGTCGCCGGCTGCCGGTGGTGCGGTCGGCTCGCGGGCGACTGGCAGTGTCCGGTGTGTGAGGGCCGGCAGCTGCGGTCCGTCGTCGTCGGGGCCCGGCGTACGGCCGAGGAGCTCGGCCGCGCCTTTCCCGGCGTCACTGTCAAGACCTCCGGCCGCGACGGCGTGCTTGCCGGCGTGCCGGCCGCTCCCGCGCTCGTCGTCAGCACCCCGGGGGCCGAACCGGTGGCCGACGGGGGGTACGGCGCGGTGCTGCTGCTCGACGGCTGGGCCTTCCTCGGCCGGGCCGACCTGCGGGCGGGGGAGGAGGCGCTGCGGCGCTGGTTCACGGCTGCGGCACTGGCCCGGGCGGCGCCGCACGGGCGGGTCGTCGTCGTGGCCGACCGCGCCCTCGCCCCGGTGCAGGCCCTGGTGCGCTGGGACCCGGTCGGCGCGGCCGCTCGTGAGCTCGCCGAGCGGGTCGAGCTGCGGTTCCCCCCAGCGGTGCGGATGGCCGGCCTCGTGGGGACAGCCTCGGCGCTTCGGCAGTTCCTGACGGCGCTGCCGGACACCGCCCGCGCCGATGTTCTCGGGCCGGTGCCGGCCGGCGAGGGGGTCGAGCGGCTGCTGCTGCGCGCGCCGCTGGCGGCGGGCGCGCAGCTCGCCGCGGCCTTGAAGTCTGCCGGCGCGGTGCGCAGCGCGAAGAAGGGCGAGCCGGTACGGGTCGAGCTCGACCCGCGCACCCTCGCCTAGGTTTCGACGATGGAGCCAGGAGCGTCCAGTGCACCGGCAGCGCTGGTCCCGCCGAGGCTGCGCGCCGGCGATCGCGTCAGAGTCGTGTCACCTGCCAGCCGCCCGGAGCGCAGCCAGGTGACGCGTGGCGCGGAAATCCTGGCGAGTTGGGGCCTTACGGTCGAGATCGGCCAGCACGCCTTTGACAGGTTCGGCCACTACCTCGCTGGTCGAGACGAGGATCGACTCGCGGATGTGAACGACGCCCTGCGTGACCCCGGCGTCCGCGCGATCATCGCCACCACGGGGGGCAAAGGCGCGTACCGCATCGCCAGTGGTGTGGACGTCGCTGCCGCCCGCCGCGATCCCAAGCCGCTGGTGGGCTTCAGCGACATCACGATGTTGCACCTGGTGTTGTGGCAGCGATGCCGACTCGTCGGCTTTCATGGCCCGCACGCCGGCTGGCACGAGTGGTACGGCAGCCAGGTGGCCGACGCGTTGCGCTGCGCACTCATGCAGCCCGAGCTGGTGTCCGTTCACCAAGACCCCGGTGAACTGACTGCCAAGGTCCTTGTCGAGGGGCGAGCTACCGGTGCCTTGTTGGGAGGCAACCTCGACACGATCGGCCGGTCGGTGGGGTGGGCGTGCCCGAGCTTCGACGGAGCGATCCTGCTGATCGAGGACGTCGACAAGCACATCGGCGCAATGGATCGGAGCCTGACGCAGCTCCTCGAGTCCGGTTGCCTTGACGGCGTACGCGGCGTGGCGGTCGGGCAGTTCATCCGATCCGCAGAAGAGGGGCCCGGCCGGTGGTCGATCATCGACCTGCTCTACGACCGGCTCGGTCCGCTCGGTGTGCCGATCCTCGGCGGGCTGCCGATCGGACACGGTGCGCAGCCGCCGACCGTGCCGCTCGGTGCCAATGCGACGCTGGACACCGCGACGCGGACTCTCACCGTCGAGCCCGGGGTCCGCTGACATCGACCGGGGCAGGGTCCGGCACCGCTGACACCTGGCTACCTGACACCCGCGAGGGTAGCCACGGCAGCGCCTATCATCTGCTGGTGGCAACCCGAACGATCCGCCTGATCGGCGACCCCGTGCTGCGCACCCCCGCCGTCGACGTCACCACCTTCGACAAGGAGCTGCGCAACCTCGTCAAGGACCTCGCCGACACGATGATCGACGCGCCCGGGGTCGGCCTTGCGGCCCCCCAGATCGGTGTCGGCCTGCGGGTGTTCGTCTTCGACATCGGCGACGTGCTGGGCCACCTGGTGAACCCGGTGCTGCACTTCCCGAGCGATGAGGAGCAGGACGGGCCGGAGGGCTGCCTGTCGCTGCCGGACCTGACCTTCGACTGCCGGCGAAAGCAGCACGTCGTCGCCCACGGGCAGAACGTCTACGGCGATCCGGTCACCATCGAGGGCAGCGACATGCTGGCCCGCTGCGTGCAGCACGAGACCGACCACCTCGACGGCGTGCTGTTCATCGACCGTCTCGACGCCGAGACGAAAAGAGCTGCCCTCGAGGCGGTCCGCCTCGCCGAGTGGTCCAACCAGCCCCCGCCGGTGGTCAAGGCCAGCCCGCACCCGCTGTTCGGACGCGCGCTCTGACCTCCCCGCCCACCGCCCCGTGACCTCCTCCCGGTGAGGCTCGTCTTCGCAGGAACCCCGGAGCCGGCCCTGCCCTCGTTCGAGGCGCTGCTCGCCAGCCGACACGACGTCGTCGCCGTCCTCACCCGGCCGGATGCCCCCGCCGGTCGCGGCCGGGCCCTGCGGCCCAGCCCGGTCCGCGAGCGCGCCGAGGCCGCCGGCCTCGAGGTCCTCACACCGGTCCATCCACGCAACGACACCTTCCAGGAGCGGTTGCGCCAGATCGCTCCGGACTGCTGTCCCGTCGTGGCGTACGGCGCGCTCGTGCCGCAAGCGGTCCTGGACATCCCGGAGCACGGCTGGGTCAACCTGCACTTCTCGCTGCTGCCGGCCTGGCGCGGCGCCGCCCCGGTGCAGCACGCCGTCCTGGCCGGCGACGAGGTCACCGGCGCCACCACCTTCCGGCTCGAGGCCGGCCTGGACACCGGCCCGGTCTTCGGCGTCACGACCGAGGACGTACGCTCCACCGACACCAGCGGTGACCTGCTCGCCCGGCTGGCCGTCGCCGGCGCAGGGCTGCTGGTCGCGACCCTCGACGCGCTGGAAGACGGCTCCGTGCAAGCGGTCTCGCAGCCGACGGACGGGGTCAGCCTCGCGCCGAAGATCACTGTCGACGATGCCCGGGTCGACTGGACCGCCCCAGCCCTTCGGGTGGACCGGCTGGTGCGGGCCTGCACGCCGGCGCCCGGTGCGTGGACGACGCTGCGCGGCAAGCGGGTCAAGCTCGGCCCGGTGACGGTCACCGACCAGGCGCTCGCGCCGGGGGAGCTGCGCGACGGGCTGGTCGGCACCGCCACGACGGCCGTTCGGCTCGGCGGCGTCCGACCGGAGGGCAGGTCGTCGATGGCCGCCGATGACTGGCTGCGGGGCCTGCGCCTTTCGCCGGGGGAGAGCTTCTCGTGACGCCGCCGGCGGCCGCTCCGACACCTCCACGAAGGCCCGACCGCCGGGCCGCGCGGCCGTACCGCCCGCCGGCGGACGACAAGCCGCGCCGCGCGGCGTACGACGTCCTGCTCGCGGTCCGGGAGCGGCAGGCCTACGCCAACCTGGTCCTGCCCGGGCTGCTGCGCGAGCGCGGCATCTCCGGCCGCGACGCGGCGCTCGCGACCGAGCTGGCGTACGGCGCGCTGCGCGGGCAGGGGCTCTACGACGCGGTGCTGCAGGCCTGCGTCGACCGGCCGCTGGCGCAGGTCGACCCGCCCGTGCTCGACGTGCTCCGGCTCGGTGCGCACCAGCTGTTGCGCACCCGGATCCCCCCGCACGCAGCCGTTTCCGCCACTGTTGACCTCGCCCGCCGGGTCGTCAGTGCCGGTCCGGTGGCCTTCGTCAATGCGGTGCTGCGCAAGGTCG
>JAHWJP010000099.1 GCA_019348355.1 Actinomycetota bacterium
TCGAGGTCCAGCGCAGCGGCGAACACGAGCGCCGGCAGGAACAGGAAGACCACGACCTGTTCGAAGGTCTCGCCGCGCAGCTCACCGACGGCCGGGCTCGCCCCGACCGTCGACAGCAGGAGTCCGACGACGACCAGGCCGACCGACAGCGGCAGGCTCCGCCGCCGCGTCAGCAGTGCCACGGCGACCAGCAGGACCAGCAGCAGGCACACCTCGAGCACCGTGCCGGCCAGCATCATCGCGTCTCCCCTTGCCGCGCCCTCGTGAGCGGCTCTCGCGCTCCTACCCCGGCCGGCCCGGCTCTCCCCTGCGCGCAACTCGCGGGACAGGGACTGCATGGCACGAGCGTTCGTGCCGGTCGAAGTACCCCGGCGCAAGGCCCAGCCGGGGCCGACGCACAGGACGTACGCCGTGCCGGGCACGCCGGATCGTGCCGACGCTGCAGAAAGATGACCGACGCCGACGCCATGAAGTCGCTCGAGGCGTGCGCGGACGGCTTCCGCGGTGGGACACCGGTCCGGTGCTCGTCCGCTCGGGTCAACGCAGCCGCAGCTTGCGCAGCGCCCGGGCCCGCTTCTCGAGCCACCAGCCGAACTCCGGAGGCCACATCTGGTGCTCGTCGTCGACACCGAGCGCGTGGGCCGCGTGCAGGGTCCAGTTCGGGTCGTCCAGGAGCTCACGGGCGAGCGCGACGAGGTCGATCTCGCCCTGCGCGAGCGACTGCTCGACCAGCCGCGGATCCCACATCAGGCCGACCCCGATGGTCGGGATGGCTGCATGCTCTCGCAGCTGGGCGGCCAGCGGCAGCTGGTAGCCGTGGCTTAGCGTCATGCCCTGCGGACGTTCTCGCCCCGAGATGCCGCCTGTGGAGCAGTCGATCGCGTCCACGCCGAGCTTCTTGAGCAGTGTGGCAAGGTGGATCGCATCCTCGATCTGCCAGCCGTCAGGACGCCAGTCGGTCAGCGACAGGCGGAACACCAGCGGGTACTCCTCGGGCCAGACCTCACGGATCGCGGTCGCGACCTCGCAAGCGAGGCGACACCGCGCGTCTAGGCTGCCCCCGTAGGCGTCGCGACGCTGGTTCGCGATCGGGCTATAGAACTGGTGCAGCAGGAACCCGTGCGCGGCGTAGACCTCGATCGCCCGGAGACCGGCTTCGCGGGAGCGCCGGGCCGCGTCGCGGAACGCCGCCACCACGCCGTGGATGTCCTCGACGCTCATCTCGGCCGGGGCCGGCCAGCCCTCGGCGTACGGAAGGGCGCTGGGGCCGACTGCAGGCCACGGGTGCTCACCGCGCTGCGCGACGTCCTCCCCGTCGACCGGTGTCTCCCCGTGCCACGGCCGGCGCTCGCTCGCCTTGCGCCCCGCGTGCGCGAGCTGGATCCCGGCGACCGCCCCTTCTGCCTCCAAGAACCGGGCGACCCTGGCAAGCCCGTCGATTTGCGCGTCGGACCAGATGCCCAGGTCGCCGTGCGTGCGCCGGCCGTGCCGCTGGACGGCGGCTGCCTCACAGAGGACGAGGCCGGCGCCGCCGATGGCGAACCGGCCGAGGTGGACCAGATGCCAGTCGTTCGCGACGCCCTCCTGCGCGCGGTACTGGCTCATCGGAGAGACCACGACCCGGTTCCTCATCCGTACGCCGCGCAGCGTGAACGGCTCGAACAGCGTCACCACGACATGGCCCGCTCCCACCGGCGGCCGGTGTACACGTTCGAGACCGCACGACGTCGGTGACGTAAGCGCACGTAGCGAAGTCGAAGTGCGCGGATGACGTATGCGGACGCCTGCCTACGTCCGAGGCCACGGCGCATCCCGCTTGGAGGACCGCTCTCCAGGGCGGTCCGGTTCGGATCCCGCCGCGCGCCTCGAGCGGTCTTGCTGCGACCGGTCCCGGATGCCACACTCCAGGTCATATCACCATCCGGTTATCGGTCTGGGGTCTCATCGGCGCCGGTCACACGGCGAACAGGCGACGACGCAGCCCGACGATGCCGCACTTCACGCATGCGAACAGCGAGCATTGCCGCACGTACCGCAAGGGGAGAGAGCGCGATGACGGCACGGATCGTAGCGTCCGGACGGGCCCTGCCCCCGCCGATGGACCAGGCCGGGCTTGGACCGGCTTCTTCCGGGAGCACTACGCCGACGCAGCGCTCACCCGGAAGGTCTGGGAGCACTCCGCGATCACGACGCGGCGCGGGGTGGTCCATCCGGCGGATGAGAACGTGTCCTACTGGGGTACCGGCGCCCGGATGCAGCGCTTCGTCCAGGAGGCGCTGCCGCTCGGCAAGGAGGCGGTCGCTACCGCGCCCGACGCCGCGGGGCTGGACGCGCAGGACGTCGGGCTGTTCACCGTCGTGACGTGCACGGGCTACGCCACGCCAGGTCTGGACATCCTGTTCGCCCGCGACCTCGGGATGACTGACGCCACCCAACGCCTGCACATCGGTCACATGGGCTGCTACGCCGCCATCCCCGGTCTGGGCGCGACCAGCGACTTCGTCGTCGCCCGTGACAAGCCCGCCGTGATGCTCTCGCTGGAGCTGCCCAGCCTGCACGTGCAGCCGACGACAGACACGGCGCGTCGAGGCCAGCCGACCGCCGAGGACCTCCAGCAGATGGTGGCGCACGCGCTGTTCAGCGACGCCGCGGCCGCGGTCGTCCTGCACCCGGACCTGCCTGGCCTGGAAGTCGTCGATGTGGTCGCCCGCACGGACGTGGCGACGGCCGACCACATGACGTGGGACGTCACCGACCTGGGGTTCAAGATGGGCCTGTCGCCCGCCGTTCCGGATGTCCTCGCCCGACACGCGCGTCCCGTCGTCGACAAGCTCCTCGCCCGTCACGGGCTTGCCGTCGGGCAGGTAGCCGGCTGGGCGATCCACCCCGGTGGCAGGAAGATCGTCGAAGTCGTCGGCGAGGTCCTCCACCTGCCGGAGGAGGACCTGCAGGCGTCGTTCGACGTCTTGCGCGACGTCGGCAACTGCTCCAGCGCCACGGCCCTGCTCGTGCTGGAGCGGCTGCAGGAGCTTCAAGAACTCGCCGCAGGTGAGTACGTCGTGGCGATGGCGTTCAGGCCTGGGCTCACGCTCTACGCGACGCTCCTGCGTCGGACCCAGAACCTGCAGTCGGTGAGGGCGCCGTCCGTTGAGAAGGAAGCTTCTGCGCTGGTTCCTAGGTCGAGGTCTTCAGTCGCGCGGCAGGCGACGACGCCGAGGACCGCGCCTGCCGTCGCCGCGAACTGAGCGCAGCCCGAGGAGGAGCGATGACGAGCACCCCCATCCGCGAGCCCGATCCGCCAGACCTCAGCGCTGAGCCCGCAACCGTCGAGGCGGCTCGGCCCGCACAGCCCGAGCACGGCGTCGCCGCGGCGCCTGCGGCTTCGCGCGAGGCGCTACAGGCGCAACCTGCGGACGCAGCCGAACGCGTGGAGCAGGCAACGGCTCTCGGGAGCACCTCGCCGGGGCGGCGGCGGCGCAGTCCGCGCCAGGGCCGGCACCGGCGCTGGACCCGTTGGCTGCTCGCCGGCGGCGCCGTCGTGGTCGCGGCCATCGGGGTAGGCCTGTGGCTGACGGTGATGGTGCTCGGTGGGAAGTCGCCGACGGGACTGGCCGACCCGGCCGACGCAGCTCCGACATTCGTGCCCTACCGCGACCCGCAGGGCCGGTTCAGCATCTCCTATCCGAGCGGGTGGCTACGGGAACCCTCATCGGACTCGCAGGCCGTCCTGCTGCTCCGGACCGATCGCGAATCGCAGAACTCGATGCTGGTCCGCATCGTGCCGCTGGACGAGCCGGTGGGGCCAGAGCAGCTGGCCGAGGCGCGGAAGCTCACCGACAGCCTCGTCCAGGCGAGCGACGTCAACGTCGTCGTGGCGCGGCAGATCACGCTGAACGGCGTGTCGGGCTACTACTACCTGTACACCTTCGGCGAGCCCGGCAGCGACCGCTTCGGTCTGCACGCGCACTACTTCCTGTTCAGCGGATCGACGATGCACGTGCTGGTCTTCCAGGCCCTGCCCGACACCGAGTTCGTGGGCCTGGCACCGGACTTCGACGCGATCGCTCGCTCCTACCGCGTGGGCTAGCTCGACCACCAGCACGACCGGCGGCCGTGCGCCGCTTACGGTGGCGCACGGCCGCTGACCTGACCGGATCCCGGGCGGTCGCAGTTCCGCCCCCGGACCAGATCGAGACCGCATGTGAGATTTTCCCCGTCTGGTAGCGGATGGGTTATGCCGGCAACGGCTGCTGCGCGACCGTGATCGAGCGGTAGGTGCTCGGGGTGATCTGCACGTCGTGCTCGCACAGGACCCGGCAGATCGGCTTGATCCCGAACTCCTCGCGGTGCAGCGTCGATGAAGGTGATCAGCGAACAGAGGGGCGGTCGAGCTCTGCCGCGAAGAAAGCCGACAGCGCTCTTCTGCCGCAAGCACCTGTCCGGCCGGCCCTCGCTGCGGGCGAGACATGAGCCTTTCGGCGTCATGACGTTCGCCCGTGCCCGCCCTTGACTTGCGCGGTATGGGTCAGCGTCATCAACAGCAACCCGCCGGCCAGGTTCCCCGTGACGGAGAGGGCGACGTTCTCCGCGAGGTCACCGTAGGTGACTGCACCGCTCAGCCATATTCCGAACAGCACGTGCAGGCCACTGACCACAACGTGGTCGAAAGGCCCGACAGCGACCAGGAAGCCGGCCATGAAGCTCACGCTGATCCGGCCGCGAACGGAGTCCACGGCATGCAGCATGTAGGAGAGAAGGGTCAAGAGAGCTCCTGCCAGCACGGCCCGCGCCAGGGTTGCTGGCGCGGTCTTCCTGGCCATCTCCTCGGCCACCTTGGTGAGTGCCTCCGGGCCCCCCGTCGGAAGCGCCCCGTCGACGATGAGGACAGCGACGAGGACGGCGCCGCCTACGAAGTTCAGGATAAGGATGTTTTGCCCACAGTCGTAGCAGACGGAAATACCCTGACCTCCTGCCGTCTTCGATGGCAGCAGCGACTGGGTCGAAGAAGTTCGCGCTGAACAGTTCCGCGCGCCTAACGACCAGAAAAGACCGGGCCGATGGCGAACGCGAGTGCCCCGACGATCTTCGCCGGTCCCGTGCGAGCTCCGGCTCGGCCAGAGCCTGAGCGACACCCAGTCCAGCGATTCCGAACACGATCGTGACCCCCGCGATGAACCCCGTGGAGAGCTGCTCGAGAGGCGGCATCGACAGTCGGCGCTGCCCCTCACGCTTTGCCAGGGCGTAGATCTGCTCAGGATCGGGTGCGATAGCCATGGTGTCGGCCTACCTCCTCACCTTGCCCGTCACACCGCGGTCAAGGGCAGTCCGGAGAGTGCAGATTCGCCGGGAGCCGCCGGCGCAGGTCGAACATCCTCCCGACCCAGATCCCCCGCGACTGGCAGCAACACCTCGCGTACGCCGGTGCTGCCGATCCGAGGCCGAGACCGTCAAGCATCGGCGCCGACCGCGATCGCCGTCCTTGAGGACGCGTTCCTGCCGACGGTCGCCGATGCGGCGGTGTCCGACCGAGCCTCGCGGCATCGCGCCTTCGCTGGATGCTAGAGGTGACAAGGACATGATCGACGCAAGGGCGGGGACATCGGCCCCCGGGTACTGCCGTTTGGATGAGGTCGCCGCCGCGCCCTGTGCCGGCGTCACTGGTCGGTGTCACGATCAGCACGACGAGCAGCAGCGTCGGCGGCTGCCCGACCCGCGGCTCTCTCGACTCCTTGTGCTGACCCAATCGACAGCGCGTGCCATGCCCCGCCGGCAGGTGCCGGGCTGACGCGCGGAACGCCTGGGTATGGCAGCCAGCAGACGACGCGGCTGAGAGGGCCTCGCTGTTCCCGGTCATGCTGCTCGGCGGGCTGACCGGGACCGTGCTGTTGACGGCCGCGATACGGCTCGCCGCCTCCCGAGACCTGGCCGTGGTCGACCTGCGGCAGCTGCTCGGCGGGGTGTTCTCCGGCAGGGAGCAGACCGCCTTCACTGCCGGCCACACGCTCTTTTTGATCGCGGGCATCCTCGTGCTTCCGCTGCTGCTCGCCGCCCTGTGGCCGTTCGCGCCCCGACGACCGCTTCACCTACCGCGGCGCGCTGATCCGCGAGGCGATCTTCGGGCTGGCGGTCGCGCCCCAGCGCCGCGAAGTCGCTCTCCGCAGTCGCTCGAATGCAGGAGTCTGCTGGCTATAGCTCATCGGCTGAGTAGTTCAGGGCCGTCCCGGGGGAAGGTCTGGACGCGGGCCAGGGTGCCGACGTAGATCAGGTACAGCAACCATGGCGAGGACCGGAACGACCTCGGGGAGAGCCGTGAGTGACTCCAGTCCTGCGGCCCAGGAGGGACGCTCATGTGCAGCGCGTGTACTGCGGGTGCGTGGGCGTACCCCTGATGCCAGGCCGCGACGGTCAAAGCTCGCGAGGTCTAGGACACCTGCCGAGCCGGCGGCTGGTGCTGCGACTGGGGATGCGTTCCGGCAGCGGTCCGCGACACTGGGAAGGGGTGGACGGTGCCAACGGCGACCGCGGCGGCACAGTCCGGGCAGGTGCCGGGGGCGGCGCCGGTCCAGGACGTCGTGGCCGGCCAGGTCCGCGCCCCGCAGACGGCGCTGCGGGTCGTGTCGCTGATCGGGACCGCGTGCACGAGACCATCCGGCGCTCCGCGGCGCCCCCGGGCGCGTCCGGTCAGGTATTCGCTCGGCACGTCGGTTCTGCGGTGGGCACCAGCCAGAAGGTTCCCGGCGGTGAGGTCGGCCGAGCGCGACGCGGGGCGCTGAGCGGCTGCGGTGCAGCCCGGTCGCGAGGCGAACGTTGACGGCGGGGTTCGAGGAGTCGTCGGGGTTCGGGGGGGCGTGGCGTTGTGGCCGCTGGTCTGGCCGGCTGTGGGCGCCGTGGTCGGTGTGGCCTGCGCGGCCGCGGCCGGCGTCTCGGGGACGGGCTGGAAGGCGTCCGGCATCGACGGTGGCGGGCTGACGCTGCGGGGCGGAAAGGTGTGGTGCAGCCAGGCCAGCTGCGCTGACATTCCGCGAAAGGTCAGGGCGACACCAACGTTGTGCGCTGCCCGGGCGGCGTCCCGCAGAGCGTCTAGACCAGCCAGGTCGCAGAACTCAAGAGCCCCGAGCTCGACCAGGACCGAGGGCGGGTGCACTGGCAGCATGTCCACGAGCGCAGTGCGCAGTTGCCCGGCAGTGTGCAGGTCGGCCTCGCCGACAACGACCAGGACGTGTTGCTCGGCTGCCCGCAGCGCCATGACCATCAGCCCGGACCCCCGCTCTGATGGGGTAGGGACGGCGGGAGTGCTGGTACGGGTAGCTCTGAGGGGCTGAGGCATGGTCGCTCCTGACGCGCACGCGGATGTGGGCGCCGCCAGAGGTCCAGAGCAACCACGCCAACCTACGCCAGGCCACGTCGTCGCGCGACCCGTCGGTGTGGTTGCTGCAGTGGGGCGGCAGCCGCCGCCGGGCCGGCCGGTGGGGCGACTAGGCAACAGGTGCGGCTGGTCCTGCGCTGTGCATGCTCGAACAGGCCATTGATTTGTCGCTAGACGACGGCGGTGGCAGGTCGGGGCGGCGCAGGGCTGCGGTCGCATGCGTACTGTCGCCGGACGACGCAGACTCCCTCGTCGGCGCCCGGCACGTGGGCAGCACCGTGGCCCGGTACCCCATTTGTGCAGCCCGCTTGTTAGTTACTTCGACCTGAAGAAGTCGTAGCCGAAGTCGTTGTGGGACAGCGGTTTCGCTCGGCGTGCCGGCTGTCTTGATCGTGAGTATGGCGGGATCATGTTCGTGTCGGTGAGCGAACGAGCGCGGGGAGCGGCAAGTGCTGCGGACACGAGCGGTGGATGTGAGCTTGTGGGAGTCGGTGTTGCCGCCGGAGGTGCTGCGGCTGCCGGCGGAGCTGGCCCGGGTCGACGCGCTGCTGGATGACCCGGTGTTCTTCGCGCCGTTCGTGCCGTTCTTCGACCCGCGGGTGGGCCGGCCGTCCACGCCGATGGAGGTCTACCTGCGGATGATGTTCTTGAAGTTCCGTTACCGGCTGGGCTACGAGAGCTTGTGCCGGGAGGTCGGTGACTCGATCACCTGGCGCAGGTTCTGCCGGATCCCGATCGATGGCAGGGTCCCGCACCCGACGACGTTGATGAAGCTCACCACCCGGTGCGGCACTGCGGCCGTCGACGGGTGCAACGAGGCGCTGCTGGCCAAGGCTGCTGAGGCCAAGCTGCTGCGCACCAACCGGTTGTGGGCCGACACCACGGTGGTCCCCGGCCGACGTTGCTTATCCGACCGACTCGGGGTTGTTGGCCAAGGCGATCCGGCGGATCGCGCTGACCGGTCGGCGGATCCAGGCTGCCGGTGGAGCACCCCGGACGTCGGTGCGGGACCGCAGCCGGGCTGCCGGCAAGCGGGCGCACGGGATCGCTGCGAAGCTGCGGATGCGTAGCGCGCAGGGCAAGGATGAAGCCCACGCCGTGGTGAAGCGGATCACCGGCGAGTTGGCTGAGCTGGCCGAGCGGGCCGCCAACGACGCCGAACGGCTCCTGAGCAACGCCCGGCGTGCCTTTTGCCGGGCGCAAGCCAAGGCCGAGGCGCTGGCCGCAACCGGTGCGCGCGATGCTGCCGCCGGTCGACGCCGCGGCCGGCTGCGGCGGGCGGTCAACGACCTGACCGCGCTGCTGGAGGCGACCCGTCAGGTCGCCGCGCAGACCCGACAGCGGGTCGCCGGTCTCACCCCCGCCGGGGCGACCCGACGGGTCAGCCTGCACGAACGCGATGCCCGACCGATCGCCAAGGGACGGCTCGGCAAACCGGTGGAGTTCGGCTACAAGGCGCAGGTCCTGGACAACGACGACGGCGTCGTGCTCGATCACAACCTGGAACAGGGCAACCCGCCGGACGCCCCGCAGCTGGCCCCGGCGGTCGAGCGCGTGAAGCGCCGCACCGGACGCAAGCCCAGGGTTGTGACCGCCGACCGCGGCTACGGCGAGAAGAGCGTCGAGGACGACCTGCACGACGCCGGCGTGCGCCACGTCGTCATTCCGCGCAAGGGGGCAAGCCCGGCAAGGCGCGACAAGCCGAGGAACGAAGGCCGGCGTTCCGCAAGACGATCAAGTGGAGAACCGGTAGCGAGGGCCGGATCAGCAGCCTCAAACGCGGATACGGCTGGGACCGCACCCGCCTGGCTGGCACCGAAGGAGCCCGGATCTGGACCGGACAGGCGGTCCTGGCCCACAACCTGGTCAAGATCGGAGCCCTGGCCGCCTAACGGGACGGAGCTGGAAGATCAACCCCTTCGCCGGGAGAGCTTGGAGGACACGTGCCAAGAACGGCGCCCCTCAGGCCCACCGAACAGTTATGACAGCTCTGCGCCGGGGAGACGGTAGAGCGCGAGTTCAACGAGTACGCGATCACTGAGGCTGGGGCACGAGATGGGCAGACTGAGAAGACCGAGCGGCTGGCTTATTGTTTTTGCACTGCTTGCCTTGATCGCACACCTTCTGAGCTTCGCCCCCCCAGTCTTCACGTACATCTGGGTAACGATTGGCCTACTCTCCGCCGTCTACCTGTACATGGATTATAGACAGGTTCAGGCTGGCCGGAGTGCCGAGAAGGGCGACGAGG
>JAHWJP010000100.1:0-2538 GCA_019348355.1 Actinomycetota bacterium
GATCCTGCTGATGGTCGGGTTGACCGGCTTCCTCGCCACCATCGGCCAGCTCGGCCAGGCCCGGGACGGGCTGCTGTCGACCGGCGTCGTCGTGCTCGGCCTCGCGGTGCTCACCGGACCGTGGTGGGTGCGGATGGCCGCCGACCTGCGGGCCGAGCGCCGCGAGCGGATCCGCTCGCAGGAGCGGGCCGAGGTGGCGGCGCACGTGCACGACTCGGTGCTGCAGACACTGGCGCTGATCCGCAAGGCCGCCGACGACCCCCGCGAGGTGACCCGGCTGGCGCGCACCCAGGAGCGCGAGCTGCGCGGCTGGCTCTACACGCCGGCTGCACCGGATGGCTCGTCGGGGTCGCAGGAGCCGGCGCTCGCGGGGGCGCTCGAGCATCTCGCCGGCGAGGTGGAGGAGGCGCACGGCGTCACGGTGGAGACGGTTGTCGTGGGGGACTGCCCCACCTCGCTACACCTGTTGGCGGTGGTCGCCGCAACCCGCGAGGCCCTGGTCAACGCGGCCCGCCACTCCGGGGTGGCGAACGTCTCGCTCTATGCCGAGATCACCGCCGACCGGGTCGAGGTGTTCGTCCGCGACCGCGGCAAGGGCTTCGACCCGGCCGTCGTGCCGGACGACCGCTTCGGCGTGACCCAGTCCATCGTCGGCCGGATGGAGCGGCACGGCGGGAACGCGGTCGTGCGCAGCTCGCCGGGCGGCGGCACCGAGGTGCAGGTGGAGCTGCGCCGTGCCTGAGGCGGCGCCGTGCCTGCGGGTGGTGCTGGTCGACGACCACCGCCTGTTCCGTGCCGGCGTGCGCAGCGAGCTCGCCGGGCAGGGCGATGGAGCCATCGAGGTGGTAGGCGAGGCCGAGACCGTCGCCGCCGCAGTCGTTCTCGTGCTCGACCTGCAGCCCGACGTCGTGCTGCTCGACGTGCACATGCCCGACGGTGGTGGCCGGGCGGTATTGGCCGGCGTGGCCGCCGGCGCGCCCTCGACCCGGTTCCTCGCCCTGTCGGTCTCCGATGCGGCGGAGGATGTCATCGGCGTGATCCGCGCGGGGGCACGGGGTTACGTCACCAAGAGCATCTCGGCCGACGAGCTCGCCGAGGCGGTCGTCCGGGTGGCCGGCGGCGACGCCGTCTTCTCCCCGCGCCTGGCCGGCTTCGTGCTCGACGCGTTCGCCTCCTCGCCACCGGTGCCCGACGACGCGCCCGCCGCCGACCACGCCGACCTGGACCGGCTGACGGCCCGCGAGCGCGACGTGCTGCGGCTGATCGCGCGCGGCTATACCTACAAGGAGGTCGCGGCGCAGCTGTTCATCTCCGGTCGCACCGTCGAGACGCACGTCTCGTCGGTCCTGCGCAAGCTGCAGCTGTCGAACCGGCGCGAGCTGTCCCGCTGGGCCGCAGCCCGGCGCCTCGTCTGAGCCCCGCCGCCTCCGGCTACGGTCGTCGGGTGACATCGAGCGCCCCCCCGTCCGTCCGTACGAGCCGGCTGCTCGCCCCGCCGCGTCCGGGCCGCCTCGGAGCGTGGGCGTACGCCCTGCGCACCACCAACCCGCCACCCGGACGTGATGTCCGGACCCTGGACGGCGTCACCACCTGGCTGGTGGTGACCCGCGCGGCGGTGCTGCCGATGACGCTGTTCGCGGGGCTGGTGGCCGGCCTGCTGGCGGTACGCGCCGAGGGCTTCTCCTGGCCGCTGTTCGGCCTGGCGCTGCTCGGCATCACGCTCGCGCACATCAACAACAACCTGCTCAACGACCTGTCCGACACCGACGTCGGGCTCGACACGGCCGGCTACCCGCGGGCGCTCTACGCGCCGCACCCGATCCTGTCCGGGATGGTCCGGCGCAAGCAGATCGGGCTGACCGTCATCGGGCTCAACCTCGCCGACCTGGTCATCATGATCGTGCTGGCGACCCAGCGCGGGTGGCTGGTGGTGGCCTTCGCCGTCACCGGGCTGATCCTGTCGATCGCCTACACCTCACCGCCGCTGCGGCTCAAGAAGCGCGGTCTCGGCGAGCTCGACGTCTTCCTCACCTGGGGTCCGCTGATGATCGCGGGCACCTACTTCTCGGCGGTCGGCTCGTTGCCCTGGCAGGTGTGGGTGGCCTCCGTGCCGTACGGCCTGCTCTGCACGACGGTGTTGATGGGCAAGCACATCGACAAGATCACCTACGACGAGCCGACCGGTACGCGGACGTTGCCGGTGCTGCTCGGCGACGCGCGGGCGCGCTCGTTCACCCTCGGCCTGCTCGTCGCCTTCTACGTCACGACCGGGGCGGCCATCGCGGTGGGCGCCCTGCCGTGGCCGACGCTGCTCGTCGCGCTCGCCCTGCCGCTGCTGCGCAAGGTCTCCGGCGCGCTGCGCAAGCCGCGCCCGGACGAGCCGCCGGAGGGCTTCCCGGTGTGGCCGCTGTGGTTCGCCGCGATCTGCTTCGTGCACACCCGGCGCGCCGGGGCACTGCTGGTGCTCGGGCTCGCCGTGGCCGCGGCCACCGGGACCGGCCTGCCGCTGCCGTCCTGACCCTGAGACACCCCCAGATG
>JAHWJP010000100.1:2638-9598 GCA_019348355.1 Actinomycetota bacterium
CCAGATGACGAAGATCAGCGGGAGTTGGGGCGGGGCAGAGACGGGACGGGGGCCAGTACGGGGTCAGCGGGTGTTGACGACCCGGAAGGCCTCGGCCAGCCGGCCCTGCTCGAAGCCCGCCGCCGCGGCGGCCAGGCCCTGCCAGCCGCGCAGCATGCCCTCGAGGTCGTCCATGTGCGCCGTCTGCGACACGTGGGCCCGCAGCGCCGCGAGCTTGCGGTCGAACACCTCGGTGACGTCGACGTAGCGGTTGACGTCCGTGGCGGCGCCCGCCATCACCCACACCTCTCCGACGGTCCACGCCTCGAGCCCCTCGGCAGCGAGCTCCAGGTGGGCGAAGGGGTTGCGGGCGTCCGGGTAGACGGCGCTGATCGCCGCCTCGCCGGCCGCGAGGTGGTCGGGGTGTGAGGAGCGGATGCGGTCCCAGTTGCGCTCCGGGGAGGAGATGAGCATCCGGTCGGGGCGGCGCGAACGGATCACCCGGGTGATGTCCCGGCGCAGTTCGATGCTCGCGCTCAGCCGCCCGTCGGGGTAGCCGAGGAACACGACGTCCTCGACGCCGACCTCCTTGGCGGCGGCGCGCTGCTCGGCCTGGCGGATGCCGGCGATGTGGTCGCGCGGCACCGCCGGGTCGAAGCCGCCCGCGTCGCCGTCGGTGCACAGGCAGTACGACACCTCGATGCCCGCATCGGTCCAGGTCGCGATGGTGCCGGCCGCGCTGAAGTCGACGTCGTCGGGGTGGGCGACCACGACGAGGGCCCGCTCCACCGTTGCCTCAGGTTCAGTCATCCGGCTCCCCGATCGTGCGACGGGCCGCGTGCCCCTCACACCGACATCCTGGGTCAAGCGCCTCCGGGCCGCGCGCCGGGGGCGGTCAGGACAGCACGTCCCGGCGCCGGAGGTCGGCCGCGGCGACGAGCACGATGCCAGCGACGAGTGCGGCGCCGACGGTTGCCGAGCGGGCCAGCCCCGACGCCGTCGTTCCGCCGGCCGAGACGGACTCCATCAGCAGGCCCGGGAACCATCGGCTGGCACCCGTCCAGGCTTCCTGCAGGAGGTGCTCGAGCGGCCCGAACCACGTCACCCCGATGCCGAGGCCGACCGGCACCGACCGGACGAGAGTGCCCAGCGCGGACCCGATCAGGCCGTAGCCCGCAGCCGCACCGGCAGCCCGCAGGTAGTCCGTCCCGGCGGCGCGCAGCGCATCGGCCGAGGTCCACGCCTCGGTGGGCACGTCCCGGAGTCCGGCCGCCACGAAAGCCGCAGCGATGCTCGCCACCAGAGCGAGGATCAGCGCCGCCCAGGTGAGCAGCAGGACCGCCAGCACCTGCCCGCCGACCAGCCGCAGCCGACGGGGCTCTCGGGTCAGCAGCATCCGCAGCGTGCCGCGGCCGTGCTCGCCGGCGGTGAGGGCGAGGAACAGCACCAGCACCAACATGCCGAGCAGGCTGGAGGTCGCGGCGAACCCGGCGGTCATCCCGTCCGGCCGGGCCAGCGCGGACAGCAGCAGCTCCGGCCGCTCCCCGGGCTCCGGCGGGACGGCGAACGCGTCGGCGGTGGCGAACGAGATCGAGGTCGCGACTACCGCCAGGGCTGGCAGGAGCCCGAGCAGCGAGCCGAGCACTGCAGGGCGGCGCAGCACCAGCAGCTGCGCGCGCACCGGACGCAGGGCCGCGGGCGCCTTCACCGCAGGCTCCCGGCGAGCGAGTCGGCGAGCAGCGTGCCGTACTGCTCCTCCAGGGTGGCGCTCTGGCGGCGCAGCTCGGACAGCGTGATGCCGATCTCGGCGGCGGCGCGGTTCAGCCCGGGCAGCACGTCGTCGCCGGTGAGCGGCCCGGCGTGCAGCCGGTTGCCGACGCGGCGCACCTGCAGTGCGCGGGCCTCCAGCAGCGCCGCGAGCCGGGGCAGGTCGCCCGCGTGCTCACAGCCGAGGACCGCCTCCGAGCCGGTCAACAGCTGCGCGGTCGGCCCGGACCAGACGAGCCGCCCGGCCTCGACCATGACGAGCCAGTCGCAGGCCTGCTGGACCTCGCCGAGCAGGTGGGACGAGACGAGCACCGTCGGTCCGTCGTCGGCGAGCGAGCGGAGCAACCCACGCATGTCCCGGATGCCCTGCGGGTCGAGGCCGTTCGTCGGCTCGTCCAGCACGAGCAGGCGCGGCCGAGGGAGCAGGGCGGCGGCGATGCCGAGCCGTTGCTTCATACCGAGGGAGTACGTCTTGTACGCGTCGTCGGCCCGCTCGGCCAATCCGACGCGCTCCAGGACCTCGGCGACCCTCGCAGCGGGCGTCCCGCCGAGCGTGGCGAGCACGCGCAGGTTCGCCCGGCCGGACAGGCCCGGGTAGAACGCCGGCGCCTCGATGAGCGCACCGACGTCGGGTAGGTAGTCCTGCGGTCTGGACAGGTCGTGGCCGAGGACCCAGCCGCTGCCGGACGTCGGGCGGACGAGGCCGAGCAGCATGCGCAGCGTCGTCGATTTGCCCGCGCCGTTGGGCCCGACGAAGCCGCAGACGACGCCGGCGGGCAGGGCGAGGTCGAGGCCGTCCACGACGGTGCGCCCGCGGTAGGCCTTGGTGAGGGAGGTGGTCTCGACGATCAGTTCTTTTGTCATGCGTCCCAGGCTGTCCGCTTGACGCCCGGCCGTCGTCGCCTCCCGGGAGGCTCCTGCCGTACGCCTCGCGGCGCAGTCAGGACCAACCGGGGCGCACCAGCCCGCTCTCGTACGCCAGAAT
The DNA here is from genome assembly GCA_019348355.1 of Actinomycetota bacterium. Classification (GTDB taxonomy): domain Bacteria; phylum Actinomycetota; class Actinomycetes; order Mycobacteriales; family SCTD01; genus SCTD01. The sequence goes on from JAHWJP010000100.1 coordinate 5,370, forward strand.
CACCAGCTGCGCGCGGTCCCGGACGCCGAGCTTGATCATCGCCCGACTGACATGGGTCTTGGCGGTCGCCGGGCTGACCACGAGCCGGGCGGCAATTTCGTCGTTGGACAGGCCGGTGCCGGCCAGCGCGACGATCTCGCGCTCCCGGTCGGTGAGTGCCTCCAACGCGCGCGGGACGGTGGGGGTGCGCGCCCGCGCCGCGTACTCCTCGACCAGACGCCGGGTCACGCTCGGCGACAGCAGCGCGTCCCCGGCGGCGACGACGCGCACAGCGCGCAACAGCTCGGCCGGCTCGCAGTCCTTGAGCAGGAAGCCACCGGCGCCGGCGCGCAGAGCGGCGAAGACGTACTCATCCAGCAGGAAGGTCGTCAGCACGACGATGCGGGTCGCAACGAGGTCAGGGTCGGCCACGATGCGCTTCGTCGCGGACAGCCCGTCCTCGACCGGCATCCGGATGTCCATCAGCACGACGTCCGGGCGCAGCTCGCGACACCGCGCCACGGCCTCCGCGCCGTCGGCTGCCTCACCGACCACGTCCAGACCATCGGTGGCGTCCAGCAGCGCCCGGAAGCCGGCCCGGACGAGGGCCTGGTCGTCGACGAGCAGTACGTTAATCATGCTGTCGGAAGGGGGATCTCGGCATGCACGGTGAACCCGCCGTCCGCCCGCGCACCGGTGGTGAGCGACCCGCCGAGGCCGAGGACCCGTTCGCGCATGCCGCGCAGCCCGTTGCCCAGCGGGGCGCCCGGTGCGGCGGTGCCGTCGTCGTCGACCTGAACCACCAGGGCGGTCTCGCCGTACGCCAGGTCGACCGACGCGGTGTGTGCGCCGGAGTGCCGGACGGTGTTGGTCAACGCCTCCTGGACGACGCGGTAGGCCGCGAGCTCGATCTCCGCGGGCAGCCTCCGCACCCGACCGCTCCGGGTCGCTGCGGCGGACAGGGCCGGCCCGCTGGCGGCGCGGACGAGCGCGTCCACCTGGTGCAGTCCTGGTGCGGGCGACATCGGCAGGCCGTCGCCTGCAGCGTCGCCGTCACGGCGCAACGTCCCGACCGCCGCCCGCAGCTCGCGCATGCCCTCGTCGCTGGCCGCAGTGATCGCTTCGAGGGCGGTGCGCACCTGGGCGGGGTGGCTGTCCATCAGGTGCAGCGCGACCCCGGCCTGCACCCGGATCACCGAGATGCTGTGCGCGAGCACATCATGCAGCTCGCGCGCGATGGCCAGCCGCTCCTCGACCAGTTGTTGCTGCTGCTCGCGCTCGCGGACCGCACGCAGCTCGATATGGCGGCGGCGGCGCAGGGACACCAGCGCGACGACGACGGTGGCGAAGATCGCCGCACCCGGATAACCCAGCGAGAAGTAGGCGATGCCGGCCAGCACGCTGGCGCCGACGGTGAACCATGGCGCGCGGTGCCGGAGCGGGAGAGTCAACGGACCGGCCACCAGAAGCAGCACACCCAAGGCATCCAGCTCTGCGGCCCCGTCACGCGGTCCACCGGCGTGGGCGGTCCCGATCTGGAAGGAGGCGACGGCGGCGACAAGGGCGATCTCGCGCAGCAGCCAGCCCATCCTCATGGTGCGCACGGTAGGCGCGCGAGCCGGCTGCTGTCGTCATCCGCGCGGAGTAGATCCAGAGCCTCCGGACGGGGACTGCAGCGACTTTCGTCGCGCGTGGCGTCCCGCGTCCGGGCGGTTCGGTCGTACTCCGCTCCTAGACTGGAGCAGGTGAGCCCCGCCACCGTTGCCGCCCCGCACGTCGAGCGGCTGCTCGAGGGGCTGAACCCCCAGCAACGCGCCGCGGTCGTCCACGAGGGCGGACCGCTGCTCATCGTCGCGGGGGCGGGGTCGGGCAAGACCAAGGCGTTGACGACCCGGATCGCCTACCTGCTGGCGGCCCGCGACGTGCAGCCCGGCGAGGTCCTCGCGATCACCTTCACCAACAAGGCGGCCGGGGAGATGAAGGAGCGGGTCGCCGCCCTCGTCGGAGGTCGCGCCCGCGCGATGTGGGTGCTGACCTTTCACTCAGCGTGCGTGCGCATCCTGCGGGCGGAGGCGACCAAGCTCGGCTTTCGCAGCACCTTCTCGATCTACGACGCCGCCGATGCCCAGCGGCTCATGACGCTGGTCTGCCGCGACCTCGACCTCGACCCGAAGCGTTTCCCGGCCCGCTCGCTGAGCAACCAGATCAGCGATCTCAAGAACGAGCTCGTCGACTGGGAGACCGCCCGCGCCAACGCCGTGACCGTCGCCGAGAAGCAGGTCGCCGAGGTCTACGCGAGCTACCAAGCCCGGTTGCTGGAGGCCAACGCGCTCGACTTCGACGACCTGATCATGACGACCGTCGTTCTGTTGCAGGCTTTTCCGGACGTCGCCGAGCACTACCGCCGCCGGTTCCGCCATCTGCTCGTCGATGAGTACCAGGACACCAACCACGCGCAGTACGTCCTGGTCCGGGAGCTCGCCGGTCCGGGCGGCGCGGTGCCGCCCGCCGAGCTGTGCGTCGTGGGCGACGCCGACCAGTCCATCTACGCCTTTCGGGGCGCCGACATCCGCAACATCCTCGACTTCGAGAGCGACTACCCCGACGCCACCACGGTCCTGCTCGAGCAGAACTACCGCTCCACCCAGACGATCCTGTCCGCCGCGAACGCCGTCATCGCCAAGAACCCCGACCGCAAGGACAAGCGGCTGTGGACCGACGCCGGCGACGGCGAGCGCATCGTCGGCTACGTCGCGGACAACGAGCACGACGAGGCGGCCTTCATCGCCGGCGAGGTCGACCGGCTGGGTGACGCCTCCGGCGTGAAGCCCCACCAGGTCGCCGTCTTCTATCGCACCAACGCGCAGTCCCGCTCGTTCGAGGAGGTGTTCATCCGGGTCGGGCTGCCGTACAAGGTGGTGGGTGGGGTGCGCTTCTACGAGCGCAAGGAAGTACGCGACGCACTCGCCTACCTGCGGGTGCTGGCCAACCCCGCCGACACCGTCAGCCTGCGGCGGATTCTCAACACCCCGCGACGGGGGATCGGCGACAAGGCCGAGCAGTGCCTGTCGCACTTCGCCGAGCGGGAGCGGGTGCCGTTCGCCGAGGCGCTGCGGCGGTGCGACGAGGTCGGCGGCATGGCGGTGCGCAGTGCGAAAGCAGTCACCGACTTCGCCGACCTGATGGACGAACTGCGGGCTCTGGTCGTCGCCAACATGCCGCCCGCCGAGGTGCTCGAGGCGGTGCTGGACCGCACCGGCTATCTCGCCGAGCTGGTCGCGAGCACCGACCCGCAGGACGAGAGTCGGGTCGAGAACCTCTCCGAGCTCGTCGGCGTGGCAAGGGAGTTCAGCGAGCGGGTCCCCGACGGCGGCGTCATCGAGTTCATGGAGCAGGTGTCGCTCGTGGCCGACGCCGACCAGATCCCCGCTAGCCACACCGATGATCCCGCGGGCGATTCCGACGGCGTCGTCACGCTGATGACGTTGCACGCCGCCAAGGGACTCGAGTATCCCGTCGTGTTCCTCGCCGGTCTCGAGGACGGTGTGTTCCCCCATGAGCGGGTCTTCGGCGACAGCAAGGAGCTCGAGGAGGAGCGTCGGCTGGCCTACGTCGGCATCACCCGAGCCCGCGAGCGGCTCTACCTGTCACGGGCCGCGATGCGCAGCGTCTGGGGCCAGCTGCGCGCCAACCCGGCGTCACGGTTCCTCGACGAGATCCCTGAGACGCTGGTCCAGTGGCAACGCGCCGAGGCCTCGGTCAGCGCGCTGCCCTCGGCGTCGACTCGGGCCGCTGAGCGGTTCGTCGGGACCGCGCGGGGGCGCTCCGCGGGTCCCGGGCTGCGGGCGATCCCGTCGCTCGAGCTCGGTGACCGGGTCAACCACGACGCGTTCGGCCTCGGCACCGTCACCGCCAGTCGCGGTGCCGGTGACAGCGCGCAGGCCGAGGTGGACTTCGGTGGCGCGACCGGGGTCAAGTGGCTGCTGCTGCGCTACGCCCCGCTCGAGAAGCTCTGAGGCTGCCCAAAGCGGCGAGACGGTCGCTCGCCAGCCGCCCCGCTTGCGCAGGTGCGACAGGATGCGCTCCCGGCTCTCCTCGGGCGGGAGCGGCGACGGGCCGGTGGCGCGGCGTCCGGCGCCACGGTAGGCGGCGCGCTGAGAGGTCGCCGTGAGGCCTGGCAGGAGAGCTGCAAAGTTCCATCACACACGGCACTTTCGACGAAGGTTTCTGTCGGAGGGTCGTTCTATCGT
>JAHWJP010000101.1 GCA_019348355.1 Actinomycetota bacterium
GGCGGGGCGGGGCGGGGCGGGGCGGGGGTGGAGGCGGGGCGGGGCGGAGGCGGCGGGGGAGCCGGTGCGGCCACGACCGGAACTCGATCGCGGGAATCGGCTCGGCCGCCGCCGGATTGCACCCGGTGTCCCTGCCCACTGACCGAAGGAGATCCTGCATGCCCACGCGCACCGCACGCACCGCCTGGAATGGCGGCCTCATGGACGGCGCCGGCCAGGTCGAGCTCACGAGCAGTAACGTCGGTACGTTCGACGTCTCCTTCCCCAAGCGCACCGCGAAGGAGGCAACCGCCGGCGTCACGACCCCCGAGGAGCTGATCGCCGCGGCGCACTCCTCGTGCTTCGCCATGCAGCTCTCGCATGTGCTGGCCGAGGCGGGCGGCACGCCGCAGAGCCTCGAGGTGACCGCCGCCGTCGAGGTTGTCGAGGAGCCAACCGGTGAGCTGCGGATCGCGGGCGTCGCCTTGACCGTGGTGGGTGAGGTCGAGGGGCTCGACGCCGCCGGGTTCGACAAGGCCGCCCAGGAGGCCAAGCAGACCTGTCCGGTGAGCATGGCACTGTCCACCGTCGACATCACCCTCGACGCTTCGCTGGCATAAGCGCTCGCACCTCGCCGATAGGCTCGGGTCTCCACCCGCACAGCGTCCGTAGGGAGAGACCTGCCATGTCGTCGCCCGCGTTGCCCGCCGCCGTCACCGTGACCGTGACCGCGGAGCAGGCGGGGACGACGGCCGGCGAGGTGCTGCGCGCCGCCGGGATCACCGACAGCGCTGTCGCGCGGGTCGCCGGACGGCTGCGCGATCTGGCCCACGTCGTCGACGAGGGCGATGTGGTGGAGCAGGTGCCGTATGCCAGCGCGGACGGCCGGGCCGTGCTGCGGCACAGCTCGGCGCACGTGCTGGCCCAGGCCGTGCAGGACCTGTTCCCCGGCACCCGGCTCGGGATCGGCCCGCCGATCGCGGACGGCTTCTACTACGACTTCCTGCCCGAGCGCCCCTTCACCCCGCAGGACGTCACGGCCATCGAGCAGCGGATGACCCAGATCGTCCGCCAGCGCCAGCGGTTCAGCCGTCGCGTGGTGTCCGAGGGTGACGCCCGTGAGGAGCTCGCGGACGAGCCGTTCAAGCTGGAGCTGATCGATCTCAAGGGCGGCGCCGATGCCGAGGGCGCCGACGTGGAGGTGGACCCCTCCGCCGCCGAACTGAGCATCTACGACAACCTCGCCGGCGAGGACCTGATGTGGAAGGACCTGTGCCGCGGTCCGCACCTGCCGACCACCCGCGACATCCCGGCGTTCGCCCTGATGCGCACTGCCGCGGCGTACTGGCGCGGCAGCGAGAAGAACCCGCAGCTGCAGCGGATCTACGGCACCGCCTGGGAAAGCAAGTCGGCGTTGAAGACCCACCTGACGATGCTCGAGGAGGCCGAGAAGCGCGACCACCGGCGGCTCGGAGCTGAGCTCGACCTGTTCAGTTTCCCGGACGAGATCGGCTCGGGACTGGCCGTCTTCCACCCGAAGGGCGGCGCCGTGCGCCGGGTGATGGAGGACTACTCCCGGCGCCGGCACGAGCAGGCCGGCTACTCCTTCGTGAACAGCCCGCACATCACCAAGGAGGACCTGTTCCTCACCTCGGGGCACCTGCCGTACTACGCGGACACGATGTTCCCGCCGATACCGTTCGAGGGCGCCGACTACTACCTCAAGCCGATGAACTGCCCGTTCCACATCCTGGTCTTCAAGAGCCGGGGCCGGAGTTACCGCGAGCTGCCGCAGCGGTTCTTCGAGTTCGGCACCGTCTACCGCTACGAGAAGTCGGGGGTGGTGCACGGGCTGACTCGGGTACGCGGGCTGACCATGGACGACGCGCACATCTTCTGCACACAGGAGCAGTTGGCTGCCGAGCTCTCCGACGTGCTCGCGTTCGTGCTCGGGCTGCTGCGCGACTTCGGCTTGACCGACTTCTTTCTCGAGCTGTCGACCCGGGACGACTCTGCCAAGTTCGTCGGGAAGCCCGAGCAGTGGGAGCAGGCCACGGCCGCGCTGCAGGCCGCGGCGGACTCCTCCGGCCTGGAACTCGTGGCGGACCCCGGCGGTGCCGCCTTCTACGGCCCGAAGATCTCCGTGCAGGCGCGTGACGCGATCGGCCGTACCTGGCAGATGTCCACGATCCAGGTCGACTTCAACCTGCCGGAGCGCTTCGAGCTGACCTACCAGGCCGCGGACGGCTCGCGCCAGCGCCCGGTCATGCTGCACCATGCGCTGTTCGGCTCGATCGAGCGCTTCTTCGGCGTGCTGCTCGAGCACTACGCCGGCGCCTTCCCCGCCTGGCTCGCGCCCGTCCAGGTGGTCGGGATCCCGATCACCTCGGAGCACGACGGCTACGTGCAGGACGTCGCCGTGCGGTTGCGCAAACACGGCATCCGGGTTGAGGTGGACAGTTCCGAGGACCGGATGCAGAAGAAGATCCGTAACGCGCAGAAGTCGAAGGTGCCGTTCATGCTGCTCGCCGGGGACGAGGACGCCGGCAAGGGCGCTGTCTCGTTCCGCTACCGCGACGGCACGCAGGAGAACGGCGTGCCGGTGGACGAGGCGGTCGCGAAGGTCGTCGCGGCGGTGGAGCAGCGCCGGTGAGCGCTCAGGAGCAGGACGGCGTCGGGATCGCCGACGCGTTCGCGCGGCTCTACACCCCGCACCGGATGGCCTACATCAAGGGCAAGGGCAACGCGGGCTGCCCGTTCTGCGACATCCCGGCACTGGCGGACGAGGACGGATTGGTCGTCGCGCGCGGCGATCTCGCCTACGTGGTGCTCAACCTCTACCCGTACAACGCAGGTCATCTGATGCTGGTGCCCTTCCGGCACGTCCCGGCCTACGACGACCTCACGTCGGCCGAGGCTGCGGAGATCGCGGCGCTGACGCAGCGGGCACTGCGGGCGCTGCGGCATGCGACCGGGGCGCAGGGCTTCAACATCGGCATGAACCTCGGGGTCGTCGGGGGAGCCGGCATCGCCGAGCACCTGCACCAGCACGTGGTGCCGCGCTGGGGCGGTGACACCAACTTCATGCCGGTCGTCGGGCACACCCGGGTGCTGCCGCAGCTGCTGCCGGACACGCGGGCGCTGCTGGCGGCGGCCTGGGTCGAGGTCTGAGCCGTCAACGGGGCTCGTCGCCGATCGCGCGTCGGGAGAACGAGCCGGTGCCGTGCGAGACCACCCGCAGGGCCGCGGCATAGCCGAGCAGCTCGACCTCGGGCAGTTCGACGCGTACGACGCTCTGCTCGTCGTCCTCGGGGTCGCTCTCGCGGGTGGCCCGGCGCGCCCGGCGACCGGACAGGTCGCTGAGCACGGAGCGGGCGAAGGCGGTCGGCACGAAGATGCTCACGGCGCACCACGGCTCGAGCAGCCCGGACGCCACCTGGCGCAGCGGGACCTCCACGTCGGGGGTGCGCACCTCGGTCCCGTCCCTCGAGCGTAGCCGGTCCAGCAGGACCTCGGCGTGCAGCGGTCCGGTGCACCAGAGCACCTGCTGGCGGGTCGCCTCGCGCCATTCCAGCCGCGCGACGGGGTCCTCGCACACCAGTCGGCGCAGCGCTGCGGAGAGCTGCTCGCGGTCGAGCGGGGACGCGGCCTCGACGGCGATCGGCAGCTGCGGCTCCGGCAGGCTCCAGGCCGCGAGCAACAACGGGTCGTCGACCGCGGACAGGGTGTCGCCGGTCCCGGCCGAGTCGAGCCCGGCCACGGCGCAGAGGTCCCCGGCGGAGCAGGAGTCCACCGGATGCAGTGAGCTGCCCTGTGGCGCGGCGAGCGGGCCGACGACCTCCGACGCCCGCTGCGCGGGACCGTCCACGCGGTGCCCCCGGGCCGTGACGGTGATCTCCGGGCGCAACGTGCCGGAGAAGACCCGGACGAAGGACAGCCGCCGGCCCTCGGCGTCGGCGGCCGTCCGCACGACCTCGGCCACCAGCGGGCCGGCCGGGTCACAGGCCAGCGGGAGCGCGGGGGCGCCGTCCGGGCGGGACACCGGAGGGCACGCCCGCTCGGCCGGGGCGGGGAAGGCGTCGACGAGCAGGTCGAGCAGCTCGGCGAGGCCGACACCGGCCAGCGGAGCCGTGGCGAGGACGGGCCACAGCTGTCCGCTCGCCACGCCGGCAGCCAGGGCCTCGGCGAGCTGCTGCGGTTCCGGCTGCTTGCCGTCCAGGTAGCGGTCGAGCAACGTCTCGTCCTCGCTGCCCCCGACGAGGGCCTCGATCAGATCGGTACGCAACGCGTCCACGAGCGCAAGGTGCTCGGGGTCGGCGGTGCGTTCGACGCGGCGACCCGTGGAGTGGTCGACGACCCGTGCGTCGAGCAGGGTGAGCAGTCCAGCGACCGACCCGCCGTCGTCGTGCATGGGCAGGTTCAGCGCCAGCACGTCCTCGTCGAGCACCCGCTGGCACAGCGCGACCGTCTCGTCGAAGTCGGCCCGATGGCTGTCCAGGTGGGTGACGACGACCACCCGGGCAAGGCCCGCGGCCGAGCACTGCTGCCACAGCTGGGCGTTGACAGGGTCGAGGCCGGCGACCGCCGAGACCACGAACACCACCCCGTCCGCCGCCCGCAGGCCGGCCACCACCTCGCCGACGAAGTCCGCATGACCGGGGGTGTCGAGCAGGTGCACCGTGACACCTGCCTGCCGGATCGCGACGAGGGACAGCGCGCCGGTCGGTCGGTCGTTCGGGTCGCCAACGGCGGACGACCCGGTGTGCCGGAGCAGGGCGTCGACCAGCGTGGACTTGCCCGAGCCGCTGGGACCGACCAGCGCCACGTTGCGTATCGGCCGACGGCCCGAAGGTCCCGGGCGGGCAGGCGTGGGGATGGCGGCGATCCCTTCGTGGTGGTCGCGTCGACGCTCGAACCGGTGGTCGAGCCCCGCTCGGTCGGTCCGGCACGGCGGACGCCACTATCGTCGCTTTCGCCCCTGCACCTCCTGGCGGACGGATCCCGATGCTGAACCAGCGCGCCCGCCCGGCGCTCGGCCGCCTGGTCGACCCGGTTGCGGACGCCCTGCTCCGGCTGCGCGTGCAACCCGACGCCGTGACCGTCGTGGGGACCCTCGGAGTGGTGATCGGCGCGCTCGCGTTCTTCCCGAGGGGGATGTTCTTTCTCGGTACGGTTGTGGTCTTCCTCTCGGTGCTCACCGACCTGGTGGACGGTGCGATGGCCCGCAAACTGGGCCGGACCGGCCCCTTCGGCGCCTGGCTCGACAGCACCTGTGACCGGGTCGCCGACGCAGCCATCTTCACCGGTCTGGTGCTGTGGTTCTTCGGCGAGGGGGACGACCGGCTGCTCGGAGGCGTGGCGCTGTTCTGCCTGGTCGGGGGCAGCGTCGTGTCCTACGCCAAGGCACGCGCCGAAGGGCTCGGGTTGACCTGCGACGTCGGTCTCGCCGAACGGGCCGAACGACTGATCCTCGTCCTGCTCGGCACGCTGCTGGCCGGGCTGGGCCTGCCGGGCGCGCTCGCCGTCGCGCTGTGGGTGCTGGCTGTCACGACGGCCGTGACCGTCGTCCAGCGGCTGGTCGAGGTCCGCCGTCAAGCCCTGACCGCCGCGTAGTGGCCTCCTCTGGCCGGCTGGCCGCACGGTTGACCGGTCGTCTCGCCGAGGCGGGATACGCCGCCGGCTGGGCGTTCGTGCGCGCGCTGCCCGAGCCGGCGGCGGCCGCGGCGTTCCGCGTCGGCGCCGACCTCGTGTACCGGCGTGGCGGCAAGGCCGTGGACCGGCTGCGGTCGAACCTGTCCCGGGTCGCGCCGGAGGCAGACCTCGACGCGCTGACCCGGGCGGGGGTGCGGTCCTACGCCCGCTACTGGTGTGAGGTCTTCCGCCTGCCGGCCACCTCCACCGAGCGCATCATCGGCGGCATGCTCGCCGTGAACGAACAACGGCTCCGGACGTCGGTGGCGAGTCGGTCGGGCACCATCCTGGCGCTGCCGCACTGCGGCAACTGGGATCACGCCGGCGCCTGGTGCTCGGTGACCGATGCGCCGTTCACCACCGTCGCCGAGCGGCTTCGACCTCAGTCGATGTACGACCGATTCGTCGCCTTCCGCGAGTCGCTCGGCATGGAGGTGCTGCCACTCACCGGCGGCGAGCGATCGACGTACCGGATCCTGATCGAGCGGCTGAAGGCCGGCGGGATGCTCTGCCTGCTGGCCGACCGCGACCTGTCCGCCCGGGGCGTCGATGTGGAGTTCTTCGGGGCCACCGCCCGGATGCCCGCCGGCCCCGCCTCGCTGGCGCTGCGCACCGGCGCCACCCTGATCCCGACCACCCTGTCCTTCCGCCCCGACGGATGGCAGGTGGTCTTCCACCCGGAGGTCGCGCACAGCGACGTGGCGACGATGACGCAGACGATGGCCGACGCCTTCGCGCGAGCGATCGCCGAGCATCCCGCGGACTGGCACATGTTCCAGCGGCTGTGGCTCGACGACCTCGAGCCGCGCACCGCAGGGCCGTCCCGGTGAGGATCGGGATCACCTGCCCCTACACCTGGGACGTCCCCGGTGGTGTGCAGGCCCACGTGCGGGACCTGTCCGCCCACCTGATCGGGCTGGGTCACGACGTCTCGGTGCTCACGCCGGTCGACGACCCCGACGAGGCCGACCTGCCGCCGTACGTCCTGTCCGCGGGCCGGGCGGTCCCCGTGCCCTACAACGGGTCGGTGGCCCGCCTGGTGTTCGGGCCGCTGTCCCTGACGCGGACCCGCAGGTGGCTTCGCGAAGGCGAGTTCGACGTGCTACACGTGCACGAGCCGACGGTCCCGAGCGTCTCGATGCTGGCCTGCTTCGCCGCCAGCGGTCCGATGGTGGCGACCTTCCACACCGCCACCGCCCGCTCGCGGGCGTTGCAGGTCTTCGGCACCGCACTCCAGCCGGCGCTGGAGAAGATCTCCGCGCGGATCGCGGTGAGCGCCGCGGCCCGCCGGGTCGTTGTCGAGCACCTCGGCGCCGACGCGGTCCTCATCCCGAACGGCGTGGACGTGGCGCGCTTCGACGGCGCCCAGCCACTGCCCGGCCGGCCGCCCGCGCCCACGGTCGTGTTCCTCGGCCGGATCGACGAAGGCCGGAAGGGGCTCGCGGTCCTGCTCGAGGCCCTGCCCGAGCTGGTCCGGCTCGTCCCCGGCGTGCGGCTGCTGGTGGCCGGGCCGGGCAACGCCGAGGACGTACGCGAGGCCGTGCCCCGCTCGTTGCGCGACCGGGTGGAGCTCCTCGGACTGGTCAGCGACGCCGACAAGCCCAGCGTGTTCGCCAGCGGACAGGTCTACTGCGCGCCGAACACGCACGGCGAGTCCTTCGGCATCGTGCTGGTCGAGGCCATGGCCACCGGAACGCCGGTGGTGGCGAGCGACCTGGAGGCCTTCCGGCGGGTGCTCGACGAGGGCCGGGCGGGCGTGCTGGTGCCCGTGCGCGACGCCGGGGCGCTGGCCGCGGCGCTCGGGGCGCTGCTGTGTGACCCACCTCGCCAGGCCCGGCTGGCCGCCTCGGCGCGAGAGGTCGTACGCGCCTATGACTGGGCATCGGTCACCCGGCAGGTCCTCGATGTCTACGAGACCGTCGCCGACACCGCTCCGCCGGCTGGGCACGTCGAAGTCGATCCGGAGCTGGACACCCTGGCCGCCCTGCTCGAGAAGGGTGACGGCACCGACGATGACGCCGGCCGCCTGGTCAGCACCCTGCGGCGATGGCTGGCCGATCGTCCTCGGCTGGCTGACCGCACGCGCTCGTCGGAGGCGTGGACCGACCGCTCGTGACGACCGTCGTCGCCCTGCTCGGGCTGCTCGTCCTCGCCGTGATCTACGTCACCTGGACCGCCGGCCGGCTGGACCGGCTGCACGCCCGGGTCGATGCTGCATGGGCCGCCCTCGACGCGCAGCTCGTCCGTCGCGCGGCGGCGGCACGGGCGGTGGCAGCGACCCTTGCGCCAGGACCGGTCGCCGAGACGCTCGACGCTGCCGCTCGGGCGGCGCTGGAGGCCGGCGCCGAGGGCCGCGAGGCGTGCGAGAACGACCTGTCGCGGGCCCTGCGCGCGGCGTTGCCCTTGCCGCCCGACAGCGCCGAGCTGGCCGAGCTGGAGACGGCGACCACCCGGGTCGGCCTGGCCCGGTCGTTCCACAACGCTGCCGTGGGCGACACCCGGGCGATCCGGCTGCGGCGTATCCCACGCGCGCTGCGGCTGGCCGGTCACCGATCGCTGCCGCAGTTCTTCGAAATCGACGACACGGCGATGGCGCAGTGAGCCCCGGAAGTCAGAAGGTGCCCCGGCTACTGGCGCCGCGCACGTAGGCTGCTCGTTGTGACTGCCCGCTCCCTCGCCGCCCTGATGACAATCGCCCTGCTGCTCGCCGGATGCGGCGGCTCCGACACCGAGCCCGAGGCTGCCCCGTCAGCAGCGGGCCCCGCCGCCGAGAGCCCGCCGCCGCCGCCGCCCCCGCCACCACCGCCACCGCCACCGCCGAACCCACTCACGGGTGTCGTCCCGAAGCCGGCCGGTCCGCTCGTCGCGATCAAGGTCGACAACGGCGTGCTCGCGCGGCCGTTCCACCGTGGGCTCGAGCGCGTCACGGTGATGTACCAGGAACTCGCCGAGGGCGGAGCCACCCGCTTCCTCGCGATCTACGACAACACCGTCGACACCGAGATCGGGCCGATCCGCAGCGTCCGGGAGAACGACCTGGAGCTGCTGGCGCCGTACGGCCGGCTGGCATTCGCCTTCTCCGGCGGACAGCCCGGGGTGCTCGCCCGGGTGGCCGCAGCCCGTGACGCCGGAGCCGTCGTCGACGTCTCCTTCAACGTGCGCCCGGAGTTGTACCGGCTGGCCGAACGGCGACGCGACGCCCGCAACTTCTTCGGCGTCCCGGCCCGGATGGCGGCCGCGGCCGCAGCCGCGGCTCCTGGCGAGTTCCCGGTCAAGGAGATCGGCTTCACCTTCGGCGGGGTGCCCGCCGAGGTGGGCGTGCCGGTGCCGACAGGACGGGTCCCCTTCTCGAAGATGTCCACGGTCGGCGTACGCTGGGACCCGGCCACGAACCGCTGGGCGATCTCGCAGGAGGGCAAGCAGATGCCGGCGGTGGCGCCCGTCAACGTCATCATCCAGCAGGTGCAGGTGCGACCGAGTGCCTTCAAAGACTCGGTCGGCAACAACAGTCCCTTCACCGTCTCGATCGGGTCGGGCCCGGCCACGGTGCTGCGGGACGGCAAGCGCATCGACGGCACCTGGTCGCGGCCCGACGCGGCCAGCGGCACCCGCTTCCTCGACCCGGCGGGTGTCGACATCCCGCTGAACCCCGGCGGCGCCACTTGGGTGCTGCTGCAGCCGGTAGGTCTAGGCGGGCTGCTGCCCTGACCGGCCGGTAGGATGGGGCCCTGTCCCCGACTGCGAGGAACCACCCCGATGTCCGCCGACTTCCGTGATCAGCCCGACTCCGACAGTCCGCAGGTCGGCACCACCCGGGTCAAGCGCGGCATGGCCGAGATGCTCAAGGGCGGCGTCATCATGGACGTCGTC